>CAWBCI010000032.1:0-12535 GCA_963787195.1 uncultured Bacteroidales bacterium
GCCCCTTCCCCCAACCGGGTGAAGGGGAGAAGATTGATGTAGCGATATAACGATATAACGAAATGTCGAAATATCGAATTAAATGGAACATCAAACATCCCATCGAAAATCGACAATGCAGAATGCCGAATCGACAATTCCCTCACCCCTGCGGGGTTGTAAAAATTCGGGGGGCGTGCATTTGGCTACAATTGTTTATGCCCTACGGGCAACTGTAATTCAACCATTTACGCCAGGATTATTGGAATTTGGAATTTGAGATTTGTTTGGGATTTATTTTTTGGAATTTGGGATTTCACTTCGCATATCGAATATCGCTCAATCGCAACATCGTTACATCTTCTCTCTCCCCTTCACCCATTTTGGGGGAAGGGGCCGGGGGATGGGGGCTGAAAATCGAATATCGTTCAATCGCTACATCGTTACATCTGTCCCGAAGGGACAACTGAAAGTAGCCCGGGGTTTCAACCCCGGGAAAGGGAGGCGCCTTTAAATCCAGAGTCCCGAAGGGACGATTGAAAGGAAAACATGGAGATCAATGTTCAATAAATAATAAGCCCACAATTATCCCTGGAATTTTAATAATTTTATCTTCAAATAATTAGAATATGGATGCTGAAACCATAAATGTATACAAAAAGAGATCTGATTATTTTTATAATAAATACAGGAATTCACGAGAGGGGATTTCCAAATATTTTCAAATTGCTTTTTCTGACAAATCAAAAATCCTCGATATTGGAGCAGGTTCAGGTATTGATCTTTTTAATCTCCAAAAACTTGGACATGAAGTAAAGGGTGTCGATCCTTGTTCAGATTTTATTGAGACATTTAAAATTAATAATCCCCTCCTAAGAGATAGAGTTTCTGTGGATCAATTGCCTGAATTATCAGCTATTCCTGAAAATGAAAAATTTGATGGTATACTTTGCTCGGCTGTATTGATGCATATTCCGCAGATTCAATTATTTGACTCGGTATTTGCCATTAAAAATCACCTGAAAGACAATGGTAGATTATTAATTTCGATCCCAACATTTTATCCGGGAATAAATTCAAAAACAAACAGAGACAGCATCGGCCGGTTATTCAATGGGATCACCCCATGTGAGCTCATATTATTATTTGAGAGACTTGGATTTAAATTACTTGAAAGATGGGACGATCACGATGAATTAACTAATGCAATATGGTCCACAATATTATTTAAACTAGATGCAGGTAACCAAATTCGGCCGCTTGATTCAATTGAGTCGATACTTAATAAAGATAAAAAAGTAGCAACTTATAAATTGGCTTTGGTAAGGGCCTTGGCAGAAATTGCTACCCAGAACCTAAATGCAGTCAAATGGAAACAAAATGGGAAAGTCCTGTTGCCAGTTCAACTTGTGGTGGACAAATGGATAGAATATTACTGGCCGTTATTTGAGAGTGACCAATTCATTCCACAAATACAAAAAGAAAGTCCGGAATATTCGCGACCTGTCGCATTCAGAAAAGCATTAAATGAAATTTCCAGTCAATATAAATATGGTTATGAGGGATTTTATATTGATAAGATGAAGCTGAAACTTCCGGCATCATTGCTGCTAGAGAATAGGCAATTAAATGACTTAATAAAAAATACAATAGTTAAAGGGCCTGTAAAACATGCTGGTGGCTATAATAACGAAAATAAATTGCTTGATTTCGATTCTAAAACTAGTTCCATCATAATTCCGGAAGCTATATGGAGGGAATTTGTATTGATGGGTAGCTGGATCATTGATGCTACTATACTCCGCTGGGCTGAACTTACCTCAAAATTGTCAAAAGGAAATATAAAGGCGAGTAAAATAATCGATCTCTTGTTAATTGAAGAAAGATTAAGGCAGGTAGATGATGCAAGACGTGTATATAAAAATTTATCAAGCCTGGAATGTACATGGACTGCCAGTAAATTAAACAATAATGAATTTGATGTAGATCATATTATTCCTTTTTCTTTATGGAAGAATAATAATCTCTGGAATTTGGTCCCTTCATTAAGGAAGATAAATAGTGAAAAATCGGATAAACTTGTCACATCCCAGCATCTGGTAAAATCTAAAGAAAGGATCATATTTTACTGGAAGATTTTATCAAAAGATGAAAATACAAGATTCTTCAATGAAGCAAATCTATTATTGAGAGATCATTCTAATAGAAAGAATTGGGAGAATGAATTATTTTCCGGATTGAAGGAAGCTATTGAATATACTGCGATACAAAGAGGAATTCAGCGTTGGGAGCCCAGGATCCATTAAAATCTTCGTACCCTTTTTCCGAGGAACCTACTTAGACGTAGCGAAATGTCGATATCACGAAATATCGAAATGTCGAATTAAATGGAAAATCGGAAATTACATCGAAAATCGATACCGCCTGGGCGGACCGAATCGGCAATTCCCCTCACCCCTGCGGGGTTATCAAAATTCTGGGGGCGTGCATTTGGCTACAATTGTTTATGCCCTACGGGCAACGGTTATTGATACAATTATTCCATGATTTCTGGAATTTGGAATTTGAAATTTATTTGGAATTTGTTTTTCGGGATTTGGGATTTCCCTTCGCATATCGGATATCGTTCAATCGTTACGTCACTGCGTCTTCTCCCTCCCCTTCCCCCGATTTGGGGGAAGGGGCTGGGGGAAGGGGGCTGTAAATCGAATATCGTTCAATCGCTACGTCGTTACATCTGTCCTGAAGGGACAATTGAAAGTTGACCGGGATTTTAACCCCGGGAAAGAGGGTGCTTGAAATATAAATCAGCTAATAATCATTTTAAACTGTGTGTAGAAGATGGTATAAATCAGCTAATAATCATTTTAAACTGTGTGTAGAAGATGGTATAAACAAGCGACCAGCAAAACTGTCCGGCTATCAGGAAGAGAAAGTTTTTTAGCCTGTTCCCATAATATCTGACGGTAAGAAATGATCCTATTGGTATGGATAAAATCACAGGGCTTAAAATTACTATCCCGATTAAGCCATATTTAGATTTTATTTTTACAAACCTTCTGTTTCTTTTGGTAAATATTTTCTTTGTTTTTCTCCGGAATTTTAAGTTTTCAGGCCAGTATTTATTCCAGAGTTTAATTAGAAATCGGGAAAGATAAACAGATATTATGGTTCCTAAAATACCTCCGATATTGGTGTAAAAAAGCGTTTCTGTAAATGACATTCCCATTACATATATTGCAATAGGAAAAGTTGCGGCGAATTTCCAGGTAGAGAAGAATATTATAGTCAATTCTTTCATCTGATATCAAATATACTTGAATATCTGGTGCTCACATATACATAGCGGATCAATGAGGCTAAGGTATATCGCAAAAAAGAAGATCTCTATTTGCGCTTCATCGGCAGTTTATAGCGCCGGATGCAATCAAAAGTATAAAGTGCATTGGCCACCGCCCCTGCCGTGGGGACCAGCCCTATTTCTCCTATGCCTTTGGCTCCGTAAGGGCCTACGGGGTCTTTAACTTCTATACCTATGACTTCTATCTCCGGGGTCTGATCGGCTGTCAAAACTCCGCAATCCCTCAGTTTGTCGCTCACCAGATATCCATCTTTCATCGGGAGGTCTTCTGTGAGTGCATAGCCAAGTCCCATATGCACGGCTCCCTGGATCTGCCCTTCGAAGAGCTTGGGGTTCATGATCTTCCCGGCATCATGGGCGGCGTAAACTTTCTTCACTTCCCCTTCATCATCCAAGACCACTAGCTGGGCAGCATATCCGTAAGAATAATGGGTGATGACCTTATCCACATCGGTACCCGGTTTGGTGGTCCAGTCGCAGGTGTAATTTCCCTGGTAGGTATTCCCCCTAAGTTCTTCCAAATTATGGGTTTTCAGGTCTTTCTTTAAGGAAATGGATGCGTCTATAATTGCATTTCCAAGCAAGGCGGTGGCACGCGAAGAGGTGGTCATTCCTGTGGGTATGCCGGCTTTTGTATCGACTTTCACATCCATCAGCCGGGTATCTATGCCGGTTTCCTCGTGCAGGCTCTGTATGGCCATATTGCTCACGCCCTGGCCCATCTCGGTCCAGCCGTGTTCTATAAGCACTCTTCCGTCATGATTTATATGAATCTTGACATCGCTAAAGTCAGCCATGCCGTTCCCCACTCCCGAGTTCTTGATGCCGCAGGCAATCCCGGCGTACTTTGCTTTATAGAAATGATCTTTCAGTGCCAGCAGACAGGCTTTCACGCCAACACCTTCCTCCAGGATTTGTCCCGTGGCGGTCATCTTACCCCTGTCGAGGGCATTCTCATAACGGAATTTCCATCTGTCGAAACCGCCCTGCTCGCAGAGCTCGTCAATACAGCTTTCCAGGGCGAAAGTCACCTGGTTCACCCCGAAACCGCGCATGGCGCCGCAAGGTATGTTGTTGGTGTATACCGTCAGAGCCTCAATATCGGTGTTGGGAACGAAATAGCCACCCGTGGCATGGCCGGCTACACGCTCCATAACCTTGTTACCCACAGAGGCATAAGCGCCTGTATCGCCGATGGCGAAGAGCTTTACTCCCTGGAGTATGCCATTTTCATCACAGCTCAGACTGATATCCATCCACACGGGATGGCGCTTGGGGTGCATGCGTATCGACTCCTCCCGGCTGAGATGCAGCTTTACCGGCTTTTTCAGAAGAAAAGCGAAAAATGAGGCATGGCCCTGCACCGTCATATCCTCCCTTCCTCCAAAGCCACCCCCACAGGGCACCTGGGTCACCCTCACCTGTTCTTCCTGCAATCCCAGCAGGGAAGCCAGTTGTTTGCGGTCCACATATACTCCCTGTCCCTGGCTGTAAAGATGGATTCCATCCCCATCGGGAAACGCCACTGCTGCTTCGGTTTCGAGGAAAGCATGCTCTATACGCTGGGTCTTGTAAATGCCCGATGAAACATATTTTGATCCATTAAAAACATCTTTAATATCTACTCCCCGGCGTACAATACATTTTTCCAGGAGATTGGGCCGGTCGGGGTGGACTTGCGGAGATTCCGGCTGCAGTGCTTTGTGAATATCTGTCACAGCTTCAAGTATCTCATATTCCACCTTGATTAAGGCTGCGGCTTTCCTGGCTGTATCTTCAGCTTTCAGCCACTACGCCGGCAAGCACATCGCCAATGTATCGTGTAGTTTCTCCTTCGGCTATCATCAGGGGCCAGTCGGGGAAGATAAGGCCGGTGTAACGATTTCCTGGTACATCCGCAGCGGTGAAAATTCTTTGAACGCCTTCTAGCTTAAGTGCTTCAGAAATATCTATCTTTTTTATAATTGCCCTGGGATGATCGCTGAAACGAAGAGCCCCATGCAGCATACCATCGAAATGCATATCATTCACGAAAAGCCTTTTCCCGATGGCGTTTTCATAGGCTTCGTATTTATTCAGGGGCTTGCCCACTCCGCCTTCCTGTGTGCTTTCCACAGCTTCCTTTTCCTCCCGCAGATCCCTGAGAGCTGCTTCTATTGCATCCACAATCTTCACATAACCTGTGCAGCGGCACATATTCTGCTTGATGGCCTTTGAAATTTCTTCCCTGGCTGGGAGATGGGTTTTCGGTAAAGAGTACTTTGGTCCTCATGATCAGTCCGGGGGTACAAAATCCGCATTGGACAGCGCCTTTATCCACATAAGCTTTTGCGATCACATCCCTTACTTTTTCTGGTATACCTTCCATTGTAATGACCTTCGATCCTTCCAGGAATTTCATCTTTCTTGTGCATGAAAGCCTTGCTTTCCCGTCGATCTCCACGGTACAGGCCCCGCAGGCAGCCTGTCCTGAGCACCCGTCTTTCACAGAAGTGATCCCGGCCTCTTCCCGCAGGTAGTTCAGTAAACTGAGGTTTTCATCACCTTCGTATTCTATCTTCCGGTCATTCAGGTAAAAAGAGATCATGAGCTGTATTATTTTTTTCCTTTCGGATGGAATATTTTTTCTAATGAGTCTATGGATGGTTTAATTGAGGGCGGTATTTGAACCGTGTTTTGGACGGCTTTTAAATCTTTCAGTCCGCTCCCGGTAAGTAATACCAGGTTTTTTGTCCCTTGAGGTATCAGGCCCTTTTCCCGGTATTTCAGCAATCCGGCAAAAGCCGCCGCCGCAGCGGGTTCGGCAAAAATACCGCTGAAGCGTGGACAATAAAACTGATGCCTGTATTATTTCTTCATCACTTACTTTTATCTTCTCCCCATTATAATTACGAATGAAAGAAGATGCCATGTAGAAATTCCGCGGGATATCCACAGAGATTGAATCGGCCAGGGTTCGTGATGTTTTCACATGAAAATCCTTCTTCCCTAAATTATCCACCAAATTACTGCTGCCTTCAGCCTGAACTGCCACTATAACGGGCATCTTATCTATGATCCCCAGTTTCAGCAGGTCTTCAAATCCTTTATAAACACCTGAAATAATGACTCCGTCGCCCACTGGGACGAAGATCCTGTCTGGTAAAAATCGAGGTGATATAAACTGACGGGTTAACCCGTCAGTTCTCGACCCGTCAGTTCTCGACCCGTCAGTTCTCGACCCGTCAGTTCTCGACCCGTCAGTTCTCGACCCGTCAGTTCTCGACCCGTCAGTTCTCGACCCGTCAGTTCTCGACCCGTCAGTTCTCGACCCGTCAGTTCTCGACCCGTCAGTTACGGAATCAGAATCAGAATCAGAAAAATATCTGAAAATCTCAAAGGCGACTGTCTTCTTTCCCTCTATGGTCAAGGGATTGAAGGCGGTATTGCGGTTATAAAAGCCAAACATTTTCGTGGCTTCCATGCTGAGATCGAAAGCCTGGTCATAATTCCCTTCAACAGGAATAATTTGCGCTCCATACATAAACATCTGCGTGAGCTTGGCTGAAGGGGCATTCGCGGGAACGAAGATGTAAGACTTCTGATTCTGAGCTGCACAGATGCCGGCCAGGCTGGACCCTGCATTGCCGGTAGAGGCAGCAATTATAGTATCTATCCCGTTCTCGGCTGCCCAGGCCGAAACCAGCGCAGAAGCCCTGTCTTTAAAGGAAAATGTCGGGTTCTGGGAATCATCCTTCAGGAATAAATCAAAATTTAATTCCTGATCTTCTATTTTATTATAATGATAAACAGGTGTATTCCCGATTTTAAGCTTAGGCCACTTATTAAGGCTTTTTAAGGGTAAAAGGGGAAGGAATTTTTCTTCTTCTATTTTTTTAAAAAGATTTTCTTTTAATGAAGATGATTTCCTGATCTTTTCATAATCATAAATAACTTTCAGGACCCCTTTGGGCGGCCTGTCCGCGACATTCGCCGATGCACATTCCGGGCAGAGGTACATCACGCCCTTTCCGGGATATTTTTTCCCGCAGGAAGTACATTCGTAAATATATTTTTCAGTCATGGATGCCGATCTTCAATTTGATTTAAAGATAGGAAAATATTCATGAAACCCGCTTCAGTCTTTCAGAAGCCCGGTCCTTTCGTTGAATTCCTTGATCAGCTCATCCCAACGGGCCGGCTGATTGAATATGGCCGGCCAGAGTTCGCGGTCTTCCCAGAGCCTGCGCAGGTCTTCCACATCCTTGGCCTGCTGTTCCACCCAGGTGAAATACTTCAGGTTGTGGATGGCTTTCTGGTCTTCGTAGCGGAGCTCCTTCATATAATCAGGAGAAGTCCCGAGCATACATTTTTCGTGGTCCCTTGCAGCCTGCATCAGTGAATAATGCCCTCTTTCTTCATTCAACTCCGTAATCCTCGACTGGTACATTTCAGCTGAATCGGTGGCTATTGTGATCAGCACATCTTCCGAGGTAAGGTCAAAATGTTTGGCGGTTTTAATGGCCGAAAGCACATTCGCTATACCGGAAATACCGATCAGTTCGAGTTTGTCGACTATTTCCGGATTTACGCCGTTTTCCTTCAGGTAATCATGGCCTTCTTTATCATTAAAGAGCCGCAAGAGGCGCATGCAATCTTCATCATCTATGGCGGTCACCACATTGGTATTCTTCACATTGTGTATCCATGGCACATGCTTGTCGCCTATGCCTTCGATCCGGTGCCCGCCAAAACCATTTTGCAGCAGGGTAGGGCATTGCAGGGCTTCGGAGGCCACCACTTTCAGGTGGGGGAATTTGGTGCGGAGGTAATCTCCGGCAGCAATGGTACCGGCCGATCCGGTGGCTGAAATATAGGCAGCCAACTGGGAATTCTTTCCTGCTACTTCCTGATATATTTCTTCGATGGCATGGCCTGTGATCTCGTAATGCCAGCAGGAGTTTCCGAATTCGTCGAACTGGTTGAAGATGACCGCATCTTTGCGGGTGCGACGGATCTCCCAGCATTTATCATAGATCTCCTTCACATTCGATTCACAGCCCGGGGTGGCGATCACTTCGGCCCCGATCTCCTTCAGCCAGCTAAATCTTTCCTTGCTCATCTCCTCGGGGAGTATGGCCACGGCGGTCACATCCATGAGGTAGGAGTCGAAGGCGCCCCCGCGGCAGTAGTTTCCGGTAGAGGGCCAGACGGCCTTGTTATAAGTCGGATCGAACTGCCCGGTGATGATTCGTGGAGCCAGGCAGCCATAAGCCGCGCCCACTTTGTGGGAGCCTGTCGGAAGCCATTTTCCTATCATCACGACTATGCGGGCATCCACGCCCGTAAGTTCCCTGGGGAGTTCCATATAGTTCACTTTCCCGTACTGCCCGCCGCTGGCTTTGGGCTCGTTCTTCCAGGTAATCCTGAAAAGGTTAAGTGGATGCAGGTCCCACAAGCCGATGTTCTTCAGTTTATCTTTGATCTTTCCGGGGATCAGCTCCGGGTTTTGCATCTGGGCGAATGTGGGGAGGATGATGCCCTTCTCACGGTAACGGTCTACTGCTTTCTGCAGGATACCCTCATCAACAATTTTATCAATAATTGGGATCATTTACTTCTATTTTTATTCTAGATTAAAATTTTAATTTCCTTTTTGCCACAAAGCCTCAAAGTCACCAAGATATTCACAAAGATTTTTTGTAATTAATTTTTGTGATTCTTAGAGTTTTAGTGTTTTTGTGGCTAATAAACGAGCCTTACATTTTTAATGAACTTAACTAAATGAAAATCTGATAAATCCCCTTTAAAACAACCGACATCTCCGCTGCATAATTAAAATCCGCTTCATTTGTTTCCTTATCCAGGAATTCAACTTCTTCAATATTAAAATTCGCGGGGTTGATCGTTGCCTTCACTTCATCGGTTTCGTAAATATATTTATCGTTTTCCAGGCTTAGGGTTTTTATTTTTCCTTCTTCTTTATAAATTAAAATATTCCGATCAGGCAAGCGGCTCAGGTAATAGCCTTTTTCCTCCTGTTTAAAAGTATCGAGGCTGAGGCAGATGCCTGGTTTATCCTTGTAAGGACTGCCGCTGCTGGGGCAGAAAGTCGTGCAATTCCCGCATTCGTTGCAGAAGTCGCGTATGTTCAGGATCTGGTATTTCTGTGAAACGCTGAAATCCCTGTCTTTTTCAAAAATTAATTTACCTTCTTCAGTTCTTCTTACTTTTTGAAGTTTATAATTCACCGGTTCCATCCAGTAGCTGAAGTTGGCCAGGTTGGGGCAAACCGTCACGCAAACATTGCAGATCTCATCGCATTGCAGGCAGCGGGAAGCTTCCCTGCGGGCTTCTTCCTCATCCATAGAGGAAGTTACCAGATTAAAATTCTTCCTGTCATTTACGCGGCGTTTCATGTATCGATACGGCCGGGATGCGTATGGCTTTTTTATGCAGTAGTCCTACTATATCTACTTTTTTATTTTCTTTTTTATTTTTTGAAGGAAGATGGATTTCCAGGTCAGCAATGATCTCCGCTGCTGCTTTTCTTCCGTCGGCAATGGCGTTGATAGCCGTGGAGGCACCCCGCATGGCGTCGCCGCCGGTGTAAAGCTTTTCAATGGCCGTTTTATAGCTTCTTTCTTTTGTTTTTAATTTTTCGGGAGAAAGGAAGTCCAGGTCGCTTTGCTGGCCTATTGCGGGTATGACCGTTTCGCAGGCTATCTCAAATTCCGATCCGGGGACTTTCACCGGCCGGGGACGACCGCTTTTATCCTTTTCACCCAAAATATTCCCTGAACAAATTATTCCCCCGATTTTTCCTTCTTTAATGATTATCCTTTCAGGATTTACCAGTTCGATGATCTCCATGCCCTCTTCCAGCACCGCTTTGATCTCACCCTGGTCGGCGGGCATCTCCTTTATTGTACGGCGGTAAATAATGCTAACCTTCCCCTCTTTCCCGACCAGGCGATAGGCCGTGCGGGCCGCATCCATGGCCGTATTGCCCCCGCCTATGATCACAACATTCCGGCCCAGGCCGGTAGCTTTATCCTGTTTCACATTAAACAGGAAATCCAGCGGATCTAGAACTCCCTTTGAATTGATGCCTTCCAGTTCTATGGGCGCTGATTTCTGCGCCCCGGCAGCCAGGAAGACCACATCGTTTTCAGTATAAATCTTATCGAAATTTTCTTTATTTATTTTATGATTTTCATGAAGATGAACCCCGGATGAAATAATCCTTTGTATATCATTTCCAATAGCTTCATCCGTCAGCCTGAAAGAAGGGATGGCTCCGGAGACCATGCCACCCGCAACCTTTTTCTGCTCGTAGACATTTATCTCAAAACCCGCTTTATTCAGGAACCAGGCGCAGGACAAGCCGGCCGGCCCCGCCCCGATGATGGCGGCTTTTTTTCCATTGGGCAGACTTTTAACCTCGTTGAATATCCCGCTTTGATTTTCGGCAATATATCTTTTGATCTCCCTGATCTTTAGTGAGCTGTCGTAGTTGATCCTCGTGCATTTCAACTGGCAGAGGTGGTCGCACACCATGCCGGTGACCGATGGAAAGGGATTGGTATCGAAGATAGCTTCAAAAGCTGCATCATTATTTCCTTCAGCAGTGTGGAACATGTATTCCGGTATGGCCTGGTTGGTCGGGCAGGTATCGGTGCAGGGGGCGTGGATACAGTCGAAACTGCCCAGGGGCCGGGCGGTTTTGATGGAAGGCTCAATAAAGGAAGTGACCTTGTATGCCGGGTTTTCAGCGACACGGGCTGCATAGTTCTGCAGGTTTTCCAGGGCGGCCTTTTTAATATTTTTTTCTTTTTTGTTTGATGATGAGATGATGAACTCTTCGATATTTTTGGCTGATTTCCCTGCAAATTCCTTCCGCAGGTTTTCGGCATATTGCCAGAGGCGGCCGTAGCCGCCGGGTTTCAGCAGGTCGCTGCAAACTGTAACGGGCTTCAGTCCGCAGGCCAGCACTTCGCCTATATTGAAGCAATCGACACCCGCTGAGAAGGAGATGTCCAGTTCCCCCTCAAATTCTTCCTGTAATTTTTTTGATAGCTTAATACTGATGGGATGTAAGGCCCTCCCGCTCATATACATCATCTGCTGTTCCTTCCCGAAAATGTCGCGGTGGTTGAGGCTTTCCAGTGTATTGGTGAGTTTCAGGCTGAAGAGCAATCCTTCCTCTTTTGCGGCTTCAGTAAGCATATTGATAAGCTCCAGGGCTTCGGGGTATTTCAGGTCATGTTCAAAAGCCAGGTCCGGCACCGGAGTTTTAAAGCCCAGTTCATCATTCAGCAAAGATCGCAGTTCCTCCGCACCCAGGAGGGTCGGATTGAGCTTGACGGTTGTATGTAGCTTCTTTTCTTTGATGAGATAAAGGCCGATCTTCCCGATTTCGTCGGGCGGACAGCCGTGCATGGTACTCAGGGTGACATTATCTGAAATAATCGGCGAAATATTCAAATTATCTATGTCAGGGTACATTTTCCGGACTATTTGCTTCATCGCATCCAATTCCTCGCTGCAATCTTTCATCTTCCTGAAAAACCATTGCACATTTTCTTTTAAAATGCCTTCCAGGTTATAGCCCACGCTCATGTTGAAGATGGTTCCCAGCGGGCCATCGAAACCCAGTTCTTTCTTCAGGATATGTATGATGATCCATGCTTTGAGGTATTCTTCGAAAGACTCTTTCACCTTCAGTTCCTGCGACCATTCGCAGTTATAGCCCTCATCCTGCATATCGATACAGGGCTTGGCAACATCCAGTTCGTCGAGGGTCTGTATGGTTTTCAGCTCTATATAGCGGGCCCCGCAGAGCCAGGCAGCGATAATATTCTGGGCCATTTGTGTATGAGGGCCTGCGGCAACGCCAAAGGGAGTTTCCAGCATCTTACCATAGCGTTCCATGCGGAAGGGATCGGTCTGCAGGGGTTTGAAAAAGAGGCTTCCGGGAATGCCCAGGAAGCGTTCCCGGCGGACTTCCGAGAGGCTCAGCTTCAGCAGTGCGGGCAGTGGCAGAGGTGAAAATTTATCAGACAAAATAATCGTGCTTAAATGTGATCGTCAAAGGTAGGGAATTCGGTGGATGTAGCGAAGTAACGATATCACGAAATGTCGAATTAAATGGGAAATGGGAAATCGAAAATTACATCGACAATCGACAATGCCGAATGCCGAATCGACAATTTC
>CAWBCI010000033.1:0-80517 GCA_963787195.1 uncultured Bacteroidales bacterium
AGCCGCATCGTCTAAAGTTTTGCCTACTATGGTGAAATCAAAATAATCTTTCACGAGTACAATCTGTGAATGTCCGCCTGATACAGTCAGGCAAAGAAAGGGGAATTCAGGGGTCCTGCCTCCCATATCATTATTTTTTATGAAATGCGCCAGGATATGGGCCTGCATGTGGTCCACCTGTATGATAGGAATGCCCAGTCCAAGTGCAAAAGATTTTGCAAATGAAGTACCCACCAATAAGGAGCCGAGTAAGCCGGGACCTCTTGTGAAAGCCACGGCATCCAATTGATTTTTATGTACCTTTGCATGCCGCAAGGCATTGTCGATTACCGGGATGATATTTTGTTGATGGGCCCGGGAGGCAAGTTCGGGAACAACCCCGCCATAGTTTCTGTGAATTTCCTGATTTGCAATAAGATTTGACAGGATCACGTTATCCACGGAAACAGCAGCGGAGGTGTCATCACAGGATGATTCAATACCCAATATGTAAATGCTCATATTGTTTTTATTCTAAAACGCAAAAGTATCAAAAAAACGGCCAGAATATTATCCTTTATTGTGGTGTTCCTGCTTACCGCCCTGCTTACCATTTATTCGGTAATCAGGACTTCTTCTTTCCAGACAATGGCGGCGAGGCTGGCAGCAAATTATCTCAGCCGTGAATTAAAATCTGATATCCAGATAGGGAGCCTGCGTATTTCCGATGGGCTGTCGGTCAGACTCACGAACGTTCTTGTCAATGATCCGAGGAATAAGCCGCTCTTTAAATCGGATGAGATTTTTTTAAGTATCAGGTCGGTTCCATCCTCTTCCTTCATACACCTGCACAAGATCACACTAAAAAACACTTATTTCGGATTACACCGTTATAAGGATGACGGGACATTGAACCTTGATTTTTTGACCTCCTATTTCCAGGGCGATACAACAATCAGGGATACTAGCTCCTCAAAGCCCATGCACTTATTATTGGATCAGCTGGAAATTTCAAATACGGTATTCGCGATGCAGGATGAGGCCAGGATGGAAGCTTCCCCCGGCATAGATTACAATGATATGCTGGTATCCCAGATTAATATGAAAGCCCGGAATATCAGTTTTTCGGGAGATACCATCCAGGCCCGGATAAATGAATTGACTTGCAGGGAAAAGAGCGGATTTAAACTGAAAGAGTTCTCGGGCAATGCCCTGGTGAGTTCTACCAACATGACTATAAAAGATCTGATTATAAAAACCGGACTTTCTTCCATTGACCTTGATTTTTCATTCGATTATCCCGATTTTAATGCATATACAGATTTCCTGGATAGTGTTTATATCAAAGGAGATATACGGCAAAGCCTTTTAAATCTGAAGGATATAGGCTATTTTGCTCCTGAATTGCTGGTGATGGACGATCCGGTGGAGTTTTCAGGACAGGTGGAAGGAACTGTAACTGATTTCAAAGCAAAGGATTTCATCTTTGATTTAGGTAAATCCACACATTTTGATGGGGATGTCTCCATAAAAGGGCTCCCTGATATTTATACAACATATGCAAAACTGGATATCCGGACCCTGGATGTTTCAAATGAAGATATCAATAATTTTGCGCTTCCGATACCCGAAGTCTACCTTCAACTTCCGGAACAACTGGATGGTTTCGGTACCGCTCATATTGAGGGAAATTATGCAGGTGTATATAACGACTTCCAGGCCGACCTGAATGTCGATTCCGAAATCGGGAATGTTGCTGTTAACATGGAAATGCGTAAAGATGAGGACTTAAAAACTACGCTATATCATGGGGAAGTCAAAGCCCGGAATTTTTATCTTGGCAAGATACTGAAACAACCCGATATCGGACACTTCAGTATCGAAACTGAGTTCGAAGGCAGGGGCCTCACTGCCGAGAGCCTGGATATGAATATCAATGGCTGGATTGATTCACTGGAATATAAAGGAAATGTTTATGATAAGATCATACTTGGAGGAGATCTTAAAGCCAGGATGTTCCAGGGTCGGTTTGTGATCATGGATTCGCTGCTGTATATGGGATTTGAAGGCTTGATCGATCTGAATAAAGCGCTTCCCAAATTTGATTTTGAGACAACTGTTTATGATGCTTTTCCATACCGCATGCACATTGCTGATCGCAGCAATGATATGGAACTGAAGATGAAAATGAAGGTAGATTTTAAGGGAATTGATCCTGACAGTTTCGTAGGCAGCATTCATATCGACAGCTTGAATTACCTGGAAAACGGAATACATTATGAATTGAATCATTTTGACCTGAACCGTTCCCGGAATAAAGGACAGCCGGATATAATAAGCGTCAGGTCTGATTATGTGGATGCTGACCTGCAGGGCAACTTTCAGGTCAAACATCTCATCCCGGCTGTCGACGAATTTATCAAAAGCTACGGAGGGGATTACCAGTTGTCTGCAAACGATACTATACCAGTACAAACTATTGAATACCAGCTCAAATTTAAGGACATTGATCCGATCACCAGGCTTTTCTTCCCGGATTTGGAAATCTCTCCGGGGGCCGTTGTCAGGGGTAAATTTGATTCCGGAGGAAATCGGATTTTTACCATCAATGGAAATATTGATGATCTAAACTATTCAGGTTTACTCGCGAAAAACTTCACTTTTGTAGGAAATGCAACTTCGGGCGGGCTCAATATAAAAGTTGGAAGCAGTCAGTTTCTCTTACGTGGAGAGGATATGAGCGATTCACTGGCACTGGGCCTGGAAAATCTCAGCCTGAACGGAAACCTGGCCGGGGATAGCCTGATCTACAAATTGGAATGGAATGACCAGGACACCAATGACTATAATACAGGAAGTATCGGAGGATTCATGCTCTTCCCCGAAAGCAAAAGAATAGAGGCCAGTATTACAGATGCTAATGCAATTGTTAACGGCGATCCATGGTCAGTTAAATCAGGCAACTATGTCATTATTGATTCAAATTATATAAGTATCCGTAATATTTCTATTCTTGGGAAAAATGAAAATTTTTCAATCAACGGCGCTGTTTCTGAAAATCCCGGGGATACCCTGTATTTTTCTTTTAAAAACTGGATGCTGTCAAATTTCAAACTTGCTATAGCTGTCAGTGACCTTGATCTTGAGGGCAAGATCGATGGTCAGATGGGCATTTCCAATATATACCATGTTCCGGAAATCTTAGCAGACCTTCAGATTGTAAATCTGAACATAAACAAAGTAGCCCTGGGGGATGCATATTTGAAATCCCACTGGAACAATGCCGACAGTTCCATGATGCTGGTAGCAGGCATCAATAAGAAAGGGGATGGGGAAACCTTTAAGACCCTGGATCTTCAGGGAGAATATTATCCTTTTGACAAGAAAAAGAATTTTGACATCGAAGCAAATTTCCGTAACTTCAATATTGCCTTCGGATCAAGTTTCTTAAGCAGTTTCAGCTCCGTTTTAAATGGTTTGGCCACCGGTCGCCTGGACCTGAACGGGACCATTGATAAACCTCTCCTGACCGGGAAGCTTACATTGCAGCGGGCGGAAATGAAAGTTGACTACCTGAACACGAAATATTCCTTTGCCGGAGATGTCGAATTCGAAAAAGACAAGATCCGTTTTGATGACATAGTTTTGTATGATAGTCTTACCAATAGAGCCCTTTGCAGTGGTTCACTCAATCACCATTATTTTAAGGATATGAGTATAGATCTGACCGTTAAACCTGATAATTTACTGGTCATGAATATTCAACGTTATCAGAATGATATATTTTACGGGAAAGCTTTTGCTACAGGAACTGTCCATATTTTTGGCCCTTTCGATGATCTCAGCCTGGATATTGATGCAAAAACCAATAAAGGTACCAGTATGTTCATACCCATCAATTATTCCGTTGATATAACCCAGGCTGATTATATTATATTCACCAACAACAAGGATACTACCTCCAAGGTGCCGGATTACAGGGTACAGATCAAAGGTCTCCACCTGAATATAGATCTGGAAGTAACCAGGGATGCTGAAGTCCAGATCTATCTTCCCTCAGAAATGGGATTCATCAAAGCCAATGGCGATGGACATCTACGCATGGGTCTCGACCCAAGGGGATATCTCACCCTCTATGGGAAATACGTTATTTATTCAGGCCTGTTTAATTTCACTCTTGAACAACTTGTAAGTAAAAGATTTGATATTATTGAAGGGAGCCAGATTAAATGGGAAGGGGATTTGTATAAAGCCGATGTAAATATCTCGGCACGTTACAGGCTAAAGACATCTCTCGACGGATTGGGTATTTCCATGTTCGATCCTTCCAGCAAAGGGCAGAAAGTCCAGGTTTATTGCATTATCCGTCTTTCAGATAACTTGTTTAATCCGAATATGCGCTTCAGCATTGTCTTCCCCTATTTGAATGAACAAACAAAGCAAACAATCTACGCGGTTCTCGATACAACCGATGTGGCGCTGATGAACCAGCAAGCCATTTCCCTTCTGGTGCTCAGTACTTTCAGCTATACCGGCGGATCATCGGCCAATCCTATCAGTTCCCTCTCCCTGCTCTCCAATACCCTCAGCAATTTGCTTTCCCAGATCAGCAATAAGGTTGATATCGGGATTAATTATATCCCGGGGGATAATGTTTCATCTGAAGAAATCGAAGTGGCCCTTTCAACCCAGTTATTTAATGATCGCCTTATAATTGACGGGAATTTTGATGTTTCTTCCAATAATAATAATACTACCCAGAAAACCAGTAGTATAGTCGGGGATGTAAATATTGAATACAAGCTTACTCCTGACGGACGATACAGGGTAAAGGCTTTCAACAGATCGAACGATATTTCCATCATTCAGAATTATGCTCCTTATACACAAGGATTAAGTGTTTTCTATAGAAGGGAATTTGACCATTTTTCAGATCTCTTCAAACGGAAAAATCCTAAAAAAAATAAACCTAAACTTGAGGTAAAACCTGAACCCGACTCGGATGACCCAGGTGCAAACTAGCAATATCCGCTTTATTAACAATGCTTTATATATATGGTTAATTCATATTATTTCTTTTATATTTGTAACTGAAATAATCTAAGAATGAAGAAAATATACAGCACTATTTTGTTGAGTTGCATGGTAATTGTATTGCAGGGTCAGGTTATAATCAGCGGGAACCATGTACCTCAACCCGGGGACACTATCCGTAAGAGTACCAGCTATAACCTGAATGGGATGGATTACACTCTTGCAGGTCCTGATCAGACCTGGGATTTTACCGGACTGACAGCCATGGTGCAACAGATTGATACTTTTATCAGTCCGGGCGATACTCCTCAGATAATGCAATTTGTTTTCAATAATATTATTTTCCAGGAATATAAAGCAACGGTTGTGGAAAAAGTTTCGGGCTTTGACTTGATACCGAATTTTGAAATACCGGATACATATCAGTTTTTCAAAAAGACCTCAAATGATTATCGTATGCTGGGTTATGGAATAAATTTAATGGGAACTGCCATCCCGATACCTTTCCAGCAAATTGATACACTTTATCGTTATCCCTTGGAATACGGTGAGGTTGATTCCTCACATTCATATTTTTCCCTGGATGTTCCGAACCTTGGTTATATTGGAGGAAATAAGACCCGGACCAATTTCTATGAGGGATGGGGAACCTTACGCACTCCTTATGGTGAGTTTCAGACCCTCAAACTTAAAACTGTCATCCATGAATATGACAGCATTTATATCGATTCCCTGAATATGGGTTTACCACTCACCAGGGATTATACAGAATATAAATGGTTTTCAGAAGATTATGGGCATCCTATCATGCAGATTAGTGAGGAAGGCGCTATAGTCAGCGCTACTTATATGGATTCCGTCAGGAATGTGCTGACCAGCCTGCCTGAAAATCCTTCCCGGAGTTTTTCTTACAACATATACCCAAATCCTGCAACAGATAATATAACGGTTAGTTATGAATTATTCGCCAAATCAGATGTGGAGATTGCACTCTATTCTATAAACGGAAGGAAAATCCGGAGTTTTTTCAGGGATGAACTTGACAGAGGTCTTTATAATAAGATCATCTACCTGCGTGAAAATGGCATTCAGCCAGGGATTTACCTCTTACGTCTGCAGGTAAATAACTTCCCGAAAGTAAAAAAATTAGTCCTGAAATAGATTTATTACTTGATCAGCTTATCCAGGATTCTGGCCCCGTCCTTGTGAACCATGATGTTCATCATCTTCAACTTAACATAATCTTCCCTGATAAACCTGTAACCTTTGTGTTTTCCATCGAAAGCACCCGAGGATGAGTCTTTCAGGAGATACCAGAAAATGTCCCCCTGCTGATAATAGCCAACAATGTGCATACAATGATCATCGCTTGTGCTTTTATTTACTAATCGCATTTCCCTGGCTGAAGCATTGATATAAGAAGCCGGAATATCAAAATCAGGAACTATCCCCACCTGGGTGTAACGGTCATAGCCCGGTTCCGATACGTCCCCGCATATGCAAACAGTAAATCCGTTTTTGAGTGCTTCCCTCACAGTGCGCGCATAATCATCCACTGAGATATTAAAATAGCTATCATCGTGCCACCAGTTATCAGCCTCTTTTAATTCCCCCCTTTCACCGTACCTGAAGCTGAGAGTGGAAACGAAACTGTAATAATCATCGGGATTCAGTTCCAGGTAATCACCCAGGAATTCCAGGGGGGTGTAATTCCTGCCATTAAAGTGGAATTCCATAGGAGGCCGCCCCATATAATGATCCAGTATGGACCGGATAGTTCTTAACAACAGTCTCTTCATCCCAGGCATTTCCGTCCTTTACGGTTTTTAGATAGTCCTGCATTTCGCTTATCATTTCCCGATGGTCAAGGAATTTCTGTCCTTTCAGCATGCCTGTATAAGCTTCTTCCGGAACTATTCCGTATTTTTTGTATTCCCTCAAGACGCCGATAGCTTCTGATCCTTCATCGAAATAAGTTTCCCCACGAGTATTCACAAAGGCTTTAGCCTTTTCAACATACTCCCAGTAAACCGGAAACATCTCAGATAATTTCACTTCAATTCCTTTCATCCTTTTCAATTCGGACTCCAGAAAAGAAGTAGTGGAAAAACACCAGCAGGTTCCGGTAATACCCTGTGAAAGTGGTGGATTATGCCAATATTGCTTATAATCCTGCGGATTTACCGGAAACTTTTCAGCACTCAGATCTGCTGTAAAATACCTGGCCGGCGCAGATGGGACTGTCAGAAAAGAATCGGCTGATCTGAGGATGACTTCATTGAAATAAGTTGGGACTTTATCCCTGTAAATGCCTTTTTCTTTAGTATCCTGAGCGGATGTTGAAATGATCAGCAAAAAAGGAAGCAATACTGTAAAGTAGATTTTTTTCATATTATTTGTTTTGTATGGCACACAGATGAGGCCGACTAATCAGACTTACCTCAATTTGTGCTTATCAATAAAGTTCGAATATCCGTGTTCTATTGAAATTGTCTTGTACGAATATAGTAAAATCCAATCCAGGGCAAACCAGTCTTATCATTAAATTTTTTTCCAGGTGTAGGATATTCTGATTAATTTTATTGACTTCTATGAAAAGTCAGGAAAAGAATTTCATCATTTATAAGTCCTCGGCCGGCTCCGGTAAAACCTTCACCCTGGTGAAAGAATATTTGCAGTTGGTATTGGATTCGCCGGGTAAGTACAACCGTGTATTAGGCATCACATTTACCAATAAGGCAGCCAACGAAATGAAGGACCGGGTGCTGCATTATCTGAAGCAAGTTTCCGATCCGGTATTGCATAAGGACTCGATTGCAGTCAGGTATTTGCTTCCCGATCTGATACAGGAAACCGGCCTTTCCGAAACTTTGATTTCTCAAAGAGCCTCCGAAGTACTTTCCCTCATCATGCATAATTATTCCGATTTCGCCATCGGAACTATCGATAGTTTTATGCAGCGGATTATCCGGACTTTTGCCCAGGACCTTAAGATACCCCTTGACTTTGAGGTAGAATTAGACACGACGGGGCTTTTGTCAAGAGTGATCGATATATTGATCAGCAAGGTGGGAAATGAGGAAAAATTGACATCCATTCTGGTCGATTTTGTAGAAAATAAGGCAGGGGAAGAAGAAAACTGGAACATAGAGAAAGATCTGCTGGGATTCTCTTCTGTTCTCCTCAAAGAAGAGAGCCTTCCTTACCTGGACCGAATCCGTAAGCTTACCATCGATCAGTTCAGTATTATACGTCAGAAGGTCCACAGCTTCCTTTTTGAATTTGAAAATGCGATCCGGAAGCAGGCGGTCAGTGCCCTTAATTTGATTGCTTCCAATGGGATTTCTATCTACGACTTTTATTACGGAAAAAGTGGGATTGGCAATTATTTCAGGGTGCTTGCGGAAGGAAATTTTAATAGCCTGGAACCCAATAGCAGGGTGCTCAAGACCGTTGGAGAAGGGACCTGGTATTCAGCGAAATTAGAGCCTGGTGCAAAGCAGATTATAGACCGCATTGCTGCAGATTTATTGCAAAATTATAATTCCATCTCAGAAATCATTGAGCGGGATGGAACGAAATATAATACCTATTTTCTCTTGTATAAAAACCTTTACCCGATTGCCGTCCTGAACGAGATCGAAAAGGAACTTGAAAGCTATAAATCTGATAATAATGTCCTGCTGATTTCAGAGTTTAACCAGATGATCAACAGGGTAGTGGCTGATCAGCCTTCTCCTTTTATATATGAGCGTTTAGGTGAAAAATACCAGCATTACCTTCTTGACGAGTTTCAGGATACTTCCATATTGCAATGGCACAACCTCTTACCCCTCATTGATAATTCCCTTGCCGGAAACAATTTTAATATGATTGTCGGGGATGGGAAACAGGCAATATACCGTTTTCGTTCAGGAGATGTGGAACAATTTGAAAAGTTACCTTATCTAATACAAAAGCAGGGAATTACATTGCAAACTTATGAAGATACCTTGCTACGTAATCATGTGTCGAAAAACCTTGACATGAATTTTCGTTCTTGTTTTCATATAGTTGATTTCAATAACAGCTTTTTCAGTTTTGCAAGGGATAAAATCCCTGAAAATTACCGGCCCGTTTATCTCGGACTGGAGCAAAAAATTGCCCGTAAGGATGATCCGGGTATGGTCAGGATAGATGTGGTGGAGAAGAGTGATGGTGTTGAGAATTACAGGATGGAAGTCATGGCAAAGATCATGGGATATATAAAGGAACTTGAAGCGGATAATTTTGACCTGCGGGATGTGGCTATCCTGTGCAGATCCAATATACAGGCCAGTCAGATTGCTTCTTTCCTTTTGCAAAACCAGATTCCGGTTATATCTTCCGAATCCCTGCTCCTGAGCAATTCACCGAGGGTAAATTTTATCGTATGCTGGATGCGTTTACTGGCCGAAAGCGCTGACCAGGTTTCAATGGCCTCCGTCCTGAATTTTCTTTCAAAATCAAAATTTTCCGCAGGAAAAAGTGCTGATGAATTCCTCCGGAACTTAATGCATGAAGTCAATATTAAAGATCCTCTTTACCATATAATATTGCAGGATAATTTTGAAAGAATTGTCGGAGAGATCAAAGCTGATTTTTCATTCCGGAAGATCCGGAGCCTCGATTTCTACCAGTTGACCGAATACCTGATACGCATCTTTGACTTAAATGATCCGCCCGATCCCTATCTGCAGTTTTTTCAGGATGCTGTATTAGCATTTACCTCTGACAGGAAGGCCCAGCTTTCAGATTTACTGGAATGGTGGGATGATAAGGGTAAGGCTATGTCAATAGTCGTTCCATCCGGGCTGGATGCCATATCTGTTATGACCATTCATAAGGCCAAGGGACTGGAATTTCCGGCTGTTATTTATCCTTTTGCCGAAGATAAAATTAAGCTTACAAGAAATAATATCTGGACGGATTATGATGATGTGAATATTCCGGAATTGAAGGCAGCTTACCTGCCAGTGGGGTTGAGGATGGAACAATCCTTTTTCGGGGAGCTTTATTTGGAGGAGATGGACAAATCCTACCTGGATATGTTGAATATTCTTTACGTGGTACTTACCCGGCCGGTAGAAAGGCTTTATATCCAAACTGTTCCTCCTCCCAAAGAGATAAAGGAATATCTTTCTGTCCCCGCACTCTTTGACGAGTTCATGCGCCTGCCTGAAAATTATAAAGAGCCTGGATCGGGATTTATTTATGGAGAGAGAAGTCTCAGGCGGAAAAAAGATGAAGAAGGGACGAAGCCCGCAGGCAGGAAACTCGAAAAGTATTTCAGTAATGACTGGACCGATAGGGCTTTACTCAGACTGAGCGCTCCGGAGATTTGGGAGACCGGAAGCACAGAAAAGAACAGGGAGAGAGGAAATCTTATTCATCATATTTTATCCGGATTAAGGTATAGTGAAGATAAGGAAATGGTTTTGCAGAGAGCACTCGGGGAGGGCCTGATCGATGATGAGCTTTACCAGTTAATGGACCAGATGCTGGATACCATCTTCTCAGATCCTGAAATTGGACACTTCTTTGACAAGGGAGTTCAGGTAAAAAATGAAGCCGGCATCATAACATCTGATGGTACCGTTTTTCGACCTGACAGGGTGCTTATCAAGGACCATGAAATCGAAATTTTAGATTATAAAACCGGAGAGGAATCTCTTTCCTATCATATTCAGATTAAAAAATATGCGGAACTGTTGAGAACTATGGACTACACAATTAAAGGAGCTTATTTACTTTATCTTAAGGAGACTCCCCGGCTTGTAAAAGTTTTGTGATGCGTTCATTTCTGAACAATACGGAGTACATTTATGGACATGGCAGATAATAAGTTCAAGTTTTATTTCGTTCAAAAAATTGAAAATAAGTAAAATATGTAATCTGGCATTATATTGGCTAATGATACCTATTTTTCAATTAATTAATTAACATAAAAGAAGAAAACATGAAAAGAGTGTTTACAGTATTAATTGCGTTTATTTTGTTCGTGCCGGGTATGTTGCGTGCTCAGGATACAGCACGCCTTCTGAGATTCCCTGCTATACACGGGAATCAGATCGTATTTACCTACGCCGGAGATCTTTACACAGTGCCGGCAGACGGCGGGATGGCTAGAAAGCTTACAAACTCAGATGGTTTCGAGATGTTTGCAAGGTTTTCTCCGGATGGAAAAAAAATTGCGTTTACAGCACAGTATGATGGAAATACTGAAGTTTATGTGATGCCCTCAGAAGGAGGTGTTCCCAAAAGATTAACCTATACCGCCACTTTACACAGGGACGATATATCAGACCGCATGGGTCCCAATAATATCGTCATGTGCTGGACGCCGGACGGGAAAAATATTATTTACCGCAGCCGTAAGCAATCTTTTAATGATTTTATCGGACAATTATTCAGCGTTCCGGTTGATGGAGGCATGTCAACTGAGATCCCTCTCTCTACCGGGGGATTCTGCACCTATTCACCCGATGGCAGTAAACTTGCTTTTTCCAGGGTTTTCAGGGAATTCAGGACCTGGAAATATTACAAAGGCGGAATGGCCGGTGATTTGAGAATATATGACTTTAACACCGGAACTGATACCAAAATCACCGATAATATATACCAGGATATTTTCCCCATGTGGCATGGTAAGGACATTTATTTTCTCTCAGACCGTGACCGCACCATGAACCTTTTCGTTTATAATACACTCACCCAACAGGTAAAAAAACTCACCAATTACACATATTATGATATCAAATTCCCTTCCCTGGGAGATAATGCCATAGTCTATGAAAATGGAGGCTATATCTATAAATACGATTTTAACACCCAAACACCCGTTAAAGTTAACGTTCAAATTGCAGAGGATTTTGATGGTTCACGCAGTGCATTGAAGGATGCTTCAAAAGTTATTCGGGATGCAGAACCTTCCCCAGATGGTAAAAGAGTAGTGTTCAGTGCCCGTGGCGATATTTATACGGTTCCTGCCGAAACAGGCGTAACCCGCGATCTGACGGCTACTTCCGGGGTTCATGAAAGGGAAGCCTACTGGTCTCCTGATGGAAAATATATAGCTTATCTTTCGGATAAAAGCGGCGAATTTGAGATATACATCCAGGATCAGGAAGGCAAGAAAGATCCTGTCCAGCTTACTACCGGTGCCGATACTTATAAATTTACAATTCAGTGGTCACCCGACAGCAAGAAAATCATGTGGAATGATAAAATGCTCCGCCTGAATTATGTTGATATCGATACTAAAAAAGTTACGCTGGTCGATAAATCGCCGGTTTGGGAAATCAATGATTTTAACTGGTCACCCGACAGTAAATGGATAGTTTACACAACGGCATTGCCTAATTATTTTGGTAAGATCATTCTTTATAATACGGTGGATGCGAAGAAATATGACCTTACTGATGAATGGTATTCCAGCGGTAATCCTGTCTTTAGCAGGGATGGAAAATATCTGCTCTTCGTTTCTCAAAGGGATTTTAATCCGATTTACTCTGAAACCGAATGGAATTCAGCTTACGAGGATATGTCAAGGATTTACATGATAGCGCTGGCTGCAGATACTCCTGATCCGCTTGCTCCTGTAAATGATGAAGTGAGCGTTAAGAAAGATGAGCCCCAGAAAGAGAGTGCTAAGAAGAATTCTAAAGACAAAGGAAATGATAAGGAGAAGGCAGAGGAAGAAACGCCGGTCACAAAAATTGACATCGAAGGCATACAGGCCCGTACTATCGGACTTCCTGTCAGCCCGGGTAATTACTGGAATCTGGATTGCATTAATGGCAAGGTTTATTATAATATGATGAATTCCACCAGCGAAGGTATAGTGCTGAAAATGTTTGACCTGAAGAAGAAGGAAGAAACTGAACTGGGAAAAGGTATGCAGTTCACTATTACGGCTGACGGCAAGAAAATGCTGATAGGACAAAGGCATAATTTTGCCATTATCGACCTTCCGGGAAGTAAAATCAACAACCCTGATTATTTGAATCTTGACGGGATGAAGGTATTTGTAGATTTTCACAAAGAGTGGAAGCAGATCTATGATGAAGCCTGGCGCCAGATGAGGGATTTCTTTTATGTCTCGAATATGCATGGGCTGAACTGGAAGGATATTCATGATAAATACGCGGTATTGGTGCCCTATGTGAATAATCGCAATGACCTGAATTATCTGGTAGGAGAGATGATTGCCGAACTCAGCATCGGTCATGCATACGTAAGCGGTGGTGATAAACCGGCCCCTGAAAAGATATTTACCGGACTATTGGGAGCTAAACTCAGCAAAGATGCTTCGGGCTTTTACAAGATTGATGAAATCCTGAAAGGAGAGAACTGGGAGAAGAAAATGCGTTCTCCTTTGACTGAAGTGGGGATCAATGTCAAAGCCGGAGATTTTATCATCGCAGTGGATGGCAAATCTACGGACCAAATGCCGGATATATATGCTCCCTTGATTAACAAAGCCAATAAACAGGTTATATTGACAGTTAATTCCAAGCCTTCTGCCGAAGGCGCCCGGGATGTGATCGTGGTGCCAATTGCAGATGAAGCGAACCTTTATTATTATAAGTGGGTCCAGCATAATATTGATTATGTGAATTTGAAGACTAATGGTGAGGTAGGTTATATCCATATTCCTGATATGGGACCGGAAGGATTGAATGAATTTGTGAAACATTTCTATCCCCAGATCACTAAAAAAGCTCTCATAATTGATGACCGCGGAAATGGAGGCGGAAACGTTTCACCTATGATCATCGAGCGTCTTCGCCGTAAAATCACACGCTCGAATATGGCCCGCAATGTGGAGATTCCGGGACATACTCCTCAGCAGATGATGCTCGGTCCGATGGTCCTGCTGGTGAACCAGTATTCAGCTTCGGATGGAGACCTTTTCCCCTATTCCTTCAAGAAACATAATCTGGGTAAAGTTATTGGCATGCGTACCTGGGGCGGTGTGGTCGGTATCCGGGGTTCACTCCCATTCATTGACGGGATGGACCTCCGCAAACCGGAATTCGCTTCCTATTCGGCCGATACCAGTGCCTGGATCATAGAAGGGCATGGAGTCGACCCGGATATTGTTGTCGACAATGACCCGGCTGCAGAATATAAGGGAATCGATGCCCAGCTGGATAAAGCTATCGAAGTGATCCTGGATGAAGTGAAGGATTATAAGGGTGTTCCACCAATTCCGGTGGCCCCTGATAAGAGTAAGTAAATCTCAATTCTATTTTTTTTTAATTTCATTCTCGGGCTACGACTATAGTCGTAGCCCGAGAATTTTAAACCGAGAATTTTTTTTGCCTAATTTTACGCCATGCAGCACCATGATCTTACCGGAATCCGGAATGAATACAGCAGGAAGGAACTGTCGAAAAGCCTGGTAGACCCTGATCCTTTAAAGCAGTTCGAGATATGGTTGAATGAGGCCCTGAATGCAGGGATACCCGAACCCACCGCCATGACTCTCGCTACGGTCTCGGCTGATGCCCAGCCTTCAGCCCGGATGGTTCTGCTGAAAGATTTTAGTCCGGAAGGTTTTACATTCTACACAAATTATAATAGCCGTAAAGCAGATGAGATTTCATCCAATCCGAAAGTAGCCCTGGTCTTTTTCTGGAAAGAATTGGAAAGGCAGGTCAGGATTGAAGGAATAGTTAAAAAGCTAAGTCTTGCCGAGTCGGATATGTACTTTCAAAGCCGGCCGTCTGATAGCCGGGTTAGTGCGATAATTTCGCCACAAAGCCAGGCTATTCCTGACAGACCTTATCTTGAAAAACGACGGGATGATTTTATAAAAGACCGAAAAGATGATTTTCAGCGCCCTGATTTCTGGGGAGGCTACCGGGTTATACCTCATCGAATTGAATTCTGGCAGGGTCGCCCCGGAAGGCTGCATGACCGCATCCTGTACTCTAATAATAAGGATGTTTGGGATTTAGAACGGCTTGCTCCCTGAAGGAATCCTTAGTTTGTTTTCCGGATTGATTGCTCTTTTCCTCCTTTCATAAGATATGTTGAAAGAATAGCCACAAGGCCGGCAACCGCGAAGGTCATAAAGCGGGAAGTGATGACTTCATCCATGCCGCTGGAAATCCAGATAATGGTGAAGAGCATGCCACTGATAATAGTCAGTACAACCGCCCTGCCATGATATCTTTTCCAGAAAAGTGATAATAAAATTACTATGGAAAAGGTGCTTCCTATTCCGGCCCAAACATAGCCAACCAGTGTGAAAACCAGGTCGGAGGGCGAAATGTAAGCCAATAAGAGTGCCACTACAGCCAACAAAGCTGTTACAATCCGTGAGCGGATAAGTGTGTTTTTGAGCTTTTCATAGCTGGCTTTCTTTTTCATCGCGGGTTTCAGAAGATTTTCAGAGAATTCGGTGGCTGACAGGATTAGCAGTGAATCGGCTGTGCTGACCATCGCTGCAATAGCTCCGGTTATAAGTATTGCAGCCACAGCAGGATGGAATATCCTCAGAAGTACCGACGGCATCACATATTCCCTGTCCTGCAAAGCATCTGGTCCGAAAATCGCGATCCCTATCCATCCAATCGAGAGGGCGCCCACATAAGCCAGCAGTGTCCATGCTATCCCAACATTGCGGGCCTTTTTGGCCTGTTTCATGTCCTTAATAGCCATGAAGCGCATACTCAGCTGAGGTTGTCCTCCAAGATACCCGAAAAACCAGGAAAAACCACCCATAATAACTATTCCCATGGCAAAGCCTGAACTTGCGTCGGTGAGAGAGGTATAGGAGGGGCCTGCCATGTGTAAAGCCTGGGGGATAGATTGGGCAAACAGTTCAGGATGATTGGAAATATAGTAAATACCCATCAATGGCCCCACAACAAGTGTAATGATCATGATAATTGCCTGGACCACATCAGTGTAAACCACACTCCTAAATCCCCCGTAAATAGTGTAGGGTACAATGATGGCCGCGGTAATGAGCATTCCAATCCCGGCATCCAGCCCGAAAAGGGTATGCAGGGTTTTGCCGCCTCCAAGGAATTGTGCTCCCACATAAAAGAAAAAGAAAAACACTATGGTGAAACTGCTGATTATCCTTATCCATCGTCCATATTCCCCGTGTTTTTTAGCAATGTATTCAGAAAAGGTATTCACTTCATAATGAGCGGCCTCTTTTTGCAGCCTCCAGGCGATGGCCGCCCAGGCTGTAACTATCCCGGCCACGCAACCGATGGCAGTCCATATCTCTGTGAGTCCCGTCGCGTAGGCAGCCCCGGGCAATCCCAGAAGCGCCCAGGATGACTCGCCGGTGGCCCGCTCTGAGAGTGCAGCTACCCATCCGGGCAAACTTCGCCCGGCTATGCTGTAATCACTATCGGTTTTTACTTTGCGCCCCTGGTAAAGTCCCCACAATATAAGCAGGACTACATAGGAAACCATTACTATGATGATCTGGGTTTGATTTTCCATGTGTTCTATATCATGTTTCAGTTAATGATTTTTTATTCTGAGCATGAGAAGATCTGAAAATATTTCAGCCTGGCTGGTGCTGATCCCTTAAGAGGTCATTCACAGTTTTGACAGGGTTAAATGTTATAATAGGCACTTCTACAAAAATAGTTATCCATCCCGCCATGGCCCCATTCCATAAGCCGGGAAGTTCAAGGGCCTTGAGTTGCCGGCCGTCTTTGGACTTAAGTGAAATGAATCCTGTTTCCGGATCAACAAAATTCCGTAGATCAAATTTTTCACCTTTATAATTTGTTATTCCGCAAACCAGATCCACAGGGTTGAAATGAGTGGCATTATTCAGTATTTCCTTCTGCTCCGGATCTTTAATGTCTATCTGTGATGTTTCCACAATTTGTAAGGAGATTTCCCCATGGGTATTTTCAACCCAGAAGGGGCCTCCACCGGGTTCCCCCTCATTTTTAACCATTCCGCATATCCTGATGGGCCTGTCTAAAATTATCCGCAAATATCGAATCTTATCACTAAAGGGTAAATCTTCAAATGACGAAGGAATGATCCTGAATAAGTCCTTTTTGCAAAAGCGGATAATCTCATTCAGGTGATTTTCGGTAATATTATTATTTTCAAGTTCTTCCAGGTATTCAAATACCTTTTTTTGCAATTGTAATAATAATCCGCCCAGGACTTTTTTATAGCGGTAAGTTTCAGGTTTCAGATGATCAGGTACAACATTATCGATATTTTTTATGAAGATGATATCGGCCTCCAGATCATTCAGGTTCTCAATCAGGGCCCCATGTCCGCCCGGACGGAAAACCGGTCTTCCAATTACATCCCGGAAGATTTGATTATACTCATCGGCGGCAATGGTATCGGTTGAAGGTTTCTGAATGGAGAATGAGATATCATAAATAGCTTCAAAACGTTCCTCAAAAACCGGACCTATCCTCAACACTTCTTCATTGAATTTTTCAAAGTGTTCGGGGGAGACAGTAAACTGGAGGGATATTCTGTCATTCTTATCAAGTGCATAATGAGCCCCTTCTACCATATGCTCTCCAACAGGTGTCCTTGAATATGTCTTGTAATCGTGAAATTTCAGAAGTCCTTTCGGGAGCTTTCCGTAATCCAGACCTTTTTCATCCAGAAGGTAATCAATGATGACCGCATAATCATGTGATTCCAGACAAGCGGCAAGATCGATTGCATCCCTGTCCATTGCTTCTTTCAGGTCATCAAAAAAAGCAAACTTCCCGAGATTGCTAAAAAAGTGATAAGCGCTGTTGAAACCCCTGTCATAGAAAAGCCTGTCTTCAGTATAGCCTGCTTCACAGGCTGCCCTGAATTCAAACAGATGCTTGAACATGCGGGTAGCCGCCCCCGAGGCAGGAACGAATTTCAGAAGCCGGTAATTCCTGGATTCATTTTCATAATGACTGACCAACACATCGATTTCCTCCTCATTCATAGCACGTATGCCTTCCTGTTTTGTGGCAGGTGCTTTTAACCGAGCGTAAGGATAACCCCTTTTGAAATCATTCAGTTGCCTTTCAATCTGCTCATAACTGATTCCTTTGGAACGGATCAGCTCCAGGTCTTTTTCTGTAAACATAATATCTGCTTTAATTTTTTTTATAAAAATCAATCATTTACGACTTCCTTAATAATCCGGGCAATGAATGAGTAATGCCACAAAAATAATGGGAATTGCGCGGGCAGTCAAATAAAGGTGATTTATTTTAATTTTATTTTTATAGAGATGAAATTTTGTTAATTTTGCACCCGCTAATGCCCAGATGGCGGAATTGGTAGACGCGCATGGTTGAGGGCCATGTGAACTAAGTTCGTGCAAGTTCGAGTCTTGTTCTGGGCACGAAGTAGAAGGCCCAAGTGGCGGAATTGGTAGACGCGCTACATTCAGGGTGTAGTGACCGAACGGTCGTGCAAGTTCGAGTCTTGTCTTGGGCACCATTATTACCAACCTTTTTTTTTGGCCCGGATCCTCCCGGTTACCAATCAATACTAACGCTGAAAAAAGGGGATAACAGATTGAATGTCAATAATTCATTGCAAATAAAGCGAGTTTTTATTTTTAGTATTTTCCTGATTTTTATTTTCAGCGGAATTAAATTATCAGCCCAGGATAGCTGTTTAAGGGACTATACTGAAAAAGGCCGGGTTTTCCTCGGGAATACCCATAATGGCGGGACCGATTATTACCGTAACCTCATCTTGCAGGATATTTCAAATGCCGGTGGAATTGATCTTCCCAATGATGGCATGACAGGTGCCTGGTCTGTGGAATTCGGAAGTGAACAAGATCGGCCCGGACGCTTCGAAATACGCGTCCACCCCCCTCAGGTTACAATGGATCCTTTACTATACAAGGGTTTTGATATATCCGAAGCACTATCGCCCGATCAGGCAAAAATTAGCTTCCGGCTAAGCAACCAACTTGGCATTGTTTCCGACAGCCTTAGCATCTTTGAAGTTCCGGTGAATGGCTTAAGTAATAATTATGTGGTCCGTAGTGTAAGCAATACCAAAAAGGAAACTTTAAAACTCAAACTTTCCCATATAAGTTTTACTTACACTTCGAAAGCTTATCAGGTATTTCGTGACAAGGTTCAGATCATTGATAATTATTATGCTGCTGCCGCACTGATAGATAGCCTTCTTCAAAATACTTCTGAGATATCAGGCTTTTATGAACTGCCTCTTCCTTACAAAATAATACAATATGCAGAATTACTCAGGATCAGGGACTATATAGGATCTTACAAATTTTTAAATATTCCGGAGATAAAAAAGAAGGATCCGGCCTCCTTAAATGATAAGCTGATTCTACTCGAACGAAGGACCACCAGGATCGCTACTATTTTAGCCGGGGATATGACAGAAATGGAATATCCAGGACTGGAGATGATCTATGATGCCCATTCCTATGTCGACCGGCTCTTTTACTATCTCTCATGGAGCGATAAGGTTGACCATAGTTATAATTTGTTTTACAAGAATCTTGCATCCCTGGAGCCAGGAGCTGACGGGGAACTTCATTATATCCATGCTTATTATACACTAAATGGCAAGGATAAGTCAAATGCTCAGGATGCGAAAAAGATAATTTTGTCCCTCGCCCATGGAATGATGACCCTGGCAGATTCCTGTTATAATGCCGGACTCTTTTCCGAGGCTTCGATCTTCTATAAAAATACTTCTTTACTTGCCAGATATGCTCCCGGGGAAGATTTCGGAAGAGATGCCCTGATGAAAGCCGCGAATGCAGAAGCTACTATCCGGAAATTCTACCTTGATATTGCCGGTAAGGCATTGTCGAAAAAGAACCCTGAAATGGCGGAAAATTATTTTCTGAAGGCTTATATGAAATCTTCGCTATTTGGCTGGCCTGTGGCTGACAGTGCCGGAGATATTCTCAGGTCATCAATCCGGGATCTTTACCTTTCCAGTGCTTTCAGGCTTATTGATGGCCATCAGTATGAGAAGGCGATGGAATATCTGGAGAAAGTGAGGCAGAGCATCCCACGGGGATCAGCATCTGAAAAAACCATGGAGCTTCAAGCCAGCTTGAAGAAGGCCCGGGAGGATATTTACCTTGGAAAACTTGAGTATTCGGGGCGGATATTTAAAGAAGGAAATGTTGACCGGGCAGAAGAACTCCGGAATGAGGCCGTTGATTTCAGGTTGTATAATCCCTATGAAATTCCACGCGATGTTCTTGAAAATAAGGTAAATGAGGAAATTGATTCATACCGCTTCCGGCAATATCTGGCCCGGGGAGAGAAGAATTTGAATTCAGGCGAATTCCATGTTGCCCTTTACTATTTTGAAAAGGCCAAAGACATTGAACCATTTAATTTTAAGATCAAAGGACAGGGACGTGGATACGCTCATTAAGCAAGCGGCCCGCCCTGTGATTGAAGAACTTATGAAGAAGGCCAGGCTGAGTTTGGGAGCCTATGATGTGGAGGAAGGAATCAGTGTTTTAAGCCAGGTGAATGCGATGATTAAAAAATATGGCATAGAAAAGGATTCCCTTCTGCAAAAGGACATTCATGACCTGGGTGAACAGCTCGAAAATATGAAGTGTGCTGCGGCAAAAAGGAATTTTGACGGCCTTATCGAGAAATCATCAGAATATGAAAAAGAAGAAAAGTACATAAGTGCCTTGATGGCCACTCAAAAGGCCATAAAGGTCTCACAGGATCACTCCGCTTGCGGCATCAGTGATACCGCTGCCTGGCTGATGAAAGTCCGGCTGGATGTCCTTGCGGACTACCAGAGACTGAAGGATGATGCAGAAAGCTGGATAGGAACTGACGATCAGACCTTCATAAGGAAATATGCTGAAGCCGGAAAGTACTTTAAGCAGAACAATTTAAAACAGTACGGCGCTAAATTTCTCAGCCTGCACGATTTCGTGATCAGCCAGCAGGATACCGGTCTTACGAGGTATATGTTCCGGCTCTATATGGAAAATCAGGAACCCGAAAAAGCCCTGGATATGATGAAATTGCTGGCTGATATGGGCAGCAATACCCCGGCCGATGAAAGATTTCAGAAACAACTGGCTATACGGCTGGCTCTCAGGGATCAAAGACAGGACCAGGGTAAAAGGCCTGAAGAGCTTCTGAATGAATATTCTTCCAAAAACAAATACTACCGTAACTTCCGCAAGTCATATAAAATGACCTGGATTAATGGCCAGAGTTTTCAAATCCGGTATTTATATTTAATTTTGAAATGAAAAGGATATAAAATTGCAGTATTGCCATTCCGTTCCTAATAATCAAAAATCAAAATTAATATAATATGAAAAGATTACTTCTGATCAGTAACTCGACCAATGCAGGGGAGGAATACCTGGGCTGGCCCCGTCCCTTTATTTCTGATTTTATGAAGGACAGCGGAGTAAAGGATATTCTTTTTATTCCATACGCCGGTGTCAGTTTATCGGATGTCAGTTTATCGGAATCCTATGACGTTTATGAAGAAAGAGTGCAAATGGTTTTCAATAAATTAGGTCTGAACATTTACTCTATTCATAAGGAAAAAGATCCCATTGCTGCTGTTCAGAATGCCAAAGCCATAGCGGTAGGTGGCGGCAATACTTTTCACCTGGTTTATATGATGCACAAACTTAAGTTGATGGCTCCCATCCGTGAAAGGGTGCTCGAAGGCATGCATTTCATGGGCTGGAGCGCCGGAGCCAATGTGGCCTGTCCGAGTCTACGCACCACCAACGACATGCCCATCATTTTTCCTGAAAGTTTCGATTGCCTGGATCTCATTCCTTTCCAGATCAATCCCCATTACCTGGATGCCAATCCGCAGGGCCATGGAGGAGAAACAAGGCAGCAGAGAATAGAGGAGTTTCTGACCGTAAATAAGGATATTACAGTTGCCGGACTGAGGGAAAGTTCTCTTTTCCTTGTCGAAGGCGACAAGATTCAACTCAAAGGTTTCCGCCCCATGATTTTGTTCCGTTTCGGACAGGAGCCTGTTGAATTCCAGCCAGGGGACGAGATTGGTTTTTTGATGAAAGACTGATTTTCAGTCAGCAGTCAGCAGTCAGCAGTCAGCAGTCAAAATCGCCCAATATTCAATTTTCTATTTTCTATATTCTATATTCAATTTTCTATATTCAATTTTCTATATTCATATTATTCTATATTCTATATTCTATTTCCAATACTAAATACCCAATCCTCCCCCTCTCTTTTCTGGAATAAATATAAATTAGGACCTGACAGGCTGTAATGCTGCTGTAGCTGTGATTTTTTCGTAACTTTCCCATGCGTAGCCATACTTCCGGAAAGAACAACCTTAAATTGGTTTTGTTATAACAATCTCATTTTTAATGATAAGAAGAATTATTAAACCGGTCAAAAGATGAAAAAATTACTCTTAATTCTCGTGCTCACGGCTTTTGCCCTGCCTTTAATGAGCCAGTATACTTATTTTAATGATGTATATGAAAACAATAGCCGGACCCAGGGAAACTGTATCCTTGAAACAGAATCTTCATACGTGGTTTTTGGGCAAATTTATGATGAAGATTATACATACAGCCTGGCCTTGATGGCTATTGACAAGATGGGAAACCAACTATGGCTAAAAACTCATGGTGAAACATCGAAAAATTATAATCCAGGTTTTCAGGAGAGTTTAATTCAAACGGAAGATGGAGGATACCTGGCCTGTGGCTATATCCAGGATTTAAACGTTGTCAAGGGAATAATAATGAAATTTGATCAGGATGGAGACAGTCTTTGGTCTGTAATTTATGGAGATAGTACCCAGTCTCATGAAAGAATAATATTTTATAGTTGTAAACAGCTACCTGATAAAGGATATTTGTTGGCAGGAGACAAGGTTTACGGAGATTATAATCCTGATATGTTTGTGATTAGATTGGATAATTCAGGCATTCTTATGTGGGAAAGGAACTATGGCGATCCTGAGTTAGCAGAATCAACATATTCATTGGAACTTTTGCCGGATGGTGGATTTTTGGTTGGTTTTTCCAGGCAGGAGATCGGAGTATACAATTCTGTCGAAACAGGCCTTCTAAAAGCAGACAGTCTTGGAAATATGATCTGGATGAAAACCTACGGCGGAATTTATAATGATGGAGGGGGACGCGTATGTCTTGCCCCTGATGGTAATTATCTTGTGGGAAGTAATTTTGGAATGAGTTCCATGCCCATTGGAATGCCGGAAAGTAAAATATGGATCTTTAAGACCGATACTTCAGGTAATGTTTTATGGGACAAAAAATACGGCAATGCTGAAAACAAGAATTTTCTTTATTCTATGAAGGTGATGAATGATGGGTCCATACTTGCATCTGGGACAGGTGGTTTTCTGAGTATGCTTCAATATGGTTGGATATTAAATACAAGATCCAATGGGGACAGCCTGTGGTTAAGGGAATATAACCCCTTACCGGATGTTGAAGCTTCGATTATGGACGCTACACCCACCCGGGATCATGGAATAGCCTTTACAGGGGTTGGGATGAATGCATTCTGGGTTGGAAAATTGGATAGTGCCGGTTGTGTTGAACCCGGTTGCGACCCGACTTTCGGCCTCCAGGAAGCAAAATTATGGAAATGAAGGTTCTTTCGAAATCTATCCCAATCCGGCTTCCAACAAAATCAACATAGATCTGAATGAAATTAAAGCCGAAGAAATATTGATTTACAATGCCCTGGGAATAAAAGTGCTATCTATTCAAAACCCGACTAGCCAAAAACAATTTCAATTTAATGTTTCTTCTTTTTCAGCGGGAATATATAGTGTTGTTTTGAAGAAAGAAGGAAGCATTCTATCCACAGGAAAATTTGTTCTCAGTAAATAAATCAATGAGACTCAAATTTTTCAAACGAAGCGAAGAAAAATTCCTTAGTCGAATTGATCCCGAAAAGACGAAGTCTTATTCGGGATCTTCTGGGATTATATTCCCCGTCGCTTGAGACGAATAAGAGATATTTCCTTTAGATACCCCGCTGCTTGCGGCGGGGTGGTTCATTTTGAAGAATTTAGCAAAGTAATACGAATGGGAAATCAATTTCTACCTTAAAAAATAAAATCAGTCGATAGGAAATTAGACTTCTGATCTTTCAGGATTTCAGTTATGATGCTTTTATTCATGTCATTTTCCTTCAGGGCTACCAGGGTCCGGATTGAAAACACCCTCAGGGCATCCGAAACCGACAGTGTCCCTTCAGCCGAATCCTTACGCCCCGTGAAGGGAAATATATCAGGTCCCCTCTGGCACTGGGCATTGACATTCACCCTGCATACCTGGTTCACCAAAGTATCCATCAATTCCGCTATCTGATCCGTATTCTTTCCGAAAATACTCGCCTGTTGACCATAATTCGACTGTATCACATATTCGAGGGCTTCGCTGATATCCCTGTAAGTCACCACCGGGATCACCGGACCGAATTGTTCTTCATTATATAGCCTCATCTTCTCATCCACATCCGAAATTATTGCAGGAAAGAAGAATGATCTGTTGAACTGTCCGCCACCCGGATTCATGAGCTTTGCTCCCTGATCAACAGCATCCTTTACAAGTGCAGTCAGGTATGTGGATTTTCCCGGCTCCGGCAAAGGAGTGATTTGCACATTATCATCCCAGGGCATGCCAATCTTCAGTTTTTCAACCTCCTCCACCAGCTTTTCCAGGAAGGCATCTTTTATGCTTTCATGGACAAAAATGATCTTGAGAGCCGTACATCGCTGACCATTGAAAGATAAAGCCCCTGTAAGACATTCTTTAACAGTCATGTCCAGATCGGCATCCGCTAAAATTATAGCCGGATTTTTTGCTTCCAGTCCGAGCACAGACTTCATCCGATGGGGCAGGGGATGTTGCTTTTTAAGTATATCGGCCACCCTGCTCGAACCAATAAAAGCCAGCACATCGATCTTTCCGGATTCCATGAGCGGAGAGATAACCTTGTGACCATCCCCGTAAACCGTATTGACAACCCCCTTGGGAAAGGCATCCCTGAAAGCATTCAGTAATGGAGAGTGTAATAAAACCCCAAGTTTAGGCGGCTTGAAAATGACTGTGTTACCCATTAAAAGGGCAGGGATAAGGGTTGTGAATGTTTCGTTTAAAGGATAATTATAAGGACCCATACATAAAACCACTCCTAAAGGCGCCCGCCTGATCTGGGCAATGATTCCCTGGGAGATCTGGAACCTTGATGAATCCCTGTCCAGGTTCTTAATAGCTTCGATGCTATCGTTAATATAATCGATCGTCCGGTCAAATTCTTTTTCCGAATCTTTCAGGCTTTTCCCGATCTCCCACATGAGCAGCTTTACAATAAGTTCCCTTTGCTCTTTCATCAGAAGCACAAACTTCCTCATGCTTCCAATACGCTGCTCTATGGTCATTTTCGGCCATATTCCCCGGCCATAATCAAAAGCTTCGGAAGCGGCCTGTAAAGCAGATAAAGAAGCAGTCTCATCCATTAGCGGATAATATCCGATATAATTTTCAAATGTGCCTTCGTCATAAGTGAATATTGGCGAATAGACTTTCTCAAAAGGGCCCTCCCATTTCAAAATTTCCCCGTTCATAAGGTATTCTGACTGTTCAAGGGGAAGTTTAAGGCTAAAACCTTCTCGTATCTCAGCCTTTCCGGGGAAAATAGATTCAATATTTTTATTCATTTTTTTATAATTTTTCTCCTTTTTAAAGTATAAAATAAATACCTGCAAGGAGATTGAAAAAGCTCATAGTCTTGTTTTGGGTAATGACACTTCCGTCAGTTTTGGTAAAGCTGAATTGGGTGGGACTGTAGGTGAATTCAGGATCAAGCGTGATCCCCATACACTTGTTCAGCTCATATTTGAGTCCGGCCCCACAGCTAATGGTCCAGTTCCAGTTGTGTGCCGGGGTTATCTCGTACCAATTAACATCGACTAAATAATATTTAGGTTTGAAGAGCTGGTATGGAGTGGATGCATAGGCAATTCCTCCCAAAATCTTAGCGGTGAAACTCAGCTTGTTTATAATCGGAAGGCTGAAATACGGACCGGCACTGAAGGAGAAAAAGCGATAGGCTTCTGAACGGATATACATATCCTCCAGAAAGGCATCGCGTTTCACCATTTCATAACCCAGGGACCTGACATTTACCGGAAGCAAGTTTGCATTTGCAGAGGCGCCTATCCCCAGAAATGATTTGAAGAACCAGGCTCCTTCCAGGCTTATATTCCCACCTGTCTGTGCAAAGCCTCCATCCGGTAGCACCTGGCTTTGTATGATTCCGACAGGGAATGAGATACCCCCCTTAAGAGCTATGAAAGAAGGCTTTTCCTGTGCACTCAAAAAGCTGTATGAGAGGGTCATGAGCATGGTCAGAACGGATAGTTTTTTTAGCATGAGGTCAGACTTATTATTTAGCACAAATTTAAATTTTATTATTTGCCTGTGAAGGATTTTATTCAAATTGAAAATCACCTGATTAACATATTTTAATATATAATTTCCAAAAAAGGGGCCCGGATTTCGTACTTTCGTATATAAATCAATACACTTTTTATATGGAAATATATGACAAGATACACTGGTTAGGACAGTCGACGGTCAAGATTAGTAATGAAAACATTAACATCTATTTTGATCCTTACATGATTACAGAAACTGACCATGCTGACATTATATTTATCACCCATAAACATTATGATCATTTTTCATTGGAAGATATTGCAAAAGTTGCCACGACTGTAACTAAGATAGTGGCGCCGCAGAACTGTGTGCCTGAATTGCAGAAAGCCGGCTACTCCAATATCACCGCGGTTAGTCCCGGGAAAAAATATGAAGTTGGCGAGATAAGTTTTGAAACGGTACCGGCTTACAATGTTGTGAAGGAGAATTATCATCATAAAGATAACCGCTGGGTAGGTTATATAATCGACTTTGAAGGCTGGCATATCTATCATGCCGGTGATACTGAAAGGATCCCTGAAATGAAAGAATTTTCATGTGACATAGCTATGCTCCCTTTAGGCCAGGTATATACTATGAACACTGTGGAAGAGGCAGCCCAGGCTGCAATTGATGTGAAAGCCCGTTACGCGATCCCGATTCACTGGGGCTTATATGAAGGAACTGAAGAGGATGCCGCTAAGTTCAGGGAACTGCTTGAGGGAAAAGTTGAAGTTTGGCTGAAATAAAAGTATTATAACCAATGCTGAACGACAGTCATTCTTAAGCATAGCTCAGAAAGGGAGGGTTTCAGGGTGCAGGCTGACCACGATACTACCAAGTCCAAGTGCAAAAATCCCGAGGATTACAAAAAACCATCCTAATAATTTCTTTTTCCTGACAAAAAAAACAATTCCAAGGATAAAGAAGATGAATGAAAAGATAAAAAGTTGAATGATCATATCTGGTTTTTAAAATAGGTTTGAATTTGCTAAACATTCCGGAAGTCACAAAGTTCATCCGTTTTGGTTCAAAATCCCTGCTTATAGGGATAATCTCCTAAAATTCATTCTTGTCCTCTTCCTTCCCGTCTTCATTTGGTTTGAATACTAAATTTGGGTTAAATGGGGAGTCTTCCGACATCAATTGCATTTTTTTCATCCCCGATCTCCACAAATAGTATAGAAATGGGATGAATAAGAGGAAAAGAAGATGTTGTTCAGATAAGAGGATAAAATCGTAAGAACCGTGTAATATAACCGGGATAAACAGGGCCCTGAGCAGGAATGCCTGACGAAAAGCAGGATAGAATTTGGCGAGTCCAAGATAATAACCCATCGTAACTCCGAATAGTGCATGTGCCGGAACAGCTGTAAATGCACGTGTTAGTCCAACCTGTATGCCGCTGCCGGTAACATAGAGAAGGTTTTCTACGGCTGCAAAACCAAGCGAAACAAAGACTGCATAAACTATACCATCAAACTTTTCATTGAATTCACTCCGGTTCCAGAAAACAAGCCACAAAGCCAGGAATTTGAACATTTCTTCAGTGAAACCGGCTACAACATATGACTTGTAAGCTAATTCATAGATAGCCGGTTCAAAAATGAATTTTGTGGTCAGCCACACTTCAACATAGACAACCGGAATAGTGATAAGCCCCCCGAAAAACAAGCCCTTCAATAGGAGTGGAAGGGGTTCTTTTTCGTATTTATCCCGCATATAAACATAGAAAAGTATAATGGCTACCGGGGCAAGCGATACGATGAGAGCAAGCATAGTCTGAGGTATTTATATGGCAAATGGATGATCGTTGGAATCCCGGCGCAGCAACATATCACTATATGATGAACTGATTAATTCGGTTTGCCTGATGCCGAACAGTTCCATAAAATGTTCACATTGCTCTGTCAGTTTATCTTTATCGATTCCCCCGCTATTGATGGCTTCTATTTCGACAAATGAACCCAGGCCTTTTACCAGGTCAAGGTGGAATTTTACATTTTCAATGTAATAGATCTCTCTGGATTTCTGGACTATAGTTAGGATTCCATCAGATCTTACGAGCATTTCCTTCAACACTGCCACATCATTGGTTTTGTACAGGATCACATTTGAATCCTTAGGCCCTTGCTGATTGGGACGTTCATAGAATATGAGATTATTTTCTATATTTCCTTCACGGAGTTTCAAACGGCCCTGCCTGACATTGAAATAGGTATCGCTTTGATGATCCAGTCCGATGAACACTGCACCTGCTTCCAGGAGTATTTTGCGGACTTTTTCCAGGTCGGAGCATTTGGCTTTTATTTCAATATTCAGGTGACTCATGATTCAATACTTTTAGCTTGATATTTTTTTTACTCGGATTTCGATTAAAGATATAAAAATCATTTTAACTTAATACAGCAACATTTGTTATTTTTATCAAGGTTCTTATAGGTTTTAAAGAATGAAGTATATAAAATAGTGTGTTCTGATAATAAGAATTATTTCGGATGAAGGAAAATGGTTCAGAAAAAAAGAAAGTCATCGTTAGCGGTGCCACCGGTGCAATTGGCAGGGCAATTGCTTCACAGATAGCTTCGGAAGGGAAGTATGAAGTTTGGATTGTCGCACGGAACAGGGAAAAGGCCCTCAGAACAGTTGAGGAGATCGGAAATTTGAGCGGGAATCCGGATATAAATTATCTTATAGCAGATCTGTCGGATAAATCCGATGTGCAAAGTATTGCCTCCGGATGGAAAGGCCCCTTGCATATCCTGGTGAATAATGCAGCAGCCACACCAAGGCAAAGAGAAGAGACAGCAGCCGGTATCGAAATGCAGTTTGCTACAAATGTCCTGGGATACTATTGGATGATAACATATTTTCTGCCATACCTTAAACTTGGAAAAGCTTCCCGCATAGTGAATGTGGCCAGTTACTGGGCCGGAGGACTTGACCTGCATGATCCGGAATTCAAACACAGGCATTATCACAACGATGCGGCTTACCGTCAATCCAAGCAAGCCGATCGTATGCTTTCGGGAGGCTTTGCCGAAAGGCTTGAGAAATATGGGATAACAGTTAATGCGTGTCACCCGGGGGATGTCAATTCAAAACTTAGCAATAATCTGGGATTCGGAGGACACGAGAGTCCTGACCAGGGTGCCGATACGCCTGTATGGCTGGCTACAAGCCCGGAAGTGGAAGGAATGACAGGAAAGTATTTTGAACACCGTTCCGAATCGGGATGTTATTTTATAAAGGATAAAGCGGCTGTTGGGAAGCTGTTCGAAATTTGCAGTAAGTACTGATTTCAGGTTACCTGACCTGGCCTTCAGATTTCTATTTCACCCTTCAGGTAAGTGACCGCTTTTCCGCCAATTTCAACCCTTTCGTCCTTTAACTGGCAATAGATCCGACCGCCTCTCTTTGAGAGTTGCAAGGCTTCCATCTTAGTCTTTCCCAGGCGTTCGGCCCAGAATGGGATGAGAACCGTGTGGGCCGATCCGGTTACGGGATCCTCATCTATGCCAACCCCAGGAGCGAAGAACCTCGAAACGAAATCTACCTTTTCTCCCGGAGCCGTAACGATCACGGCCCTGCTTTCCAGCCTCATGAGTTTTTTAAAATCAGGTCTCAGGGCTTCAATTTCAGATTGTTTACTGTATAATAGCAAGTAATCATCCCCTCCTTTCAAACATTTGATTGGGGTAATGTTGAATGCTTCCGCAATCTCCTGGACCAGGGGCACCTGTTTTGGGTAATTGGCCGGAAAGTCCATAGATAATAAGCCGGCTTCCCTTTTTATCCCGAGTAAACCGCTTTTGGAATTGAATGCAATCAGTTCCTGATTATAGCCCAGATGATTAAAAAGCACATGGGCAGAAGCAAGGGTCGCATGGCCGCATAGCTTCACTTCTACTTTCGGGGTAAACCAACGGATGCGGTACGCTTCCGGTTCACGGACAAAGAAGGCAGTCTCGGAGAGATTATTCTCCATGGCAATTTGCTGCATCACATTGTCGGGCAGCCATTCCTGCATAGGACAAACCCCTGCGGGGTTCCCCCCAAAAAGCCGGTCGGTAAAAGCATCGACCTGGTAAAAAGGTATTTTCATATAGGTTCAGTTTTGTTTACATCATGCTTCTAAGATAAGCCGCTCCTCTTTCAGCCGGTTCAGATAGATCCTGAAGGCGGTTAATAATGCTACTGCTACAGCCAGTCCACCTGATATCGACCAGGAATAGGGCAATCCGAAACCTTCCCCTGCGAACATCAGGTAGGATATTACTACCACTGTCATAAAACTGGCCGGCACCAGGGTAAGCCAGTAGAACTTACGTTCTTTGGCAAGGTAGACCGTGATGGCCCAAAGTACCACAGTTGCCAGGGTCTGGTTCGACCAGGCAAAATATCTCCATACGATTCCGAAGTTGATCTGGGTAAGTAAAAACCCTATTACAAAGAGAGGTAAGCTTATTAACAAGCGGTTCCGCCCCGGTCCCTGGTTCAGCTTGATGAAATCGGCCACGATCAGACGGGCGCTGCGAAAAGCAGTATCTCCGGAAGTGATGGGAGCAGCGACTACCCCAAGTATAGCCAGAATGCCGCCCACTTTGCCAAGCAGTGAATTGGATACCTGGTTCACGATCAGGGCTGCATTGCTGTGATTAGAAAGCATAACCTCATTAAGTTCCCTGACTCCTCCGAAGAAAGTCATGCTGATGGCTGCCCAGATCAAAGCTACAATTCCCTCGGTGATCATGGCCCCGTAAAATACTGGTTTGCCCTGCTTTTCATTGGTTACACAACGGGCCATCAGCGGCGACTGGGTAGAGTGAAATCCGGAAATGGCGCCGCAGGCTATTGTAATGAACAGCATAGGGAAAACAGGGAAACTGCCGGCATTATCGTGCATATTACGAAAGGCCTGCAGGTTCAGTTCGGGGATATGGTAGCCTTTGAAGAAAATTGCACCCATCAGGCCAATAGCCATAAACAGCAAAGAAATCCCGAAGAGCGGGTAGAGCCTTCCTATAATCTTATCGATGGGTAATAAAGTGGCGATGATATAGTAGATAAACACCACCCAGACCCAAACGTGATATCCGGCAAAGGCGCTGGTTATTTCGGCCAGAATGCGTGCCGGGCCCATGATGAAGACTGTTCCGACCATGATCATCAAAATTACGGTGAAGACCATCATGAATACGCGCATGCTATTTCCCAGGTAAATGCCAACGACTTCGGAAATACTCAGGCCTTTGTGTTTGATGGAAAGCATGCCTGAGAAATAATCGTGGACAGCTCCGGCGAAGATGGATCCAAGAACTATCCAGAGGAAAGCTGCCGGCCCCCACATAGCTCCGGCAATGGCCCCGAAAATAGGCCCCAGTCCGGCGATATTCAGGAATTGTATCATGAATATCTTCCACATGGGCATGGGAATATAATCCACCCCGTCGTTCATAGTGAGGGCAGGGGTTTTTCGATCCGGATCTATTTTGAAGATGCGTTCTGCAATCCGGCCGTAGAAATAATAGCCGGCAATAAGTGCTGCAAGTGAAATAAAAAAGCTGATCATGATGCTATTACCTTTTTTTTACTAATGCTTTTTTAATCATTCTTCTTGAAAAGAACCATGTAAATTTAGTAAATGTTTTAGATTTTTTTTAAATCCTGCTATTTCCCGATTATCATTATATTAATATCTGTAAATGCCACTATTTGAGCAATCAATATTTGGCAAAATCCCTGAAATAAATTAAGGAATTTTTTGGGAGGGATAAAAAAGGAATCAATCGGAATCACTAAAGTTCTAAATATGATGATTCTGCTCGGCAAATAAAAAAGACAAGCCAGAAAAATCTGAACCTGTCTTTTTGTGATCCCGGAGGGATTCGAACCCACGACCCGCAGCTTAGAAGGCTGCTGCTCTATCCAGCTGAGCTACGAGACCATTTGAGACTGCAAAAGTACGAAATTCCTGAATAATTCACAATGCAATTAAACTTAGTCCTGACTTATTTCCGGCTACCAGCTTGCTTTATGCTGAAAAGGATGTTTGTGGTTTTTTCTTCTTAATTTTAATACTTTAAAATAAAACACGAATAATATGAAAACATCATCAATAAGCAGCTTATTTATAGTAGCGCTCTTCATGTTAATTGCCTGTTTTACTCCTTCCTGCAAAAAGAGCGATAGCAAATCTTCAAATGCAGTCCCCAATAAATTAGCGATCACTGAAGGGGAATTTGCCGGTTATGATCATACATACAGTCCGAATATGGGCTTTTGGTCCATTGCTTCCGGTACTGTACGCTATGTGCATCTCGTGCTGGGTGACAATAGCAATCAGGTCGGAAGTTCTCCGGAACTTATGGATATCCTGTTCTATTCAGGCTCGACAGGGAGTATACATTTTCCCAGCCAGGATGGGCAGTTTATACATTTTGGCCTTACTTTCCAGGGGGTGGTATATTATTTTGGAGAGGACAACGCTGATCTGGTCATAACGGATCTTACGGATAATCATTTCAGGGGAATTCTTACAGGTACCTTCTCCGATATAAGTGATGATTCCAGGAAAATTACAATCAGCCTGCTTATAGATATGGAATTGCAAATGATATAAGGAGCAATGAAGGAAAATCCGGGGTTTATGTCATTCCAAACTCCGCATACGTTCGAGCATCAGTTGATATTCGGGGATCTTGTGCAGATCATTCAGAGAGGCATCCGATTCAATAATATCCACATTGGTAAAACCCAGGTCAATAGCCTCATCCATCATTTCAATTGCCTTATTATATTTCCCGTAATGTGTGTAAAGCCTTGCAAGCAGATACTTGGGTGCCACTGCATCGGGTTGGGCCAGGGACCATATTTCGAGGTAATATTTTGAGATAGGTTCCAGTTCGGTCCCCTTCATTTTATCGTAGTTATAATAAGCATTTCGCCAAATATAGTCGATCAGTCGCCTTCCAAGCAAGGTGTCCTGGGGCGTCTTCCCATTCTTCACCATATTCCGTGCAAAAGCCAATTGTTTTTTCCACCAGGTATCCGATTGGATATCTGTCAGGCCATCCAGGTAATTGACTTTATAGGTTGTAAAGGCTTCATCGTATGCCTCGTGATATTTCATTTCCAGTTCCCGGGCCCTCCGTCGGGCTTTCATTTCTTTCCGCACCTCTGGCTTACCTTCAAGGTCTCTTAATTTTTCATTTAGTTTAGATTGGATTGGAAGGCCTTTCATAACAGACATCAGGTCAGCTGTTGCCCGGTATGCATCATATTCCCGTCCTTCGCTTTCCAGACTGCTAATCCGTGCATTCTCCGCATCCAGATAATCGTAAATACGGTCCCAGTCACGCTCCCTCAGTCTAACAGACATCGCCCTGAATTCCAGCCAGTTTACGGCCTTGTAAAGCACATCTGCCGGAGGCCATTCATGGCCGCCATGAAATTCAATGAAAATATGATCAATTCGGAAATTATCAAGCCAGTCATCCAGATTTTGCATTTCCAGGAGATTATAATCTCTGTCGCCAACTATTTCTACATACTGGAACTGCAAGTCGAAATTAGCAGAAAAATTAGGTGAAAATCCTCTGCCGCATCCGATTACACCGGCAAAACCTCCATAATAAACCGCCAGGGCTGTTGCTATTTTGGCCCCTCCGGAGAATCCACAGGTATAACGCCGCTTTGGATTAATTTTTAAGCGGGCTTCGGTATCCTTGAAAATGGTCTTTGCATCAGATATAAGAGGCGCCCAAGGAGCGGTTTCTGAACTATTGCTGCCTACCAGGATGTATCCAAAATCTTCGGCTGCTTTCTTGAGGAGTTCAACCGGACTCCTGCCATTGGCCATCGCATCATAAGCATATATGACCGGCAGTTCTTCTAATGAATCATAAGTGGAAGGTAAATAAAGTGTATAAGATTGCTTGACATTGTCAAGGCAAGTGACAGAATCGATGATGACCCCTCTGGGAAATTCTTGTTGTTGAGCGTAATTCCCCAATGATAGCATTCCTGAAAATAGCAGTATCAGTAAGGGAAGTTTGTAAAATGTCAACAATCGGATCATACTTAATTAGGGCTTTTTACAGGATCGTCAAATATATTATGAATATTCACTCTATCAGATAATATGACATTTTAAATATTCACTTTTTATACCTTTTTTTTTAATTTTATAGAATTGAGCTCCGGATTTTTTAAAAAAGCATCCGAATTCTGAGCTGTTAATCATCATTTATGAATTTGATCGCTTAAATGGAGGAAGGAAATATAAGTTATGCAAAAGTATAAAAATGATCAGTTCTATGTTAATTTAAATTTAAATGTAAGAGGATTAAGCCCCTCTGCTACCCTGGCCATTAATGAAAAGAGCAATGCACTTATCAAAGAGGGGAAGGAAGTATTTAAGTTAGGCCTGGGGCAATCGCCCTTCCCGGTGCCCGAAGTAGTTGTGGAAGCTCTCCGGCAGAATGCCTGGCAGAAAGATTACCTTCCGGTGAAAGGTTTGCCTCAGTTAAAGCAGGCCGTAGCCGATTTCAATCTTAGAAATCAAAAGATAAATACCAGACCAGAGAATATACTGATCGGGCCTGGCTCCAAGGAACTTATATTCCTGCTTCAACTGGTTTATTATGGTGATTTGGTTATCCCTACGCCCAGCTGGGTATCCTATAGTCCACAAGCCAGGATAGTCGGCAGGCATGTTTATTGGGTCCCTACTACCCATGATAATGATCTGAGATTGAGCCCTGAAAAACTTGACATGATTTGCCGGAGCGATCCGGAGCGTCCCCGCGTAGTGATACTCAACTATCCCTCCAACCCGACTGGATGTACTTATCCGATTGAAAGACTGAAGTTGCTTGCTGAAGTTGCAAGGAAGCATAAAGTTATCCTGATCTCGGATGAGATTTACGGATTGTTGCATCATACCAATCAGCATGTTTCTGTTGCCAGGTTCTATCCTGAAGGAACTATTGTGAGCGGCGGGCTGAGTAAATGGTGCGGAGCCGGGGGTTGGAGACTTGGGACTTTCTCATTTCCCGAATCCCTGAAATGGCTACTGGATGCGATGGCTATTGTGGCAAGTGAAACTTATACTGCCACGAGCGCTCCTATACAATACGCAGCAGTTGCCGCTTTCAAAGGGGACCCTGAAATAGATGAATACCTGGATAATTCAAGAAAGATACTCCGGACAATTCTGAAGCATGTAACAACAGCCCTGGATGCAATGAAAGCTACCTATCCGCATCCTCACGGTGCTTTTTACGTGTTCCCTGATTTTGAGTATTACCGGGAAAAACTTAAACAAAGAGGCATACATACGGCTGTTGAATTTTGCAAAACAGTTTTGGATGAAACCGGCGTTGCGATGCTTCCCGGAAGTGAATTCGGCAGGCAACCCGAGGAATTGTCAGTGCGCATCGCTTATGTCGACTTCAATGGAAAACAGGCCCTGGATCATGCCCCTGATATTTTAGTGAACCACCATGCGGATGATAACTTCTGCCGTGATAACTGCCCTAAAATTGTGAGCGCCATGAATCGCCTTGGGGAATGGCTTGATAAGTTGTAAGTGTCAACTATTCATGATTTTAAAATAAATATTCTCTATTAACAAGCCCTCTGTTCAAAATCATTTTATATCCTGATTGACAAAAAGCAATTTCATTTGTTTACCGTTTTATAAATTATATACATGGTTCAGGATAAAAAGATTGCAAACATACCGGAGAGTGGCCTCAGAAGAATCGTTGTGGTAGGTGCGGGATTCGCAGGATTGAAACTGACCCGTTTATTGTTGAATGCAAAATGCCAGATAGTTCTGCTGGATAAAAATAATTTTCATCAGTTTCAACCTCTCTTTTACCAGGTCGCCACTGCTGGCCTTGAGCCTGCAGCCATCTCTTTCCCATTGAGGAAAGTGCTTCAGAAACATAAGCATGTGCATTTCAGGATTGCCCGGGTAGAAAAAATTGACCCTTCCAATAATACTGTTTATACAGATATAGGTTCATTAATTTATGATGATCTGATTATAGCAAGCGGCGCTACTACAAATTTTTTTGGCATTGAAAATATCCAAAGAAATGCCATCCCTATGAAATCTGTCAGTGAAGCTATTTTTTTGAGGAATAATATACTTCAGAATTTTGAAAATGCATTGAATGTTACTGACGTGCAGGAAACCGAAGAGTTACTGAATATAGTGATTGTAGGAGGTGGTCCGACCGGAGTAGAACTTGCCGGAGCTCTTGCCGAAATGCGTAAATTTATTCTTCCCAAAGATTACCCGGAACTGGATTTTAGTCTCATGAAGATCTATCTTTTTGAGGCTTCGCCTAATTTGTTGAACGGTATGTCGGATATGGCTTCCGGTACAGCACTTAAGTATCTGCTTAAGCTGGGAGTGATCGTAAAACTTAATACGGCCGTGAAGGACTTCGATGGAAGGGATGTCTTACTGGCTGATGGAGAACGACACTCTACCCGAACGCTGATATGGGCGGCGGGAATTACTTCAGAAAGACTTCCAGGTATAGGGGATCTGAGTATTGGCAAAAGTAAGCGTTTGATCGTAGACCACTATAACCGGATTAAGGATCAGAAAAACATATATGCAATTGGGGATATTGCATATATGGAAACAAAGAAATATCCGCATGGCCATCCGCAGGTTGCACAGGTTGCCCTGCAACAAGCCAAAAACCTGGCTTACAATCTGAAACGGGAATCCCGCGGGGCCAAACATTCGCCATTCGCATATAAAGACAAAGGCTCCCTGGCAACTATCGGAAAAAACAGGGCAGTTGCAGACCTGCCCTTTATCAGGTTCAAGGGATATTTTGCCTGGCTGCTCTGGTCATTTGTTCACTTGATGAGTATAGTCGGAGTGAAGAATAAACTTCTGATATTCCTTGACTGGGCATGGAAATACTTTACATATGATCCTTCACTGCGTTTACTGATCAAACCAAAAGTCAGGAATTCTGAGGCCCGGGAAAATATACCCATAGCCTTATCTGGCAAGGGAAAGTGAGAAATTATGTTCAATTTTTTTATTCACTTATACTCCCAGGATGATCAAATCTTGATTTATTGATATAACTTTACAGGACGATTATTGGTACTTGAAGGCATTGAAAATTTAATTCCACCATATCTATTTCGCATGAAAGCAAAAACTTTTACTCTTTTTATTTTCCTGGGTGTTTTAATTTTCTTTTCACGGACATCTATATTATATGCCCAATGCACACCTGAAAGCGCCATTGAATGTCCCGATCCTGAAAACAACGGACAAATATGCCCTGACACCCTTCAAACAGCTATTCTCAATCAGTCATACAGTCAGGTGGTCACCATTTTGCCGCCGACTACAGTTGGAGTTAACCCGGCTATTACACTCGATCATATACAACTTATGGACGTCGGGAATCTTCCTCCGGGTATTAGCTGGCAATCCAATTCACCTACCAATGAATTTCCGGCTGGTCAGTATTCCTGCATAGCGCTGGATGGGACGCCTGACTCCGCAGGTTTATACTACCTCCGGATTGTTGTGGACGTATATGTAATCTTAGCACCAGGCTATCCTCCTGTAAAAATTGGACAGCAGATAGATTCTACTTCTGTCTTTATGGAAGTGATTGGTAATTCGGGTATTCCGGAATATGCCAACCATAATTTTTATATCAGGAATAACCAGCCCAATCCATTTTCGGGCATAACCCAGATCGATTTTTATAACTTCGAACCATCCCTGGTGGCACTGACGGTTTTCAGTTCTATGGGAGAGGTTGTTTATAGGGAAAATTATCTGGCAGTAAAAGGTGATAACAAGCTTAAAATAGATGGAGGCGGCTTTCGGAATGGTACATATTTCTATGTATTGAAGACAAGTAAATACAAGGCAAGCGGCCTGATGGTCAAAAGTGATTAAATTTCCTGAATAGGGATCAAATTACTTTTAGGTTTCTTTTCAAAAATGGATATCCACACTATTTCCTGATATGCGAATACTAAAACTTATTCTGATAGTTTTATTGCCGAATCTTTTTTTGGCCGGATATTCCCAGCAAGCAGTGATCAGGGGGCATATAATTGATTTCGAAAGCGCTGAGCCCTTGCCTGGTGTTAACATTGTCAATGAAAAACTTGGGGGATCTACCAGCAATTCTAATGGAAATTACATCCTGAATCTTCCCCCGGGCCAGCATCATTTAAGTGCTACTTTCATTGGTTATCAGGCCGTTACCAAAGAATTCATTTTAAAAGCCAATGATACTATCGTTTGGAACATTAATATGCGACCCAGGGCCTTTGACCTTGCCACAACCGTCATTTCAGCCTCTAAATATTCTGAAAAACTTTCGGATGTGACAGTTTCCATGGAAGTTCTGAAAGCCGGCTACATTGAGAATGTCCAGACCAATCAACTGGATGAAACCCTGAATCTCCTGCCGGGCGTTGATGTTTTGGACGGGCAGGCCAATATAAGAGGCGGGAGCGGATTCAGTTATGGGGCAGGGAGCCGTGTGATGGTTCTTTTGGATGGACTACCCTTTCTTACGGGAGATGTGAATGAAGTCAAGTGGAACTTCCTTCCGGTTGAAATCACAGGACAAGTTGAAGTTCTCAAAGGGGCAGCTTCGGCACTTTATGGATCATCAGCCCTGAATGGGGTGATCAATATCAGGACGATAGAGCCTGACCAGGTTCCTCATACCAGGATAGACCTTTTTTCAGGTTTATATATGCGGCCTGTCAGAAAGGAACTTAGCTGGTGGTGGGATAAAAATCCATATCAGGGTGGTTTGCGATTTTCGCATACCCAAAAGGCCGGCCCCTGGGACCTGGTATTAGGTGGATGTGGTTTTTATGATGATGGATATCGTCAGAACAATTACCAGAAATATGGTCGTATTGACCTGGGAGTGAAATATAATTTCCAGAAAATTAAAGGGCTCAGTGCTGGCATTAACGGAAGTATTCAGCTTCAGAATTCTTCCGATTTCCTGATATGGGAGAATGCGGATTCGGGAGCCTTCATTCAAAACCCGCTGTCTGTCGCGCCCAGTGACGGCATTCGTATGAACCTGGATCCCTTTATCATTTTTGTAGGGCACAATGGAGAGAAACACAGCCTGCGCACCCGGTTTTACCGGGTGAACAATAATTTCAAAGAAACTCCGGATAAGAACAACGGTTCTGATTATTATTATGGAGAATATCAATACCAGAAAGAGTTTGCGAAGGACTTCCGGCTCACAGCCGGCTTCGCCGGCTCTGCCACCAATAGCCGGGCAGAACTATACGGGAACCATAAGGGGACTTCCATTGCAGCTTATGCCCAGCTGGATAAACGCTTCTTTAACCGCCTTTCCGCCAGCCTGGGCCTGCGTTGGGAACAATATACCATCGATAGCAATGAAAAGGGCTCCCGCCCTGTGATGAGGGCCGGACTGAACTACAAGGCCGGTAAATATACTTTCCTGAGGGCCTCCTTCGGCCAGGGTTACCGTTTTCCTTCCATAGCAGAAAAATATACCTCAACTAGCTTAGGGAGCCTGAAAATATTTCCCAATCCCGAATTGAAAGCCGAAACTGGATGGAGCGCTGAAACCGGACTCAGGCAGGCATATAAATTGGGGAATATAAGCGGCTTCGTCGACCTTTCAGGCTATTGGACCGAATACCGCAATATGATGGAATTCACATTCGGCGTTTATAAGGCCGTGGGAGATTCAACGCCCCTATCTATAGAAGATATAGGTTTCAAGTCCCTGAATGTCGGCGAAGCCAGGATAAACGGATTTGAACTCAGCATTGCAGGGGAGGGGAAGGCAGGAGCAGGGAACCTCCGTTTTTTTGCCGGATATACTTACATGAACCCTGTCGACCTGAGCATTGACTCCGTAAAGAATATCCTTAAATACCGCTACCGCCACAGTGTCAAAGGAGATTTTGAATACGACTGGCATAATTTCAGCGCCGGGATCACCCTTACCTACCGGAGTTTTATGGAAAGGATCGATGCGGCATTTGAAGATAAGATATTGGGACAGGAAATATTTCCGGGACTAAAAAATTACCGGAAGATTCATGATAAAGGGGCTGCGGTTTTCGATTTCAGGGCGGCCTGGCAATTCACAAATTCATCCAAAATATCCTTCATTATAAAAAATATGTTTAATAAAGAATATATGGGACGACCAGGTGATATTCAGCCTCCCATGTTAATGAGCCTGGAGTATAGCCTTCAGATTTAGTCGAATTGATCCCGAAAAGACGAAGTCTTATTCGGGATCTGATGGAACTATATTTCCCGTCTCTTGAGATGAATAAGAGATATTTCCTTAAGATACCCCGCTGCTTGCCGCGGGGTAGTTCATTCTCACAATATTATTTTCAGTATTCAGACCGAAAGTAACTTAAGTGTAGCTTATGATAGCGCTTATTTATGTGTGATCATTTTTCCGGATAATATTCATGACTTTTAATAAAGCGCTATCCAGGTCATCTGAGGAAATGTCGATCAGAAGGGCTTCATTTTGGCACCATTTCTTACATACGTCCTTAAGCAGTTGTCTTCTTACTACCAATAGCATTGTATTGGAAGTATCCGCCAGAATCTGTTCCACCACCGGTGCCCAACCCTTGCCTTGCATTTCCAGGGGGCCTATTTCATCAATTACAATCAGCTTTGATTGTTCATCTAATGCATTGATGAGAATATTCCTTCCCTTTTCGAATGCAAGCGGGTCGAAGAAATATTTTCCGGTTTGAAGTCTCCCTTCCACATATTCATCCCTGCATAATTCAAATATTTCACCAGTCTTAATATCTTCCAGGTCAAAACCTTTCCTTTGCCCTTGTATTTGTATTCCTCTCGCGATGAAACCACCTGTTTTAATGCCTTGCTTTTTTAATAATTCAAGCAGTGAAGCCAGGAAAGTTGATTTACCTTCCCCGGTATCACCACTCAGCATTATGATATTTGGACCCTGCCTGTTTTCCGCTTCAAACTGTCCCAGCAGTGCATCGGTATAACTGAAAAATATATTGAATGAATTCAGGGGGCGCATTATAAGCTCTTTCCCTTTTGGGAGGATTCCGATGCTGAATGGAAGGGCTGAAAAGGCCAGGCCGCTTGCCTTGTAGAGCCCGGAGAACCCCCGGTTCATAAGCAGGGTCCGGATGACCGGATTCCGGAGTTCAACACTTATGGCAGAAAATCCCAATAAAATAATAGTTGCCCGGATATTCATCCTCAAGCCTATCCATAAACCATCAGGATCAAAGAGCGAGCCTGTAGAAAATCCATTCCAGAATATTCCTGCCAGAAAAGTCAAGGCTATAAAACTGATCCAGAACATGGGTTTTTTAAAATAGCGCATGGAGGAATGATAGCGAAGGATGGAAAATAAAATATAGCATCCGGCAAGAAGAAGGGTTAAGGCTGTATAAGTTCCCGTCAGTAGATATAATATGGTGATGATCATCAAGAGATGTATCCCCAGCAGGTAGGGGGCATATTTTTGTTTTGAAGGAATTTCAAAAAGTTTTCTTCCCTTGTCCAGGTCGATGCCTGATAGAACTTGAATGTTTTTGACGGATAGCGCTTTACGGCCTGCACGGTAGCCGGCAATGGCGGCAATTGAACCGCTAAACAAGTAAATCAGACTGATCAGAATCAGCAGGTATTTGCCGGGGACCTCCTCAATATTCAATTGCTTAGATGCGAAGTCATACATGGAATTGAGCAGGCTTAGCAGGTTGAAGCCATACATCAGCAAGAGGCTGCCGGCTTTATGAAGAATAGCTGAAAAAACAGCCAGGCTGCCACCCAGAATATAAGCCGGCAGGTTTTGGCCAACAAGAAAAATAGCTCCTTCAAGAAGGATGGCTTCACTCATTATGCCGATCATGGGTCCGAAGATGATGGCACTGGGGGAAATGGATTTCATCAGAGCGCAGATCAAACCTGCACGGATGATAAGCCCTTTCTCTTTCCAGATTACCGAGAAAGCGATCATAAGATATACACTGATGAATGAAAGTACAGTGCCGCTGAACGGAACACGGAGATTATGCAGGAAACTTCCAGCGATGATCTCAACAGATGCCCACAAGCTGCCGGCTACCGCTGCTTTTAACCATACGGAACTCAATTCACCTTTGTGCTTTTCCCCGCTTTTCATCCTGATATAAGTATCTTATTCAACATGCAAGTTCCGAATTTATATTAATCCCGAACCTCTGTCTTGCTTTAAGCCATCAAATATATATATCTTAGCACTTCAAAAATAAGCCCTATCCCTCATCCTGTGTATAAGTTTTGTCAATATCTGTTCATGGTTTTAATGACTGTTCAATTTATATTCTTTACGGGATGTAAAAAAGATAAGTCAAAGGATAATAATCAGGTCATACATGTGACAGAAGATATACTGGAAGCCCAAACCTGGAAGAGCGGAAATATCTATGTGATTGATAAGCCATCTCTTAATGTAAAGGCCGCACTGGACATACAGCCTGGAGTTATCATTAAATTTACATCTGAGGGATTGGGAATGACTTTAAGCGGGGATGGGGTACTTACAGCCCATGGTACGCAGGACCAGCATATTGTATTCACTTCAATTAAAGATGATATTCATGGAGGAGACACCAATGAAGACGGAACTAATTCAATACCTGCCAAATATAATTGGGGCACCCTTGTCACAAATAGTCAATCCGCTTCCGAATTTTATTATTGTGATTTCTTTTATGGAGGTATAAATCACAGTCCAAGCCTGTCTATCAGATCCTATACCGGAGGAAAGGTGATCTCCTGCACATTTGCTTACAATAGCGGATATGACCCTAAATTAGGAGCACTTGATTGTTCGGAGGCAAACGCACTGACCGAAGTCAAAAACTGTATTTTTTATTCCAACATCATTCCGCTTTCGATCAATACCAGCATGAGCCTTGATAACTCCAATGTTTTTCACAACCCGGATTTGCCCGCCACCACAAATATATTCAATGTGATCATCGTTAAAAGTATTTCCATCTCTGAGAATATCAGTTGGGAAGAAACAGAAGTAGCTTTTTTTATCGATGATGTAAATCTCTGGATAACAGGAACTCTGACTCTTGGAGATTATGTAGTACTGAAGCTTAGCCAACTCTCGCAAATAAATCTGAAACATGGGGAAAATGATATAATCAACCATGATGGACCGGGAGTTTATTTTACATCTATAAATGATGATACGCTAAAAGGGGATTCTAACGGAGACAATTCATCGATACATCCGCATGTTGGTGATTGGAGCGGTATATACGACTCAACCACAGGTAGGTTTGTCACCTGGCCGAATATACTTTACAGTACTCCTTAGCATGGCCGCTGATTAAAGGATGATTTGCAGAATTGCACGGATTATTCCGTCTCCCTGATCACATTTACAAATTCCTTCAGATCATTTGAAAGAATAGCTTCTATTTCTCCATAATTTTCTTTAGAGGTCTCAGTGAAAAGGAAGCCGAATATGAGGTATTTACGATAATCGGTTTGACGAAATTCAAGGACATTCTGAAATCCGGCAAGGAGCTTTTCATAATCAAATCCGTTTATATCATTAACATCCAAACCGGTAGAATTATTCAGGATAATTATGCTGAAAATTTTATCTTCCTTTCCTTTTAAAAGATGATCCCAATCAGGTTTTTTCTTTTCCAGGAAATATTCATATGAATTAAATCTAAAAGCCATATAAGAAAGATCTGCAGAAGTGCACCAGGCGCCATAGCGTAAAGGGTTGATTTCAATCGGCCTCAGGATATTATTCTTATCCACCCTGACTTCAATATGCAAAGGAAAATTTTTCAGTTTCAGGACTGTACTCATGGAGCGCAGAAATTCCGTAAAAGGAATCAGCTTCTCCTTTATAATTTCAGCAGATATCATATATACCCGGTCGCTTACATCCCTTGAGGAGCCGTAGATATGATGCATGATGCAGAGAATTACCGGCTCCCCATCCTGGTCATAATAAGCATCACAGGCATATTCTTCCCCTTCAATATTTTCTTCTATGATGAAACGTGCAGTATCGAGCACATCCAGGGGATAAATTTGCTGTATATTCAGGATATCATTTTTAACAGATTGCTTCACAGCCGGCCATTCATCCGGAGTGTTTACTTTATATACCCCCAGGCTGAAGAAACCCACTGCCGGTTTGATGATAAAGGGCATGGGGACTGAACTGATATCCAGTTTATCCAGCATATTTGCATCTATCTCCTGAAAATAAAAATCAGGAAATAATCCCTCTAAAACTTGCCTGAAAAGAACTTTATCTTTAAAGATTCTGGTTTTTTGATATAATTCAGATGAAGGAAGATGTTTGCCTATCCAGTTGATAGCATTTTCGGATGTGGTAATGAGTGAAGGTGGGGCTGTTTTCTGAAAGGCTTCAATAAGTTCGGATTCTTCAACGAAATTAATATCCGATCCGGTCAGGAGTTCTTCAGCAATTGCAGTTCTCAGAACCGGGAAGCGGAAATTAACAATTGTTTCTCTTAAAAAACCGGAAACAAAGGGTTTATCGACAAGGATGATATTTTTCACGAAGTAAAATTATAAACTTTAAGCGGAATGAAATGAGGTCTTATTTGATGTAATATCCTATTGTAACGACAACATTGGGTTTAATAATCTGACCGGAAGGATAATTCTCTGTTTCTGAGTTTCCGATCTCAGCCGGATTTTCACTGTCGACTATGGTGCTTTTTTCCTTATGGGCAAGATAAATAGATGGGCCGACAAAGAATTCCAGTGAAATCATTTTGAATAATAAAAACTGCCGGCCTATTCCGAGATTTATTTCCGGCCATTGTTTTTCTACATCCACTGTGTTTTGATAAGATCCCGAAACAGCAGCTACTTTTTCAATATGGAAGGTCTTAGCGTAACTATAAGCCACCTGAATATTGGCAAACCATCCAAAGGGTGCTTTTTGGTTTTCGTTGACAAGGATCTTTTTGCTTTTCCCAAAATAGACTTTTGAACCGAGCATAATCCGGTATCCTTCACCTTTATAAAAATGTCCGAAATTCCCTTCGCCTCCCGAACTGTTCCAGTTCCTGTTCCGGAACATAAATCCGGCTTCCACGCTGAATCGATTATGCACCGGCTTTTCAAATCCCAGTGTCGGGTTAAAGGCTACGATATCCTGATAAGGATTGGTTTTTATAATGGTGTTGTGGAAAAACTGGGCATCCGCCGTGATCTGGATGAAAAATAGAGATAATATGATAAAAATCTGCTTCATTGAATTTGGATTTTTTTTTAGATTATTTATATGTACAATTTTACTAAGTTACTGTAGATGAATATAAAATGAAGTCTCTTTTTTGAATGGACTTACCTTAATAAAATTTCCATTCTTGTCACGCATAAAGAACTTACCCTTTCTGTCTGGATCGTACAAAAATTGCTCAAAATGCCTCTTATCCATAGCGGAAATCTTGCTTATAAAAAAGTTATTATCTACGTAAAATTCATCTTTAAAATCTTCTGAAAATGAAAAGGTGAGAAAATTTCTAAATACTGAAGGTGAATTTTCCATCGTATAAAATTTTTCATAAATCCTGGTTGACTTTGTAGGTCTGTCGTTGCGAGGCACATCTGAAATAATAGAGTTCTTTCCTATATGATATACATCAACTGGCATTATACGAAATTTAGACTGATAAAAATTCGACCCAGGTGGAATGAAAGTGATGCGTTCAGGTTTTGTAGAAGATGAAATTCCAGTAACATCAGTTAAAATTGTTTCGCTTGAAGGCCAAATGGTTGAGCCGCTATAATAGTAACTTCCATAATACTCTTTATATTTTTTAAATTCTTCATCGACCCAATAATTGAGTTTTACAGAATTGTCAATATAGGATGATTTTTTCCAATCCACATATAATGGTAACTTGGATTTATTATATATGGCAAAAGTCATCAAACCTTTTTCAGCCCAAAAATGGTATGTAATTCTAAGTGAATCATTTTCAAAAACAAATGATCCGTTTTTAGTTTTTGTATTTGTACTTTTGGTATCAAATAATTCTACAAAAGATTTACTACATCCGAAAAATGCAAGTGCTATAAACGACAATAAAATTATTTTTTTCATCCGATAGGAATTGATAAAAGTTCTTTTGGAATTTTGAATATTAAATTTTTATAAAAATATGTGTGCGCTAAATTTAATAATTCTTTCGATCGATTTTTTGGTAATCAAATACATTTGAACCGTTTTCTACAAATAATCAGATTAAAGTAAGAAAGAAATGAAACTTCAATTATATTGGCTGAATAGCAATTAAATAAATCTTAATGATTAAAGTGATGATTTTTATTTAAAAATTAAATTATTCAATAAAAATAGGCGGACAATTTCCTTCAATCAGCTTTATTTCAGTATAATAAATCGTAATTATACATTTTTTTTAAGTTTAATATTATTGGAATATCAAGGTCAGCAGTCATAAGAGCATTAAATAATTCAATTTCGATTACGATTCCGATAACGAACATTCTATTTTTCAATAATTTTATCTTTTAAATCATAATATGCCGCGAATCTATACAATAGGAGAAGCTATACTCGATATTATATTCCGGGAAGGGGAAGTGATAGCAGCCAGGCCGGGCGGTTCCATGCTGAATACTTCCGTATCTCTTGGCAGATTGGGTATGGAAGTGTTCATGATCTCGGAAGTAAGCAAGGATGCTGTGGGATCTATGATCCTTAAATTTCTTGAGGATAACGGGGTAAATACATCCCTCATACAACAATATGGGCAAGGGAAAACTCCTGTCTCTATTGCTATGCTCGACGCTGACAATAATGCAAATTATACTTTCTTCCGGGAATTACCCGAAGAAAGGCTGACTCACGAATTTCCGGATTTGCAGAAGGGTGATATTTTACTCTTCGGTTCCTTCTATGCACTTGATCCGGCTATTTATCCGAAAATCAGACAATTTGTACATAAGGCCAGGGAAAAGGGGGCTTTCATTATTTATGACCCGAATATCCGTAAAAATCATCTGGGTGATATCAGTCTATGGATGCCCCATTTGGAAGAAAATCTCAGCATGGCCGATCTGGTCCGTGGCTCCGATGAGGATTTTATGAACATATTCGGAATTTCAGAGCCTGCCGAAATCTTTCTGAAGATTAATTCATATGGCCCCAAAACCCTGGTGCTTACCAGCGGTAGGGAAGGGGCCACATTATTCGCTTCGGGAATGCATCTTCATGAAGACGCAAAGGAAGTTATCGCCCTGAGCACTATAGGAGCCGGGGATAACTTCAATGCCGGCCTGATTTATGCCTTGCTGAGGACGGATATCATTCCAGGCCGGGACTTCGTGCCTTACAATAATCTTGCCCAAAGCATGCTCCTTTACGGGACCGAATTTGCAGCCAATGTATGCATGACTTATGATAATTATATTTCAGCAGATTTAGCCAAGAGGCTTTCCGGCAAATTCTGATATTTAATTGAACTCCCATAAACTAAACAGGAAATTGAACGTTTATTCTTAAATGAATCCTCTTGCGCGCATGAAATCAATATATCGTCAACTACCTCTTTTATTGTTATTATTTCTTATCCCTGCCGGCCTCTTAGCCCAAAAGGCTTATCCCACTGACTATTTCAGATCACCTGTGGATTTCAGGATTTTGCTTTCAGGAACTTTCGGTGAACTCAGGGCTAATCATTTTCATTCGGGAATGGATATCAAAACCCATGGTACAACCGGTGCAAAGGTCTATGCCGTTGCAGATGGCTATGTTTCGAGGATTAAAATGTCGGGTTATGGTTACGGAAAGTCGATTTATATCACTCATCCCAATGGATATGTCTCAGTCTATGGACATCTGAGCCGTTTTAATAGAACTATTGGGACATATACAAAAAAGGAACAGTATCGCCTTGAATCCTATGAAATAGATGTGTTCCCGGAAAAAGATGCACTCCCGGTGAAGAAAGGAGATGTGATTGCCTATAGTGGTAATTCGGGCTCAACTGCCGGACCTCACCTGCATTTCGAACTCAGGGATGCCGCGAATCAGGAACCTTTAAACCCGCTGCTTTTCGGATTCGATGTAAAGGATTTTTTTACACCTAAGCTCAGCTATCTTAAAATCTATCCGGCCGACGAAGCTGCACGTGTAAACGGAGATACCAAAGCGATTCGTTATTCGCTGGAAGGCTGGGGAAAAACATATCGTCTGGCGGGATCGAATAAGCTTATCAAAGTGCGTGGAAATATATCATTCGGTGTGAGTACTTATGACCTGCTGAACGATTCTAAGAGTAAGAACGGGGTTTATACTATTGAATTGCTGGTGGATTCAGTCCCCGAATTTCTTTGCCGTCTGGATAAATTCTCTTTTGCTGAGTCACGTTATATTAACAGCCTCATCGATTACCCGGAGTATATAAAAAATCATATCCGGATCGAACGAACGGAAATAGATCCCGGGAATAAATTATCCATTTATCATGATGTGAAAAATAAAGGCGTGGTTTTCTTTAACGATACCTTAACTCATGAAGTGACCTTTATTGTTAAAGATGTGAAGGGTAATACATCAATTCTGAATTTCCCGGTCAAAGCTGATTATGCAGTACCTCTTTCGAAAGTTACAGTGAGCACTCTCGGTGTAGAACCGGATATGTTCCTGTATAATGGCCAAAATCATTTTGAACAGGAAGATGTTATCTTTGACGCCCCGGCAGGCGCCTTTTATAATTCATTTCATTTCGAATACAGTAAATCGGCAAAACCACGAAATTGCTTGTCAGCTGTGCATCACATCCATAATGAATATACCCCCATACAGAATTATTGCAATCTGTCAATTAAACCTGATACTATTCCTAAAGGTTTGGAATCTAAGATGATGCTTGTTATGATCGATGATAAGGGAATGCGGCAATATGCAGGTGGTGAATTGGATAAAAATGGTTTTGTGAGTGGAAGGATCAGGGAATTTGGAGACTATTCTGTTTCACTGGATACAGTGCCTCCCACCATTACCCCGGTTTCACCTCAGTATTTCAAAAATCTGAAGGGACGTTCAGAGATTAAATTTATCATCAAGGATAATCTCTCCGGAATCGGGAATTATAAAGCCAGCTTAAACGGAAAATGGCTTTTGTTTGAATATGATCCCAAAAATAATCTCCTCACCTATTTTATTGACGATCATCTGAAAGCAGGCTCTAATCCTTTTAGTCTGGAAGTCACTGATAACAAAGGAAATAAATCGGTATATAATACTAAGATGATTTTCTGATATAATCGACAGGCTGAATTTATGGCCAAATTTTTCTTATTTTCGCTAAATAATCTGACGGGATAAATCCTGCCTGTCATTCCATATTAAGCATCATGACAAATCTTCCCAGAGATATACAACTTGCAAAACTGACAGAAAGAGCCAAAGAACTCAGGTGTATTTATGATGTGAATGAACTGTTGAAGCAGGAAAAACTTTCACTGGAAAGCCTTTTCAGTGAATTGATCCGCATCATCCCGCATGCATGGCAATTTACAACAGTATGTGAAGTCAGGATTAATTTTGAAGAACAGTTTTATATTTCGGAGGATTATAAAGAAAGTGCCTGGATGCAAACAGCCGACATAGTGGTTGATAACCATGTTGCAGGGGAAATCAGGATATCTTACCTTCAGAACATTCCGGGAATTGAGCATCCTTTTCTTCCGGAAGAACAAAAATTGTTGAATACAATTGCCGAAAGACTGGGCCAATATTTTTTTCACAGGGACCTGAAAAACTCCCTGGAATATCTCCGGAAAGAGGGTGGAGCGAAAGAAGATGAAAAGAAGCAGGTGCTTTTGCCACTTGAAACGGATGAACACTGGAAATGGCGTTATCATATGTGCGAGGAGATCGCCCGTCACCTTGATCTGGAACGCTTTGGACTGGAAGGTATATACGTCATCGGGAGTACAAAAAATGCCAATGCCGGCCCCGGTAGCGACATCGACCTGCTGGCCCATTTCAGGGGAACTCCCGAACAGCTTATCGGACTTAAAGCATGGATGGAAGGCTGGGGCCTCGGAATAGCCGAAATCAATTACATGAAAACCGGCTATATTATTAAAGGAAGCCTGATAGATTTCCATATAGTCACTGATGAAGATATTGCCAATAAAGATAGTTACGCCATGATGATCGGTTCCCTTTACAATTCGGCCAGGCCTTTGAAAGTCAGAGCAAAATGAAAAGAACCCGTTGTTTTTTTGTGACTGATATTCATGGCAAAAACGAACGCTATGAGAAACTTTTCAGTTACATCCTGAATAATCCCCCGGATATTGTCTTTTTTGGCGGCGATCTCTTGCCACATAGTCTCAGGAAAACAGATCCTGAGAATTATGTGGAAGATTACCTGGTAAATCATTTCCTGCAACTTAAGAAAAAACTGGGAGAACGTTATCCTCAGATATTTCTCATACTGGGAAATGACGATCCCCGGGGCGATGAGATCACTTTTATCGAGATGGAAGGGCTGGGCATTTGGAAATACATGCATCAAAGGAAACTGGAATACGGAGGATATAATTTTTATGGTTATGCCTATGTCCCGCCAACTCCCTTCCGTTATAAAGACTGGGAAAGGTATGACGTGTCCCGCTACGTGGATCCCGGCTGCATCTCCCCGGAAGAAGGTATCCGTACCATTGATACGGGCGAGGATATCACTTATGCGACTATGCAGAAGGACCTGAAAGTACTTGCGGGGGACGATCCTATGGAAAAGGCTGTATTTCTTTTCCATTCCCCACCCTATAAAACATTTCTGGACCGGGCTGCCCTTGACGGTGTGATAGTGGAACATGTGCCAATGGATGTGAACGTCGGGAGTATAGCTATCATGCGCTTTATTGAAGAAAAACAACCCTTGCTGACCATGCACGGGCATATCCATGAATCTTCCCGGCTTACCGGACAATGGAGGCAATCATTTAACAGGACACAGGCCTTCAATGCCGCCTGGGACGGGCCTGAACTTGCACTCATCGACTTTTGCCTTGAAGATCTGCCGCATGCTGTTCGTATCTTGTTGTAAAACATTTGAATTCCCCATATTATATAACTTTCAGTCCTTGTAAAATTTTCTAATTTTGCGCCTATGGAAGAAACGATCATCATACTTGATTTTGGCTCCCAATATACTCAGTTGATTGCACGCCGTGTAAGGGAACTGAATGTTTACAGTGAGATATACCCTTTCAATAAAGTCCCTGAAATTACATCACGGGTTAAAGGCGTGATACTTTCCGGATCTCCTTTTTCGGTTCGTGACCAGGGCGCCCCGATTCCGGATCTGAGTAAGATAAGGGGAAAAGTCCCGGTTCTGGGGGTTTGCTACGGGGCCCAGTACTTTGCACAAAGCGACGGCGGAGAAGTACTGCCCTCAGGCATAAGGGAATACGGCCGGGCCAATCTTTCATTTATAGATACTTCTTCCAGGCTGATGAAAGATATGTCCCCCGGCAGCCAGGTTTGGATGTCGCATGGCGATACTATCCTGAAAGTTCCTGAAAATTACCGGATCATTAGTAGCACGCATGATGTTGAAGTGGCCGGATTTAGGGTAGAAGGAGAGGAAACTTACGGGATACAATTTCACCCTGAAGTATATCATTCCACAGAAGGCATAAAGCTTTTAAAAAATTTCGTGGTGGATATCTGCGCTTGCAGCCAGTCGTGGACTCCCGATTCTTTTATTGAAGCTACTATAGAGGAGCTTAAAAAACAATTAGGGAATGATAAAGTGGTCCTCGGATTATCCGGTGGAGTGGATTCATCGGTGGCGGCAGTTTTATTGGATAAGGCCATAGGATCGAACCTTCACTGTATTTTCGTGGATAATGGTTTGTTGAGAAAGAATGAATTCCAGGATGTACTCGATTCATATCAGCATATGGGTTTGAATGTAAAAGGTATTGATGCCCGGCAGAGATTTTATACCGATTTGGCCGGTGTGACTGAGCCGGAGAAGAAGAGAAAAATAATCGGGAATAATTTTATTGAAGTATTTGACGAAGAAGCCCATAAGATCCAGGAAGTAAAATGGCTGGCCCAGGGTACTATCTATCCAGACCGGATCGAATCGGCCTCGGTGAAAGGCCCTTCAGCAACTATAAAATCCCATCATAATGTGGGTGGATTGCCGGATTATATGAAGTTAAAGGTTGTGGAGCCTTTGAATTCGCTTTTTAAAGATGAGGTCAGAAGAATAGGTGAGGCTCTCGGAATGAAAAAGGAACTTCTTTACAGGCATCCTTTCCCGGGACCGGGATTAGGGGTTAGAATATTGGGTGAGGTTACGGCCGAGCGGGTCCGTATATTACAGGAAGTGGATCATATTTTTATTGAAGGACTGAAGAAGAATAATTTATATGACGATGTCTGGCAGGCATTGGCCGTCCTCTTGCCGGTAAATTCTGTAGGAGTGATGGGAGATGAGCGGACTTATGAAAATGCCGTGGTGCTTAGGGCAGTTGGTTCAACCGATGGAATGACAGCCGACTGGTCGCATCTTCCCTATGAATTTCTTTCGAAAGTATCCAACGATATCATCAACAAGGTAAAAGGCGTGAACAGGGTGGTATATGATATCAGTTCAAAACCTCCGGCAACCATTGAATGGGAGTAATATTCCGGACTAAAAACCGTTAATTCATTAATGAAAAAACCGAGCCATATCAAATCAAAACACATTTTTAGTATCCTGGCAGTTTTTATCCTGATGATACTGACCAGTGGGAGTATTTTCGCTCAGGTAGAAGTTGAGAAATCGAGCAATACAGAGATTATCAACGGCAAGGAATATTACATCCACCAGGTGGAGGCCGGACAAACTCTCTATTCGATCTCGAAAGCTTATGGTATAAGCGTTGAGGATATCCTCTTCGAAAACCCTGAAGCCAAAGAGGGGCTGCAGATTGATCAGCAACTGAAGATCCCACTTGTAAGCCGGGGGCAAAAAATCAATGAAGACCTGAAGGAAGGCAGGATAAATTATATTTTCCATGTCGTCAAAGCCGGGCAGACACTTACTTCCATTGCCTCCATCTATTCGGTGAGCGTGGAGGACCTGAATAAACTCAATCCGGAAGTTAAGGGCTCGCTCAAAGTTGGACAATATCTTAAAATCCCCTTACAGGAAAGTAAGGAAGTTAAAGAAAAAGATAAAGAAAAGGAAGAGACTAAAACCGTGATGATACGGCATAAGGTAAAACCCATGGAAACCTGGTACAGCCTCTCTAAAGAATATAATGTCACAGTTGCCGAGCTTCGGAAAGCCAACCCTGGGCTTGCCTATCCTAAAGTTGGTGAATTGGTAAATGTCCCCTCTGAAATTAATCAGACAGAAGGGCAAAAGCCCCTCCGGCCTGATACCCTCATACATTTTGTGAAGCCGGGAGAAACCATCTATACCATTGCAAGGAATAATGGTGTGAGCCTCGATAGTATATTTAAACTGAATCCCGGTCTTAGAACTGTCATACATCCAGGCGATGAAATAAAACTGCCGCCCGTTTCACCTGAGACAAGTTTTATCCGGCACAGGGTGACAGAGCGCAGAAGCAATCTTAAGAAAGTAGCTGAATTATACAAGGTGCCTCTGAAGAAAGTGGAAGACATGAATCCGCAAATATCCAGAAGGGTAGTTGAAAACCAGATTGTTAAGATACCAGTGGATGAGAAGATACTTCCCGAACAGGATCAGATCGTACTTATGCCGGAACTGGAAAAAGAAAAACTTGCAAAAGAAGGGCAGGAATTGGCTGAGTCTACCTTTGAGAATATTCACCAGACCTACAACGTGGCGCTGATGTTGCCATTATCTCTTGAAGATGTTCCTGCTATCGATACCCTGTCGGATGCTACTCCTTCCCAATTGCTCCAAAGTACTCCTTTCAGGTTCATACAATTCTACCAGGGTTTCCTGATGGCTGCTGATTCATTGAAAAAACTCGGACTAAGCCTGGATCTTCATGTATATGATATCGACCAGGATATCTCTAAAACCATTAAAACACTTAAACTGGATGAGATGAATAGGATGGACCTGATCATTGGCCCTATCTATCGTAATAGTTTTGCTTATGTTGCGAATTATGCTCGCATCCTGGGAATCCCTATAGTTAACCCCCTCAGTCAAAAAATCGAGACCCTGATTCAGAACCCCTTCATCTTTAAAGTAATGCCTTCAAGAGCAGCCCAGGCTGATGAATTGGCAGCCCTTGTGAACCGTGATTTCCGCTATGATAACATAATCCTGGTATATCCAAACCGGTACCAGGACCAGAATGCCCTGAATAATATAAGGGCAAAACTTATGGATACACTTGGAAGTCGACATGAAATATATAATGTTGCCTATGATTCCGATAGTCTGGCCGGTATCCTGAGACATACATCAGTTCTGAAAAACAACCTGATTATTGTTTATTCCGAAACAGAGGCCCTCTCGGTAGACCTCATGGCCCGCCTGAATGATCTGAGGGATTCCCTGAAAATGACATTGATCGGTATTCCTGAATGGGAAAAGTTTGAACATCTTGAAAATGACTACCTGATGAACCTTCATACCATACTTTTTTCATCATCTTTCATAAATTATAACGATACCATAGTGAAACGTTTCATTTTGGATTTCAGGGAAAAATATCTGGCTGAACCTTTGGAATACGCATACAGCGGTTACGATATGGGCACTTATTTCCTGACTGCCTTGATGCGATACGGCAGGGATTTTGAACATTTTACCGACCAAATGAACAAGCCGCTTTTAAATACCCGCTTTATATTCCGCAAATTGCCGGGAGGTGGCTATGAAAATACTTACTGGAATATTTACCGAATTGATAATTATCAACTTATTCCCATAATTGTCGAGTAAACTGGATTTTATTTAGATGTTAGTAATCCGAAGAATATTGTTTTTCTCTCTGGCACTGACTTTACTGATCATGCTGGGGGCCTGTTCACATGTTCAGAAGGAAAGCTGGCCGGACGGAAAGCTGAAAAGCCAGATTCCTTATAACAGGCAGGGAAAAATTGAAGGTGAAGCTACCTGGTGGTACGAAAACGGCAATAAGATGCTGCAGGCTGCTTACCTTAACGATACACTGAACGGAATTTCAATGCGCTACCACCCGAATGGCATAAAGCAAAGCCAGGAGAACTATGTGATGGGAAAACTAAACGGACCGAGTACGGAATGGGATGCCAGGGGTAATCTGGTCACCCGGGAGAATTATGTCAACGACACCCTTGAAGGAGAAGTAACACAATGGTATGATAGTGGAAAACGGCAGGTGGAAGGGCATTACCTTCATGGGAAATTTGAAGGGCGATGGTTGTATTTTGACCAGCTCGAAAACCTTATAGGTGAAGGAATTTTCAGACAGGGTAACGGTAGCATCCGCTCATGGAACGATGAGGGTAAAGTGATCAGGACTGCCGAATATAAGGACAATGAAAAGAACGGAAAAGAAATCTGGTATGATAACAAAGGCAATAAAATCAAGGAAATCATATATGAGCATGGCGAACAGCTTAGTGAGCAGGATTTTCCCGGAGATTCCTTGCCCTGATCCTCATCACAATATCCTGAAAATCAATTTAAGTAAAGTAGACATATTCTTTCCTTCTCCCAAAAAAAAATTCTGATAATTTTTATTCTGCTATCCAAATAACATTACCTTTGCCCTGTTAATTAATTAACAGTGTTAAAATTTAACAGAACAATTTAATAAAACATCAGGTTATGAATCTCGAAAGAATAATGAGTGACCTCGAAAAGAAGCACCCGGGCGAAACCGAATATTTGCAGGCAGTGCGTGAGGTATTAGAGTCGATTGAAGAAGTGGTGAATGAGAACCCGCATTTTGACGCGGCCGGTATTATCGACCGTATTGTTGAACCCGACAGGATCCTGACATTTAAGGTGCCATGGGTTGATGATCATGGTAAGGTACATGTGAACCTGGGTTACCGTGTTCAGTTTAACAACGCTATCGGACCATACAAGGGCGGACTTCGTTTTCACCCGAGTGTAAACCTGAGCATCCTGAAATTCCTCGGATTCGAGCAGATTTTCAAGAATGCACTTACTACTCTCCCTATGGGTGGTGCCAAAGGAGGTTCTGATTTTGACCCCAAAGGAAAATCAGATTCCGAAATCATGCGTTTCTGCCAGTCATTCATGCTGGAACTCTGGAACATCATTGGCCCGGAAATTGACGTCCCTGCCGGGGATATCGGTGTGGGTGGAAAAGAGATAGGATTCCTCTATGGTATGTACAAAAAACTGTCACATGAGCATACAGGCGTACTCACAGGTAAAGGTATTAACTGGGGAGGCAGCCTGATCCGTCCGGAAGCTACCGGTTTCGGAGCAGTGTATTTTGCACATGAAATGCTGGATACCATGGGAGATACTTTTAAAGGCAAAACAGTTTGCGTTTCCGGTTTCGGGAATGTGGCCTGGGGCGCCGTTCAGAAAGTTACTCAACTTGGTGGTAAAGTAGTTACCATTTCAGGACCTGATGGTTATATCTATGACCCGGATGGTATTTCCGGCGATAAGATCGAATATATGCTGGAATTAAGGGCTTCTAACCAGGACATCGTGAAACCTTATTCCTATGAATTTCCGGGAGCACAGTTCCATCAGGGAAAACATCCCTGGGAAGTGAAATGCGATGTAGCCCTTCCTTGCGCTACCCAGAATGAACTGAATGCTGATGACGCACATAAGCTCGTGAAAAACGGTGTTATAATCGTAGCTGAAGGCGCCAACATGCCTTCCACACCCGATGCAGTTGAGATCTTCCATGAAAACAAGATACTCTTCGGACCTGGTAAAGCTGTGAATGCCGGTGGTGTTGCCACTTCAGGACTTGAAATGTCACAAAATTCAATGAAACTGAACTGGCCATCAACTGAAGTAGATGCCAGGCTGCACCAGATCATGAAGAACATCCACTCTGCCTGTGTAAAACACGGAACGGAAGAAGATGGCTATATCAATTACGTGAAAGGCGCCAACATTGCTGCTTTCCTGAAAGTTGCCAATGCCATGCTCGACCTGGGCGTGATCTGATTATAAGACTAAAAGAAATTTTTTAGCAAATGAATGGGCCGGCAGGTCATCAGGTGTCATACCTGGCGACTTACCGGCTCATTATTGTTTCTATGCCGGCCTGAATATGTATTTCCAGTGTATCAAAAAGAGGAAGATCAAAATCTTCCTGTTTGATTATCAGGGGAATTTCGGTACAACCCAGGATCATTCCCCCGGCTCCCTGACTTTTCAAATCCTGCATAATTCTTAAGATATTTTCCTTAGCTTCAGTGCTGAAAATCCCAAGGGAAAACTCCCTGTAAATCAAATCCAGCAGGTAAATCCTGTCATCCAGCTCCGGGATGAGGGTGTCTATACCTCTATCCTTTAAAACCCCTTTGATAAAGTCCTTCTCCATAGTTACCCGGGTACCCAGCAAGCCCACTTTTTCCAGGCCTTTTGCCTTTATAGCATCAGCTATTGCGTCGGCAATATGGATGATAGGTATGCCGGTCTCTTCCTTTATGTACGGAACATATTGATGCAAGGTATTGGCACATAACATCAGGTAATCGGCCCCTGCATTGGCCACGCTAAGCGCGGCGTCCACCACCAGGTCCCGGGCATCTTCCGGATGCCCGCTTTCAGTCTTATCTACCAATTCCTGGAAATCAAGCGAATAAAGGATGATTTTTGCAGAATGACTGCGTCCGAGCCGGGCCGCGGCCGATTCGTTGATCTTACGGTAATAATCCACCGTTGAATGCCAGGTGGTTCCGCCTACAAGGCCTAATGTTTTCATATTTTTTGTTTGAGGATAAGACTTTTTTTTAATGATTAAAGATAGGAAAAACCTGATTTGGGTAATTCAGTCATTACCGCGAAGTTCATCGATCAATTTCTTCATTTTCCCGAAATGGGAACCTTTCCAATAAACTTTTGCACAGTTGCTGCAACGATAAAATTCATTGAAATTCCGCCGGGTCCCGGCCAGGAGCAAGGTTTCAACATTATTTTTATCTACCGTCTCGATCTTCCCGTTGCATTCCATACAGCGCTTGAAAGGCCGGATATCGTTTTTAAGGTCGAAACGCCTGATAATTTCCCGGATCTGCTCTTGGGGAATGGTCGAATGCACAAAATACCCGTGGGTCACACGTCCATTTTTAAGCATAGGTATGTCGCGGGTTAAAATGATCCGCTTTTCAGTTTCAGCTATATTAATAATTTCGGTATCCTCCAGATCATTCCGGTAGACTGTATCAAATCCCAGCAATCGCAGGTAGCGACTGAGTTTACCCAGATGCACATCAGCCACAAAGCGGGTTTCCCTCAGGCTTTCCGGTCGCAGAAGGCTGAGTCCCGAAATATCCAGACTTTCAAATACAGGGTAAACAGCAATTCTATCCCCTTCAGAAGGCTTGTAATCAAATGGCACGGATACTCCGTTGGAAAGTAGCAGGTCTACCTCAGTATGTGGAACACCCAATGATTCGACAATATCCTTGATCGTTGGAGAGCCGGAGACCAGGTGGCTGAAAGTTTTCTTTTTCCTCCGGGAGGGAAGGAAATCATTCAACTCTTCATAAAACCTTATCGTGATTTCGAAAGGCATAATAGCTAAATTGATTTAGTATATAACTGACGGGTTAACCCGTCAGTCACGTTTCTTTAGATGGAATTGAAGATAATGAATTTTGAAATCAGTTCAGTTTCAATTTCCTGATAAAATACAAATACCTTAGAAGGAAAAAAGTCCCGATGGCACTGAAAGTGTGCCATAAAAAATGAGTTCCCATGGGCAGATATGAATAATGGATCATATCGGTTTCCCTGAATATCAGGGCAATGATGAAGGGGATGATGGCTCCGGCTACTGTAGCCCACATTCTGAACTTCGTTTTTATCATGATGATAAGCAGTGGCAAACCTGCCAAAAATCCAGTGATAAAATAGGAGAGATTGATGGATAAATGGGCTGGCAATCGTCCCCAAAAAAGAAATCTTAAGGTAAATACAGGAATAATTATCAGCAGTACATACCACCATTTTTTCAATATTTTAAGCCAGAAATAAATACTGACTGAAAGCGAAAGTATTGCGGAAGGCACGAAGTCCATGAAGAGGAAAATAGGCGAAATCCTCAATCCATGGAATAAGGTGCTTCCAAGTCCGCCTATAATAACCAGAACACCCGCATACAGCAAAAAAGGGTAATGTCCTGCGTTTTTGTGTATCCTGTAAAGCCAGTATATGGCCGGAATAAGTATTAAAAGGGATGAAAGTGAGTTCCAGGGTTCTACGAGCCAGTTGCCTGGATGGGTCGTTTCCATATAAACCGGACCTCCGTCTCTAAGATGCCCGTCAAACCAGTGGCTTGCCTGCTGAACAAGAAGGACCCAATTCAAATTATTCATAACTGTTTTTCATTTTTAAAACAGTAAAGAATCTTTCATTCAGCTAATTTTAAATTTTTAATGACCATCAGATTCGCCGTGTTTTCTATTAGCCTGTATCCGGTGATAATTCTTGATTTTATTAAATATAAACGTCAAAGGAGCCACGATGTTCATAGTATCTGTATTTCCTTCAATAAATTTTTTAGTGATAATTCTTCCGGCAAATTCACTTTGTTTAATTGAATATAAGATGGGAAAATTTCTTCGCCTCCGGCAACTAAACATAGCGAAATTTCAATTTAATCGGAAGCAGCAATCAACGCCTGGTCACCTTGTTACCCAGTCATCTAGTCACCCAGTCACCCAGTCACTCAGTTACCTAGTTACCCTTTCACTTTTAAACCCTATTAAACAATTAGCCCTTTTCTTTGTTAAGCTATATAATTTTCCGGATATTTTTTTTGAATGAAGTGATTTTGGCTTGATGAATAAATATAGGATCAATACCGTCCTTCCGGTGATTTTGTTGCTGCTGGTTTTCCTTTTCCCATTAGCATCGAAGTCCGTGTTCCATCATCATGAATACCAGCATTATCATTTATATACGTCCGGCCATGCTTCTTTATTTCAGTACGAAAAACCTTGTCCAATATGCAATTATGAATTTGTAACATTTTTTCCGGCCCCGGATTTGCGGTTAAGTGAAATCTCAGAAAACCAGCCTGAAAAAGTCTTTGCACTCATTAGCCGCATAAGCCGCATCTTACATTTATACATTTCGCTCAGGGCGCCTCCTGAGATCGCCTGAAAGCCGGGTTTATGTTCTTCCCCATTAAGAGCATCAATTCAGGCTAAACAGCCTTATTATACCCGGATTTTTTTTATTCGTGAAATGTATCTTTTCATTTTTTATTAATGATAATTATGATATTTAAAAGGATAATTATACCTGTTCTGGTACTTTTTGTTTTTTCGGATTTATTTGCTGAAAATGGTGATCCCCCGACAGGGAAAGCTTCCCTGAGTGGAAAAGTCACCGATAAAACAGACGGCGGGCCTTTGCCCGGTGTGAATATTTATTTCCCCGACCTCAAGACAGGAACGGTAAGCAATGTGGACGGAAAATATTATATAGATGAGTTACCTGCCGGTAAAGTCACGGTACAGGTGAGTTTCATAGGTTATCAGGTGATAGTCCAGAGCATCGACCTGTCCAAAATTACGGAAAAGGATTTCCAGATGGATGAGGCAGCTACGGAGATCAGCGAGGTGGTGGTAACCGGCCAGTCCGGTGCCACCGATCAGAAGCGCACACCAACACCCATAAGTGTTGTCCCCAGGATAGAATTGCTGCAAACGGCATCATCCAATATCATTGATGCCCTGGCAAAACAGCCTGGAGTGTCTGAGGTCACTACCGGACCGGGTATTTCCAAGCCAGTAATACGCGGACTGGGCTATAATCGGGTTGTAGTGATCAACGACGGGATACGTCAGGAAGGTCAGCAATGGGGTGATGAACACGGGATAGAGATTGACGGGGCAGATGTGGACCATGTGGAGATTTTAAAGGGCCCGGCCAGCCTGGCCTATGGCTCAGATGCCCTGGCCGGAGTGGTGAATATGCTTCCGGCGCCTGTTTTGCCGGTCGGGCAGATCAAGGGGAGTGTCATGGCGAACTACCAGGCCAATAACGGGATGGCAGGCATTTCGGCCGACCTGGCCGGAAACTTGTCCGGCCTGGTGTGGGACCTCCGCTATAGCCAGAAAATGGCTCATGATTACCGGAATAAATATGACGGCTACGTTTTTAATTCGGCTTTCCGGGAAAATGCCCTCAATATGACCATAGGGCTGAACAGGTCCTGGGGCTATTCGCATCTCAGCCTGGGATATTATCATTTGCAACCCGGGATAGTGGAAGGGGAGAGGGACAGCCTTAGCGGAAACTTTATCAGGGCCGTGGCCCTCAATGACAGTACTGAAGGCAGCGCGATCGCTTCCGGCAAAGATTTTACTTCCTATAAACCTTTTATACCCAGGCAACAGGTATATCATTACAAAGCCATCTGGAATACTAATTTAGTAATGGGCAATGGCAGCCTGAAAGTGCTGCTGGGCTACCAGCAGAACAGGCGGCAGGAATTCGCAGATGTACTGGTACCGGATCAGTACCAGCTTTATTTTCTGTTAAATTCATTTAATTATGATTTAAGATATGTTTTTCCTGAAAAGAATAAATGGAATATGTCAGTCGGAATAAACGGCATGCAGCAATCTTCCCAGAACAAGGGAACTGAATTCCTGGTGCCTGAATATAATCTTTTTGATATCGGAGCATTTGCCATCCTTAAGAAAAACATCGGTAAGCTGGATATCAGCGGTGGACTACGTTATGACATGCGGCTGGAGCATGGTTTGGACCTCTACCTGAACCCTGCCGGCCAAAAGGTGGATGCAGGTACCGAAGGAAATATACACCGCTTCGATGCCTTTAATTCCGATTTTTCAGCCGTTTCAGGTAGCCTTGGCGCCACATACCAGCTAAGCGACAGGCTGGTTGGAAAACTGAACATTTCCCATGGTTTCAGGGCGCCGAACATTGCAGAACTGGGAGCCAATGGTGTACATGAAGGCACTTTCCAGTACATGATCGGCAATCCCGCACTGAAGGCCGAAACCAGCTGGGAAGGGGACCTATCCTTTGCTTATAACTCACATCATGTTTCAGCCGAACTGGACCTCTTCGACAATAATATCAATAATTACATTTTTGCCCGCAAACTCAGTTCGGTGAACGGAAATGACTCCATCAACGACGGTTTCCAGACCTTCAAGTACGTCTCGGGCAAAGCCAAGCTTTACGGCGGGGAGTTCCGCCTGGATATCCACCCGCATCCCCTGGACTGGCTGCATTTCGAGAACACTTTCTCTTACGTCAGGGCCATCCAGCTCGATCAGCCCGATTCCACCCGCAATCTGCCCTTAATCCCGGCCCCTAAGTGGACCATAGAACTCAGGTTTGATATCAAAAAGCTTGGAAGTGTATTCCGGAATGCTTACCTGAAGTTCAGCATGGACAATTATTTTACACAGGATAAGGTCTATTACGCCTATAACACCGAAACCAGGACTCCCGGCTACAGTCTTTTTGGCATGGGGCTCGGCTCCGATATTCAAATCCATGGCAAGACCCGGTTTTCGGTATATCTTTCAGGCGACAACCTGACCAACGTAGCCTACCAGAGCCATCTCAGCAGATTGAAATACGCCCCGGAAAACTACGCCACCGGCCGCATGGGGGTATATAATATGGGGAGGAATTTTAGCGTGAAGGTGGTGGTTCCGATTGGGATAAAGGATTAATCTCCGCACCGTAGAGGCCTTGCATGCAAGGCCTCTATACGGAAAACATGCATTGTCCCAATATGCATGCAAGGCCTCTACGGCAATGAAAGTAAATCAATATTATGTATACAAACCCCCGACTACATTTTCAACATAATTTCCATTTTATTGTTAGGTCAATATACCGTATTGCAAAAGTTTAAACCTTTTGTGACACTTTCGTGATGCTATAATTCTACTTTAGCTCAATACTTAGGATATGAAATCTTTATCCTTATCATCGAAATGAATAAAAAATGAGTCACTTATGAAAAGAATATTTTTACTTTCAATTGCTATTTTACTTTCGTCTCAAGTATTACCTCATAATCTCACCGGAACTGCAAGAGATTCCGAAACAGGAGACCCGCTGGCGGGATTCGATATACTTCTTACCTATCCTTCCGGAGGTATAGCCAGTTCTGCCACTACACTTTCGGACGGCACTTTTGTGCTCAGCGATGTGGCTGACGGAACCTATAATATGGAGTTCTATGCTTACGATCCAATAATCCTCAACGGCGACTATTACCTCCGGACTATATATGCAGATACGATACTGGTTAATGGAATGGATGTCACGGGAATAGAATTCAATATTCCGCCCCATCATCCAAATTATTATGTTAGCGGAACGCTTTATGATGCTACAACCAATGAACCTCTGCTGAATCAGAATATAGACCTCAGGTTGCAGATGATATATTACAGTCAATTTTTCTATGCTAGCTCAGAGGATGACGGAACCTATTTATTCTCCGGCATTCCTGACTGGACCTATGATTTTACGGTTTTTGAAAACGATTATTACCAAGGGGAGGTTACCCAGATTACCATCGACACACTGGGTCCCGATACCCTGCAGATGGATTTTTATCTGCAGCCGAAAAGCGGCGCCACTGTTTCGGGCGTATTGCTCGACAGCACTACAAATGAACCTATCATGCAGGCTGGCAGGTCCATAGTCATACAGGCTATAAACTCCCTGTTTACCCAAACCGACAGCCTGGGGCAATTTACTTTCGTAAACGTGCCACCGGGAATTTATGCCAATATCCATACATCCTCCCAGGATACGGATTATGTGAACTGCTCAGGTTCTGAGATTACCAGCCTTATGGTACCCGATTCCGGCTTAAGCAATATTCAGCTGTACCAGAAACCCTGGATATCAATACATAAAGTAACGGCCAATGCCAATACCTTTGAACCCGGGGAAACCAAAACAATTACCTTTTCCATCGTGAATGATAATCTCAGTTACGGATCCATCTGGGGCCTTAATCTGATTTTTCCGGATGGTGTTTCGGTGGTCAATACAATGCCTTTTTACAGTACTCAAAATAATGATGTGATTTTCGATGAGAAACCCGAATGCGGCACCGGTTCAATAAAAGCATGGGAGGGATGGCATTGGGTAGGTATTCCGCCCTATGCTTCCTCAGAAGGGAATTTAGATGAACTGAACGAAGCGGCCTGGTGTAATGTTACTGTGACTTTTGCCGACAGCGTGGCCATGGATAGCCTTGGCATCTTTTATGAAGTGTTTTACCAGTCACATTGTAACTCGATACAGCCTTTCAGCTATGGTACCATCATGATGGTAAATGATAATTTTCCTCTCGGAAATAAGGAGTACAGCAATGACATTTCAGGCATAAATGTCTACCCTAACCCTGCCAGGGACAAGGCCACATTCAATATCAGCCTTGGTAAAGCTACGACAGGGAATTTGCTGATCCGCGATATTACGGGAAGAGAAGTCCTGGCATCAGGCCAAACCAGCTTTCACAAAGGAAATAATACCATAGAACTGGCTACGGCTGGACTGAAGGATGGTTTGTATTTCTATACTTTCAGGACAGAGAACCAGGAAAGGACAGGGAAAATTATGATTTCAGGATCATCGGTTAATAGTCGTTAGTCGTTAGTCGTTAGTCTTTAGTCGTTGGTGGTCATTAACTATTATACAATTAGCCAATTACCAATAACCACTAACCAATAACCATGAACTTTTCCGCAGTACCGTTCAAAAAACCCAGGGGATCAACTTCCATGAATGATGACTGTAATCCTTGTATCCCGGGAATTTCTCATTGAGCAAATTCTCCTCAAATAATAATTTCAATATTAGATTAATGTTGAAGATGATGAAAATGCTCCAGACGAGCGGATTGCTTTGTGGGACTACCAGGGGATAGAAATACAGCATCAGCGCCAGGTACATGGGATGGCGAATAAGGTGGTAGGGACCTGAAGAAACCAGCACACTTCCTTCCCTGGGCATGGGTGTGATATTCAGCTTGCTCCGGCTCATGACTATGATGGCCCAAAACCCGAGGATAATCCCTGCCACCTGTATAATGAGCAAGATCGTATTTTTCGCTTCCCAGGGAAGCAGAATAAATAAGGTCAGCAGGCTGGCGTACTGGACTAAGGTAAGTAAAGTTGATTTCAGGAGGATGTTCTTCATACTTACATCAAAACAAGTTCACTTCTGATTGGTTCATTAGGATTTTACTGTTTTGTATTCCAACAATGATTTAAACCCTAAAACCCCCAGCATACGTATAAACTCGGGTGGGAGGGGTGCGCTGATTATAAGTTCCCCTTCTGAGCCCGGATGCTGAAACTTTATTTCCCTTGCGTGCAGCAGCATTGTTGTCATTCCCCATTTCTCCCTGAACAATTTGTTCTGCTTATTGCATCCATGTGGCCTGTCGCCGATTATGGGATGCAGGATATGCGCAAAGTGCCTGCGGATCTGGTGGGTCCGGCCGCTTTCCGGACTTACTTCCACAAGCGAATAACGGGAAGTATCCTGTCCGGCAAAAGCCAGATCCAGTTCTGTCCTTTCCAGAGTCCTGAATCGGGTTAAAGCTTGCATACTTGATCCGTCGGCCATTTTAAGGGGATAATCGATCATGCCTTCATCCGGGCTAAAGCCTCTGACAATAGCCAGGTATTGCTTTTTGATCTTATTCTCAGCAAAGAGCTTCTGTATGCTGGCATTCATCTCCTTATCAAGGGCAAAGAGCAGCACCCCGCTGGTCTTGCGGTCGAGCCGGTGGGTAGGGTAGACCTGCTGACCGATTTGATCCCGCAGGATCTGCAAAGCAAATTCCCGGGCATCAGCGGCGATATTTGTCTTATGAACCAATAAACCATTGGGCTTATTGATGGCAATCAGGCGCTCGTCGTGGTATAGGATCTCCAGGTGCAAGGTTCGGGGTATTGTTTAGTTGGCAAAGATAGTGGTTCCGGGGAGAAGTCAGCAGTCAGCAGTCAGCAGTCGGCAGTCAGCAGTCAGCAGTCAGCAGTCTCGTCCTGATTTAAGTTTACTTTTTCTGTAAACAAAAATCAGGACAAGACACACTTTATCACTTTATCACTTTATCACCTTATCACCTTATCACTTTCTCCCAATACCCAAAAAAATACATTGAAAATTCTTCCCATTTTCTGTCTGCCTTATGTTTATTTTTTCTTAGATTTGATGTGCCTATCCGTAAAATGATTGAACAAATGAAAATTCCAGGCTTATAGAGATGTAGTGCATCAGCCTTTTTGTAGGTGCGATGAGCTATTGAGTATAAGCCAGGGGCATATTTGTGAAGACCTTGGACCATGATCAGCCTTAAAGAAACACATCGATAAATATATAAAGTGAGACCAGAACTCACTATAATAAAGGGGGCGATACCGAAAAGCCTTAAGAGTAGGGACATAAATACACTAAAAAAATGAAGAAACTATTACTTTTCAACTTCTTGTTTTTGTTTTCATTCATTCTCAATGCTCAAACTGTTTTAGTCACTGCTTCAGAGCCCGATGCGAAAATCATTGTCGACGGTCAAAATTTAGGGACAGGTTCTTTAAAGGTCAAAGTACCTAATAAGACCTGTGTTAATGTCAAAATTGAAAAACTCGGATATTTAAAATACGAACAAACATACTGTAATAAAAAAGGGGCAACGAAACCACCCAAAAAGCAGTATTTTGATATGAAAAAAGACGATGCTATGGAAGCATCCATAAAGACTGACCAGGCAAACGTTGACTTTGCACTGGTGGTAAAAAAGACCTATGATGCTACGGAAGCATGGAAATTGACCAGCCAGATCGTTACCGACTATTTTGATGCCATTGAAGTGGCCGACAAGGAAACTTCCTATTTAAGGACTGCCTGGGCCATTCAGGTTTTTCAGCAAAATACTATCCGGACCAGGCTCATCATTAAATTGGGGAATTCAGATCCTCTTACCTATAAAATCAAATTGGTCAGCGAGGCATCGGGAGTGGCCGGCACCAGCGTAAAAGCCGATGAACAGTTCCGCGAATGGGACAGGGTACTGAGGAAATACAGGAACATTATCAGTGACTTCTCAACGCGCTTGGGGAATAATTAGAGTGCGCATCTTTGTGCGGCTAAAATATATAAGGGGTTAAGCTAATGTGTTTGGCGCTTTGTTGGCAAGTCGTGAGTCGTGAGTCGTGAATCGTGAGTCGTGAATCGTGAGTCGTGAGTCGTGAGTCGTGAGTCGTGAGACTTTTTCCCACCCAATACCTAATACCCAATACCCGTCTTACCGGAGACGATCAATGAATTATGAACATAACAGTATCTGAAGTGTTTGTTCTTCATTTAGCGTCAAGTAAACCAGCTCATACCTTAACAATAAATAATCTTTATAAGAACCTTAAATATTAAACCATGAAACAATATACAGCTTCCAATTTTGCAGGTGATTGCACGATAGATGATGATTTTGAACCTGTAGCAAACAAGATTAATGAGATTGCACAGAAGTACAACATCACGGTTCATATTAATTCTTCTTTCAGGCCTGATACAAATGTAAAAGGAGCCATTGTAAAACCGGCTACCCACAGTAACCATATGATTGGCCATGCAATAGATTGCAATTTAATGTTTGAGGGCAAATTATATAACTCTGCCTTAATGCAAACTGACACAGGAGTTATAAGGCAATTTATTAACGAACTGAAAGCCAATGGCATTCGCTGGGGAGGTGATTTTGACAAACCAGACCCGGTCCATTTTGATGATGGATTAAATATTAAAGACATGCTTGCATGGACAACAAAATATAATACCATACATGGTATTGAGGGCGAAAATATGGCATAACTTTCGAAGCAATCTGCATTGCGCCAGTAGTTCCCGGCCTCCGCCGGGATGACGTTTCCCGGCATGCGTCGGGATGGCGGTCTTTAGGGGGGCTAAAAAAGCGGCGCGGCACTCCGTGAAAATTTATAAGGTGTGCCGCGCCGCTTTTCTCTTATGTTAGATTCACCGTCATCCTGACGACGGTCAGGATCCCTTAGCTATATGCAGCGTCTAAAGCAAAATGAATATGGATACCCTGAACTCTATTCTACGTCACCTCATCACCCGTCACCCTTCCACCTTTCCACTGTTCCACTGTTCCACCTTATCACCTTATCACCTTATCACTTTTTCACCCTATACCAATAATTTGTTAATGAAAAGTTATATTTCCCAATCATTTATCTTTTCATAATATTTTTGAAAAATCCAGGTCCGGTTTCGTTTTAATCAGTAAAAATTCCTGAGTCATTAAGCTTGAATTCTCAGGTCATTTTTATGTGGCAGATATAATCGAATAGAGACATATTACATACTGCAGGGATGATGTATTGCTGAATATCAGCGATAGCTGCCTTTATATACATATTGTGAGCTGTTTAATAAATTGCACCGTCCTTGAATAGTGCTACATTATGAAAAAAAAACAAATAAAAAAAATACTCAGAATAGCATTTATTATTGCAAGCATAAGCTCCCTGTACTTCGTTCCATGGATTTTGGTAAGGGCATGGATCTTGCCATTGCCTGATACGGTTCAGGAACAGCTAAATGAAGCAATTGGTCATGGATTTGATGGAATGATTGTTTACGTGGACCAAGCCGGGAAGCCACCGGAGTTTTATGCCGCAGGCTGGCATGACCGAAAAAATAAAATACCTGCCTACCCGCAAGCCTTATTCAAGATTGCCAGTATTAGCAAGCTATATATCGCTGTTGCTACCGCGAAATTAGTCAAAGAAGGGCGTTTGTCTTTGGATAAAACACTTGCTGAATACTTTCCGGAACTTGTCGGAAGAATTGAAAATTCAGACAAAATCACCTTGAGAATGATGCTGCAGCATCGGAGTGGCATTCCCAATTTTATAGACCATCCTGATTATTGGAAAAAACCACCAAAAAACAGACAAGAAACACTTGAATACGCACTGGATTTACCAGCTGACTTTGAACCGGGTGAAGATTATGGTTATTCAAATACCAATTATTTGTTGATTGAGGACCTCATTGATAAAGTACTGGGCTATCCCCATCATCAATATATCAAGGAGAAAATTTTGATACCACTTGGGCTAAACACACTTACGGTTCGCTTAGTGAAGTGAATATCGACGATGTGATGAGCGGCTATTATGTTGGCCTCGATGAAGATTTTAAGTATGAAGACACAGGCTTAATGCTAGCTACAGCAGAGGATGTGGGTATATTCTTGCGGGCATTAAACGATGGTTCTGTGTTTAATGAAGGTGAACAGGAAATCTATTCCTCCATTTACGTGTACAAACATACAGGTCTGCTTGTTGGCTATCAGAGTATTGCAAAATACCACAAAGACATGGACACGGTTGTTATTCAATTTAATAATACAACTAACTTTGATGGATATGACTGGAATTTAGCGGAAATCATATATAGCCGTATTGTAAGAATAGTGAGAAGGCAAGAAAGCCATGACAATGTATAAATGGCATGAAAACCACCTTTATACTAAGCCTTGTGGGTCATAATAAAAGCGGCAAAAATGTCAAATTAAAAATGAGATGATATGGAAAAAATGAAAGCAATTGTATGCACAAAATATGGACCACCAGAGGTTCTTCAGCTAAAAGAAGTGGAGAAACCAATTCCCGGGAAAAAAGAGATCTGCATAAAGATCCATGCTACAACTGTTACATCAAGTGATTGCATAATCAGGAGTTTCAACCTGCCGCTATGGAACCCAATGGGATTGATGATGGGAATTGCGCATGGGCTTTGGGAAACCGAGGAATCCCATTCTTGGGATGGTGGCAGCCGGAGAAGTCGAGTCTGTCGGAAGGGATGTGAAACGCTTCAGGGTGGATGACCAGGTCATTGCATATACTGTAATGTCTCCCTTCAAGACCCGGATGGGAACCTATGCCGAATACATATGCATTCCGGAAGACTGGATAGTGTTAGCGAAACCGCCAAATATCAGCTTCGGGGAGGCTGCTGCGATTCCCTACCCGGCACAGCTGGCCATGTTCTTCCTGAAGAAGGGGAACATCCAAAGAAGAAAGAATGTACTCATCGTAGGGGCCTCCGGATCTATCGGTACCACTGCCGTACAAATTGCCAGGCATTATGGGGCCAGGGTGACAGGGGTTTGCAGTACGGCAAACCTGGAATTGGTAAAGTCCCTTGGGGCCGAAACGGCCATTGACTATACAAAAGAGGATTATTCTAAAAGTGGTGAATTTTATGATTTGATACTGGATGCCGTTCCAACGCAGGTGGCGGACAGGAAGAGCCTGAAATCACAAGCCATGAAGTCCCTCACCACTGATGGGCAGTACATCTCAATAGATGATGGATTAGCTAAGGTAAGTTATGATAATCTTGTTCTCTTATTGGACCTTACAAAGTCCGGTGAGTTCAAACCGGTGATCGACAGAAGCTATCCCCTGGAGCAAATGGTCGAAGCCCACAGGTATGTCGAAGCGGGGCACAAAAAGGGGAATGTGGTAATCACTATATGATGTTCACTAAATAAGGTTGGGATTTTCCTGGGATGCTATCTGCAATTCGCTGTCAGGTCCCCGCCTGCGCGAGGATGACGTTTCCTGACTAAGTCGGGATTGCGTTTTTTAATTGCTGAGCCTCTGATATATTCATGCTTGACCCTCGCCTGCAAATATCGTCGGTGCGATGCAGCTTCCTTTTAATCTTAGCGTCTGCATTCTAAACTTTAAACTAAAATTCAAAAAAAGATCCTTTCCCGACAGGTATAAAACCAATCTTCCCTGATTAATTCAATTGGAAGCACATTTTCATCCATAGCTAATTAAATTGCTTTATTTCATCCTTTTTTTAAATTTATCATAAAATAAGTTCCATATATTATAGAACTATTCTTAAATTTGTAATCTTGTTCTAAATTGGAGATCTTACGTAAAGACAAACTGATCAAGGTAAAGCGGAAAAACCGGGGAAATTATATCCTCATTTCTGCAGTTGACCGCTTTATTGAAGTTTTGGAAAGGGCCGGATGGCAAAACAAGGCAGATATTTTATTATCCCGGCCAGATGCAGATTGTGTCCATAGCGATGGATTTTACTTTTTTAACATATATCAGCACAGGGTCCTGGTATTGATCGTATTTGTTGAAAATGTGGCAACTATTATATGGACCGGTTCACATGATGAATATATGAGGACATTTAAAGGCAATAAAAAAAGTATCGAAAATTGGCTCAGACATCAGCAATACATATAAAATGCAAAAATTCGAATTAAATAATATCCTGAAAATAAAAGAGATCAGTAACGAAATTGAATTGGAGAAGGCCACTTCTATTTTCCTTATTTTGAGGAAGAGTAAAGGAGATTTTCCGGATTATCCGGGGATCATGCAACATCTCCAAAAACTGATCCTGGAATATGAACAAGAGCATTGGACAGATGAAAAGAAAATAACGGATGAGCAAATCGACGGGAGTGATCTGGCCGAAGCCATGCAAAGGGCTGAGAATGAATTTAATTATAAGAGGAAAGAACTGATAAGATCAAAGCTGCGGGGATCCGGATTAAATCAGAATGACCTGGCCAGGATACTTGGACATCGCAAAGGATATATGTCGGAACTCATGAATGGCCTGCGTCCTTTTTCAAAAGAAGACTTAGTGATTATAAACAAGTTGCTGAACATCGATTACACAGACCTGGTCCCACCATTTATAAAGCAGGAAAAAGCAAACCGGATTATTAAAATTCTGAATGATATTCCCAAAAGTAAGCTTAAGCTGAATGCTGAGGATTTTATAGTGAAGTTTGCATGAGGATTTAGTTTAGGACTAAGTCAGGATCCCTCAGCTATTAGCACCGCCTAAAACAAAACGAATACGAATCTCTTCAACCTTATTCCCCATCCTGTAACCTTAGTAGCCTGGATTCCCCCCAATTACCGCAACCTTATTTACCTTATCATTTGAAACCATAAGGAATATGGCGATTAACCCGGCCCTCGCGAAATATGAAGTGAAACCATGCTTTTTTTCTATTCACGTCTCACGATTCACGATTCACTTCTCACTTCTCACGATTCACGACTCACGACTCACGACTCACGACTCACTAATCTGTTCCACTTTATCACCCTAACACCCTATCACCTTATCACTTGTCCCAACACCCAAAAGACCATGCTATAGAAAATATAGTTTGTTTAATCTAACCATTATGTGCCTTATTTTCATACATTTGTATTTCCCAAGTCCGAAATCGATTGAACAAATAAAATTTCCAAATCCATTCAAATTTGAATGCGAATGCCTTTTTGATGCACGATGCGCTGTGTGCTTAAGATAAAGGCTTGTTACCAGGAAAGATTCTTTGAATTATGGAAATAACAGTAATAGGTAGGTTGATATACAAGTTAGCGGCAAGCAAAACAAATATGACGACACTAATAATTATAACAGTAATTGCTACCGTGCTGACAGGTCTTTATCTGTTAGTTTTTAGACCTTGGCAATTAAAGTGGGGAGCCACAGCTATTGAAATTAAACGGGCAATGCCTGGCGATGAAATTGTTGCTAAACCCACCTTCAATGCAACCAGAGCAGTAACAATAAACGCAATTGCTGAAAATATTTATCCGTGGATAATTCAAATGGGGGTTACACGAGCTGGATGGTATAGCTATGACTTGTTGGATAATTTAGCCAAGCGCAGCGCAGTAGTTATACTTCCCGAACATCAAAATATAAAAATTGGGGATATTGTTCCCCTGAGTCCAGACGGAAAGCAAGGGATGTTAGTTAAGGATTTTAAAAAAAATGAATGGATATTGTGGTGGGATAATAAAGGTGATTCTACTTGGGTATGGGGAATTTACCAAGAAGGAGAATCTACGTTTCGGCTTATAACCCGTGTGCGAGTAAAATACAGATTCTTTTCGGCAGCAATCCTATTCAATCTGCTCATTGAATTCTTTGATATTTGGATGATGAGGAAATGTATGCTGGGTATTAAAAAAAGAGCTGAGAAATTACATTTATGACCACACTATTAATTATAGCAGTAATCCTTACAGGGCTGACATTACTTTACTTATTGGTTTTAAGACCTTGGCATTTAAGGTGGGGAGCTACTGACAATGATTTAGCGCTTAGTTTACCAGCTGACAGCTTAGTGACAAATCCCGACTTTAATGCAACAAGAGGAATTACAATTAACTCCACACCTGAAGAAATCTGGAAATGGATTATTCAAATAGGTAGCAGACGAGCAGGATGGTATAGCATTGATTGGATGGACAATTCAGGTATTAAAAGTTCTCTTGAGCTATTACCTGAGTTTCAAAGAATTGAAATCGGACAATTTATTCCTTTTACTCCAGACCAAAAGAATGGTATGTGGGTTAAGGAGTTTAAGGAAAATGAATATATTTTATGGGTAGACAAGGATGGAAGGGCAACCTGGCTCTGGTATTTATATCCTGTTGATAAAAAGCAAACCAGAATGCTAACCAGACTTAGGACAAAATATGTGTGGAGAGGATTTTGGATTATTTATTACTTACTATATGATTTTGGTGATATTGTAATGATGAGGAAATGTATGAAGGGAATTAAATTGAGAGCAGAAAATGAGTTCAAAACACAGTCAGCGACTAACAAATAGCCTTACAAGTATGCCAGCCGTTAACACACAATATAGCCAATAAGGGTTTCTGTGGTATGCGAAGGTTTGCATCCCACATCAACTTTTCGTGTACCTTGAAAGGAAATCGCCCGCAATTCCTTACTGGCCATATTGTCAACCGTTACCACACATAAAAAAGAACCAAGTACAAAAAAATAATTGTATCTAATTACAAGACCATATAAAAATAAACAACAATAAATTAAGATAATAGGTAATTAGTATATTTAGAATAAAACTCAAGTAGCTACTTTTTCAGGCAGCTTATTAACTAATATAAAATAAAAAAATGAAGAATTACACCAGAAAATCACACACAATTTACTTGCTTGCAATATTGATAGGACTATCAGGCATTATCTTTTTTTCTTGTTCTAAAAAGAGTGATAAAGACATAGAAACAGAACCAGGACAAAGTCTGGGTATTGTTTCCATCCCTAATATACGTGACTTGGGTGGTTACAAAACTACAAATGGAAGCACAATTGTCAAAGGACTGGTCTATCGTTCAAATCAACTTTACGACATCAGTACAAGTGATATGCTTTTGCTCGCAAATCTTAATCTTAAAAATGACTTTGATTTGCGTACCATTAGTGAGCGGGACGCCAAACCGGATGAGTTACCTGATGGTGTTAATAATGTTTGGCTGGATGTGCTGGCTGACGATCCAACTTCCGGACCAGCAAATCTGATAGGACTCTTACAGGATCCTCAACAAGCCAATATTGAACTTGGTAATGGCCAGGTTGAAGAGAAGTTTAGGGTAGCCTACCGCCAGTTTATTACTTTAGAAAGTGCAGATACAGCATTTGCCAAATTATTCCGATCACTTGGAGACGAAAATGACTTGCCTGCACTCTTCCATTGTACCACTGGTAAGGATAGAACCGGATGGGCGGCAGCTGCCCTTCTGACCCTTATTGGCGTGCCGGAGAAAGTAGTTATGGAGGATTACCTGCGTAGCAATGAATACATTCTCCCAATGTACGAGGCTTACATCCGGCAATTTGTTGATGCAGGCGGATACCCTTCCATTCCCGCAGCTATCTTTGGTGTAAAAGAAGAGTACCTCAATGCTGCATTTGACGAAATGAATACAAAATATGCTAGTATAGAAAATTATTTTTCTGAAGGTTTAGGTATAAGTGTTGAACAACAAACAGCTTTGCGCAATTTGTACCTTAATAAAAAATAGGCGGAACTACATTGTCCGGCATTAGTGAAAAGATGATGAGGTATTATTATTGTTTTCACTAATGCTGGACATTTCATTGTTTATTTAATAGCAGTGTACAAATATTTTAAGACTGATATAAGGGATGTAAATTTCTAAAAAAAAAGACGTGATTTCAAGGGTTGTGGCTAGCTTTTGCTTTATATTGACAGGTGAGTGCTCCGAAATCTGCTATTTTTCTTATAATAGTCATTATTAGTAAAAATTATCCAGAGTAAAAAATCAAATTGTTTTGAAGACGTACACATTAGTGCAAATTGACAGACTAGAACTAAAGGGAAAGTAGTATTTTAGATGAGATAATTTACAAAGAGAAAGACCAGGTATGAGCTTGTTTCAAAAATCGGTAGAGAAAAAATACTTAAACGACCTTGACTCTGCATTAATTGACAAAAAATATGCTGATTTTCAGGACTATTTTGGCAATCCGGACAGACAGGAAAATATAAGAAACTCGAAAGAAGAACAATTTCAGGAAGGATTTTTAAGGGAATTGTTTGTGAAAATTTTGGGATACACTTTAAATCCTGAACCCAATTTCAACCTGACTACCGAATTAAAAAATATTGCCAACAGCAAAAAAGCTGATGGTGCTATCTTGAAAGCTGGGGATGCAATTGCTGTAATTGAATTAAAGGGAACAGACACCACCGATTTAGATAAAATTGAAACTCAGGCATTCGGCTATAAAAACCACCACCCAAAATGCAAATATGTTATTACATCAAATTTTGAGAAACTTCGTTTTTACATTCAAAATGCGGTTGACCACCTTGATTTTGATTTGTTTAATCTTTCAAAAGAACAATTTTCAATACTCTGGCTTTGTCTGGCAAAAGACAATTTGTTATCGGATTTACCTTTAAAAATCAAGGAATCATCGGTTTTACAGGAAGAAAACATTACCAAAAAATTGTATGCCGATTATTCAAAATTCCGGGAAGCGATTTATAATAATCTGGTAAAAAACAATCCCGAAACCGATAAACTTTTACTGTTCAAAAAAACACAGAAACTGCTCGACCGCTTTCTGTTTATCTTTTTTGCCGAAGACCGGCTTTTACTTCCGCCAAATTCAATCAGTGAAATTGTAAAGCAGTGGACGACTTTAAAGGAAGAACTTGACGAATATGTGCCCTTGTACGACCGCTTTAAAAAGTATTTCGGATACATGAACACCGGTTACAAAGGCAAGAAATATGATATCTATGCATACAACGGCGGCCTTTTCAAACCCGATGAAATTCTGGACAACATTACTATTGATGATGATATTTTGCTATGAACACACGCTGCGTTTAAGCAATTACGATTTTGAAACCGATGTGGATGTAAATATCCTCGGGCATATTTTTGAACATTCGCTGGGCGAAATTGAAAATGTGCAGGCTGAAATTAAAGGCGAAAAAGTTGAAAGCCAGAAAACCAAACGCAAAAAGGACGGCATTTTTTACACCCCGAAATACATTACCAAATACATAGTTGAAAATACGGTTGGGAAACTTTGTGAGGAAAAACGTACTGAACTGGACATTGTTGACGAAGAATATGCCAACAGGAAGGAAAAACCGGAAAAAGGAAATTGTACGCACACTTGAATAAAAAACTGGAAGATTATCGGAACTGGTTACTAACATTAACCATTCTTGACCCGGCTTGTGGTTCGGGGGCATTTTTAAACCAGGCGCTGGAATTCCTGATAAACGAACACCGTAAAATTGACGAGCTTCGCGGACAATTGCTCGGTGGCGATATTATTTTCTCTGACATTAGCACCGACATTTTGGAGAAAAACATTTACGGTGTTGACCTGAACGAAGAATCGGTTGATATTGCCAAACTCTCGCTTTGGCTACGAACTGCTCAAAAAGGAAGAAAACTAAATACACTCAGCAACAACATAAAATGCGGAAACTCGCTGATTGACGACCCCGAAGTTGCCGGAGAAAAAGCTTTTAACTGGCAAAACGAATTTCCTGATATTTTCCAGGTAAAAAACAAGAAAGCCTGGCACATCACATTTGCATTGCACAACTCCCGTTACAGTCTAACTGACGGCTTCACCCGTAAGTTAGGACAAGGCTATGTAGGCCGCACTTTTCCCGAATTAAATGCAGAAGAACAGGAAATCCTCGCTACCGAACTGGCCAGCGCCGCCCGGGAATATCATCTTAATATACTGGAATGTAATATATGCTCCGACCATGTTCATGCAATCATAGTTTGCGAAGAAGAAGAACTGACCGAACTCGTGGGAAAATGGAAAGGCCGCAGCTCATACTTGTATAACCGAAGGGATGATGATGGCAACCGACGGGTTAACCCGTCGGTTACGCACGATGACAGTGACAACCGACGGGATGATGGTGACATGTCGCGGGATGATGATGGCAACCGACGGGTTAACGTCGGTACATGATCGCGTGATGACAGTGACAACCGACGGGATGATGGTGACATGTCGCGGGATGATGATGGCAACCGACGGGTTAACCCGTCGGTTGCAGATCCGTCGGTTGCAGATCCGTCAGTTGCAGATCCGTCGGTTGAGCGCGTGTATGAGAGCCGACGGGTTAACCCGTCGGTTGGAGAACGTCGGTTGGAGATCTGTCAGTTGCAGATCCCTCAGACGATGCGACATCAGCCGAGGAACAACATGCACGATATCCGGATGGCACGATAGAAAAATTTTGGGCGAAGAGTTTTCATTCCAGGATGATCCAGGATGAAGATCAAATGATTAATACCATTAGTTATATCCGGAACAACCGGCAAAAGCATAAGCTGCCCCCGGCAACTGACGGGTTAACCCGTCAGTTGCAATCCATGAAATGCAGCCGACAACACGCCTTCCGTACCGAATACAAAGGTGGTTTTGATGTGGTGATTGGAAATCCACCTTATGTTAGAGCTGACAGTCCAAGTAATTCTATTGATTTCAGGGAGTATCTCGTTAATTCAAATCAGTTTGAAACTTTGTCTGGCAAATGGGATTTATACATTCCATTTATTGAGAAATCAATTAAATTGAATAAAACAAACGGGAAAGTTTCTTTAATTGTTCCTGATGCATATTGTCATGCAGACTATGCCAAAAAAAGTTTAGAATGGTCAAAATCAAATCACTATTTATATCAAATTGACTATTTTCCAGATATTATTGTTTTTCAGAATGTGGGTGTAAAAAGTGTGATTATTAACTTTCAGAAAATAGTTTCGACTCGTTACACAAAAAGAATTCTATTCAATGATAATTCATACAGCGATGAAGTATTTAAATCGTACCCGGAAAGCATGAGGATTGATTCAAAACATAGTGTTTTAAATAACTTTCAGAATTTTAATTTTTTAAATCATATTTGCTATTCTTCAAAAGGAATTGTTGGTAATAGTGATGAGAAAAAATTTAAAGGTGAATTTTTAGTTGGCGACATTTTGTCTGAAGTTAAAGATGAAACGCACCAGAAACTATATTTTGAAGGAAAAGATATCGGAAAATGGATTTTATTAAGACAGAGGTGGATTGAGTATGACACGGACCGCTCACCTTCAAAATGGAGTAGAAAAGGTTTCACTGAAATGTTTGAAGGAACGCCGAAGCTGGTAACAATGAGAAGCCCCGGGATATTTCCAAGAACATTTTTGGACGACAATAAAGGATATTTTAACGAGAGTGCAATTGGTTTCAAGCGATGGATTGATTTGCAAAATGTCAACAATAACAGTTTGACTAAAGCTTATGAAACCGAAAAAGAACGGTCTGAGTTTGAAAGAATATCAACTTTTTATTCTTATTACTTCTTATTGGCAATTCTTAATTCATCGGTTATTCGTTATGAATTGAACACAAACAGAAGGAGTAATATCCACATTTATCCAGAAGACTGGAAAACTTTAAAAATTCCGAAATTAAATAGCGAAAATGGGATTGCACTTGAAATTGAAAATAAGGTTAAAATCATTATTCAAAAATCAATTGAGTTTCAGAAACAAAATTCTATTTTTTTGAATTACTTACAATCCAAATTTCAAATTGAAAAATTCAGCACGAAGCTTCATAACTGGTTTAATTTAACATATAAAGGTTTTCTGAAAGAACTCCAAAAAGCAAAAATAAAACTCAGCCTCTCGGAAGAAGTTGAGTGGATGAACTATTTCAATGAGCAAAAAGAAAAAGCCCAAACCCTAAAATCCGAAATCGAAAAAACCGACAAAGAAATCGACCAAATGGTTTATGAATTGTATGGTTTGACGGAGGAGGAAATTAAAATTGTGGAGGGTAGGGGATAATGGCGAACTCAGAAATATTCCTTTACCAAACCGAAGATATACGAGAGGTTCAGACAAATTTTACTTAAGTGCATTTAGGTCCATTAAATGCCAACACTTAAACCAAAGAGCTTCTGCATTTCTAACCTGAGTAGGTGCCTATAGTCGGACCACGACATGAAGTCTTAGCCCGACGGGGTTGCCGCCTTTTTAGTCGGACCACGACATGAAGTCGTAGCCCGACTTATTGAGCGCTCACCACTGCTGTCAGGCCGTATTCACCGGCTATGACGGCGCAGTGTCTGAGGAGGCTGCCTATCTCGGTAACCAGTCTATCTATGATGCTGATCATGAGTGCGGTATATTTTCTCGGGCTACCACTATAGTGGTAGCCCGAGAATTCTAGCTGGCTCTTAGTCGGACCACGACATGAAGTCGTAGCCCGACAGGCTTGCCGCCTTTTTAGTCGGACCACGACATGAAGTCGTAGCCCGACTTATTTGGCGCTCACCACTGCTGGCA
>CAWBCI010000034.1:0-9200 GCA_963787195.1 uncultured Bacteroidales bacterium
GTGAAAATTACTATTATCAGGATTTCTTTGGCAGATCTCTCGCAATCCATCGGATTTGCCCTTAATACCTTTTTGAATTTCCCTGGAAATTACTATTTAATATCTGATTAAGCTGCTAAACTAATTTTGATAAGCCGGTTACTAAGTTTAATTTTAATCATCATCCTAATTACATTTAGATTGAATAGGATACTTAAAATGAATAATTCATCAACCACCAAATAAACCAGATTATGAAAAAGTTATTCTTCATTCTGATAATCAGTCTGACAGCCTTCTTATCAGCAAAAATTAACGCACAGGAGCTTCCCGATACAAACCTGATTTATAAAATTGAAACCCTGGATGATAACGAATATCTTGGACGCATTCTTTACCGGGATTCAATGAATATCCGCTTATCTACTGAAAAGCTGGGGGAAATTACTATCCCTCTTACGGAAATTAAAGCATCTGAGAAGATTCTTCCCAGCCAAATTATTAAAGGAAAAATATGGGAGACAAATTTCCAGGATGCGCGTTATTTTTTTTCTCCAAATGGTTATGGTCTTAGAAAAGGTGAGGCTTACTACCAGAATGTCTGGATCTTTTATAATCAGTTCAGTGTAGGTATCACAAATAATATTTCAATTGGGGGGGGGCTGGTACCATTGTTTCTATTCAATGGAGCACCCACCCCTCTATGGCTAATCCCGAAAGTATCCTTTCCTGTTGTAAAAGATAAATTCAATATTGGGGCCGGAGCTTTGGTAGGAACCGTACTGGGTGAAAATAGAACTAGCTTTGGGATTGTCTTTGGCACCACTACCTTCGGTAGCAGGGATAAAAACCTGAGTATCGGCCTTGGTTATGGTTATGCCGGACAAAATTTTGCAAAAAAACCTGTTATAAATGTCAGCGCCTTGATAAGGACCAGCAGAAGAAGCTATTTCATCACAGAAAATTACTATCTTCCTTTTGGGGATGATGCCTTAATTCTGATATCCCTCGGTGGCAGGTCGGTTATCAAACGCGTAGGGATTGATTACGGACTCTTCCTACCTTTTCAAAAAAATGTAAAGGCATTTTTTGCCATACCATGGTTAGGATTAACCGTATCACTGGGGAAGCAGAAAAAAAACCTTCAATAATTTTAGCACTATCATTTCCCGGCAAATACCACGCGATTGGATTTCAGATTGCACATAGGTATTGGGAAAAGTTATTGGTTAGTGGTATAGTGGTTATTGGGTAATGATTTGGAATTTGGGATTTTCCCATTCGCTATTTCGACATTTCGATATTTCGACATTCCGCTACGTCTAAAAGAGATTACACAGAGCTCCACCGAGGGGAACAGAGAGCCACAGAGATTTATTAAACAGTCAACAGTCATCAGTCAGCCGACTGCTGACTGCTGACTGACGACTGACGACTGGCTTCACTCTATCCTGTCCACATCCTTGTCCCCTCTCCCGCTCAGGTTGATGATGCTGACTTTGTCTTCCATGCCTTTCATCATCTTTACTGCCAGGGCTATCGCGTGGGAGGATTCTATGGCCGGGATGATGCCTTCAAGCCTGCAGAGCAGGCGGAATGCTTCCACAGCATCCTCATCGCTCACCGGGAAATACTGTGCCCGGCCCGAATCTTTCAGGTAAGCATGTTGCGGACTTATACCGGGATAGTTCAGCCCGGCCGCAATGGAATAGGCATCCACCGGTTCATTACGCTCATTTACCAGGCAGTAGGAATAGGTCCCCTGGAATACCAGGGGCTTGCCGTAAGACAGGGTGGCGGAGGTCTTGCCTTGCTGCAGGCCGAGTCCGTCGGCCTCGGCGGCATGGATCTTCACTTCTGTATCGTCGAGGAATTCCCCGAAGAGACCTATGGCGTTGGAGCCGCCGCCTATGCATGCAAAGAGGTAATCGGGCAGGCGGCCTTCCTGCTCCAGGATCTGCTGTTTGGCTTCCTTGCCTATAATACTCTGGAAATAGCCGACCATATTGGGATAAGGATCAGGCCCAACCTGGGATCCCAGGAGATAGAAAGCATCCGGATGCTCAATATAATATCCCAAAGCCGCATCCACTGCATCCTTGAGGGTGGCTGTCCCCATATCGGTGAGTACGACCTCGGAGCCCAGCAACTTCATCCTTTTCACGTTCATGGCCTGCCTTTCGGCATCTACCCTTCCCATGAAGACCTTGCATTTCATCCCGAAGAGGGCTGCCGCGGTGGCAGTTGCAACGCCATGCTGCCCTGCCCCGGTCTCGGCAATGATTTCCTTTGCCCCCATGCGCTTTGCCAGTAATATCTGCCCTATGCAATTGTTGATTTTATGAGCGCCGGTATGGTTCAGGTCTTCCCTTTTGAGATAGATGCGGCTACCCGCGTACTTTGAAAGGTTGGCCGCATAAAATAAGGGCGATGGCCTGCCCACAAATTGCTTCAGATAGTACTTGTACTCGGCCTCAAAATCCGGGTCGTTTTTATATCTCATGAATACCTGTGAAAGCTTTTCAAGTTTCCCAGCCAGGACTTCCGGAACAAACCTTCCGCCGTATTCCCCAAAATAACCTTTATCAAATGTTTTATATGATTTTTGTTCGATGATATTTTCAATATACGTTTTCATAATATTTTATTTTAAGATGATATTTAAAAATTGGAAATTAATCGGGCAATCCTTTGCCGGCGCCACCTGAAAATGATCTTCCTGATCCAGATTAAAATGTATTTCATGTTTCTTAGGGATAAAAAAAAAGCCCACCGTTTCCGGCAGGCCCTCTTTGAGTGTTTTATATTTATTCAAATACGGCTATGACTTCCAACGGTTCGAAAACGATACGGAAGACCACCACCAGCTATTTGAAAAATTGATCATGTGTTTATTTTGAAGAAGCAAATTTAAGCAATAGAATCTTAATTCAATATAAATTATGAAATCATTAACAAAAAAAAAGTCGTTGGTCGTTGGTCGTTGGTCGTTGGTCGTTAGTCGTTGGTCGTTGGTCGTTGGTCGTTTACTCACTATTCACGTCCCCCAAATCCGAAACTTTATAAATTCCTATCAAACTGAAATTATATACATTTGTGAAATAAACATTCTTAACTCATGAAAAAGCTATACTCCATCCTTATCGCTGCATTCTTTGCCGCTTTGACTGTTTCCGCCCAGGACAATTTAGAAATGAACGGCTCCTGGCTTTGCTCCCAGAGAAAAGCCAACAGTCCTAATTCATTCCGGGAAATTCTCAGCCCGAATTCACCCAGGCATAAATTTGATGTTCAGAATTACCAATTGAATTTCGACATTTATAATTGTTTTCAAAGTCCCTATTCACAATATTTTACTGCGAATGAAGTCATCACCTTCAAGGTCGATACGGCCCTGAGCATGATCAAACTGAACGCGGTCAATACCTCCATAGTGATAGACGGGATCGGTATGGCAGCTTCTTCTTACACCCATACCCAGGACACCCTGGCCATCACCCTCGACCGGACTTATAACCCGGGAGAAATTGCCGAAGTAAGTCTCGCCTACCATCACAATAATGTGGAAGATGGCGCCTTTTACGCTAACGGAGGCTTTGTCTTTACCGACAATGAGCCGGAAGGGGCCCGCAAATGGTTCCCCTGCTATGACCACCCTGCCGATAAAGCTACGGTGGATATCACGGCAAAAGTCCCGGCCAATGTATTACTGGGATCCAATGGCCGCCTCGCTGATTCTACGACAGTTGCTGACACTACCTGGTTCCATTGGATCAGCCGCGACCCGGTGGCTACTTACCTGACAGTCATGTCGGCTAAAGCTAACTGGAACCTGGACATCGTGACCTGGAACGACAGCATTCCCATCCGTTTTTATTACAATAATGGAGAATATCCCTTTTCCATGGAGCAGGAGGTTCCGCAAATGATGACCTATTTTTCAAATGCATACGGGATCCATCCTTTTGAAAAGAATGGATTTGTCACCCTGAATTCCGAATTTTCGTGGGGAGGAATGGAGAATCAAACTTTGACCAGCCTTTGTTCGGGATGCTGGAGTTCAGATCTTGTTTGCCATGAGTTTGCACATCAGTGGTTTGGCGATATGATCAGCCCGGGAACATGGGCCGATATATGGCTAAACGAAGGCTTTGCTACCTGGTCGGTGCCCTACTGGAAAGAACGAGACGGAGGTTATGCTGCATATAAACAGGATATTAACAGTGCCGCATCCTATTATTTATCCGCAAACCCGGGATGGGCTGTTTACGTCCCGGACTGGGCTGTCAACACCCCGGGTGTTAATGTCCTTTTCAACTATGCCATCACCTATGAAAAAAGCGCCTGTGTCCTTCATTTATTAAGATATTCATTAGGCGACAGCCTGTTTTTCAAGGCTATGCACGATTATGGAACGGATACGGCCAACTTCCGTTACAAGAACTCTATAACCGACGATTTCGAGGCAAAATTTGAAGAATCGACCGGAGAAGACCTTGCGTGGTTTTTCAATTCCTGGGTAAAACAGCCCAATCATCCTGTTTATCATAATGAATATATTATTACGGATAATAATAACGGCACCTGGAACCTGCAGTTTTTAGTAAACCAGGTTCAGACCAATGCTGATTTCTTCCCTATCCCCATTGAAATTTATGTACAATTTGCCGGAGGAACCGAAGATACTACCCTGAGGGTCATGAACAGCGAAAATCTGCAGGCCTTTAATTTCTCCTTCGACAAGATGCCCACCATTGTGCTCTTCGACAAAGATAACGAGATTGTCCTGAAACAGGCTTCACTGGCAGTCGGCATTAATGAAAACCAGATAGGCCATCAGGCTTTCAACCTGGATCAAAACTTTCCCAACCCGGCATCAGTCCAGACCAGCATCAGCTATTCGATTCCTGAAAATACCCTGGTTTCGCTTGCAATTTATGATGTAACCGGCAAGAAAATCATGGACCTGGTGAATGATACACAATCCAAAGGCACCTATGTGATCTCGGCGAATGTAGCCGCACTCCCTCAGGGGATCTATTATTACAGCCTGGATGCAGCCGGGGAGAAGAGCAGCCGGAGGTTAGTTGTTGTTAGGTAAGGAAGCTCAACTATTGGCTGTGCGGAAACGTGCTGACGTGCAGGGAGGGATAAGTCGTTGGTCGTTGTGGTCGTTAGTCGTTAGTCGTTGGTCGTTGGTCAGATCCCGGCCTGCGCCGGGATGACGATCTCTGGGATGATTTAGGAAAAGCGGCGCGGCACACCATAATGATTTTCAAAGACGTGCCGCGCCGCTTTCCCATTCCTAACAATGAACGTCATCCCAACGCAGGAGGGATCTGGTAGACACATGCAGATAAGAAATGAATTCGGATATATGTCCCCATCCCCCGGCCCAATCACTTTTAAATGGGAACTGGATAAATTCAATTTGATAAATTAAGGTTTTTACCTAACAAAAAATGTGTATAAAGAGTAGCCATTTTGGAGAGAGGAATTGGGGCCGGGGGTAAAAGGGTGAGGTCGTGTGCCGCACGGGTTTTATCTGGCCACGATCACCTTCCGGGATTCCACTCCTTTTTCGCTTTCCATCTTAATGAAATACAATCCATTTGGAAGAGAAGCGACGGAAATTGACGAACTTTTACCTGATATCTTTTTTTCAAAGACCAATTCCCCAATCGAATTAAAAACACTGATTTTCTTAAGTTTAATGGGGCTACTGATACTAAGTATATCACTGACCGGATTTGGGCTGATTATTATATCATTAGTCCCGGCCTTATATTCATTATTGGAAAGATAAAGAGTATCACAGGCTTCATTTGAAAAATCCGACACGCAGGTATCATTACCCGATACCCAGACGGCGTTCAATTTATAGCAATACAAGGCATTGGGATCCGGGGGAAGATCTTCATAGCTATATAAAGATGCTGTCCGGCCAAGACACTCATAATTCATAGAGCCGGCTTCAGCCCGGTAAATGTTATAATGTGAAAAGTAATTGATATTTGATGTGGCGACAAAAAACAATGCCTGAATATTCCAGTTATAATCGAGGCCCGGATTTACTGCAAGTAAAGTTGTCCAGTTTCCTTCATAATACATGACATTGCCCGATCCATCAAGGGCAGGGCCCGCGTCGACCCCGGCGGGAAAGCCCGAAAGTGCAGCAACATGGTATCCGGCCATAACCACATCCGAAGGGTTGATTATTATAAAAGTATCCAGCATAACCGTATTCCATTCGCCTATTAAAGGATCCGGCACAAATTGTTCATAGATCAGTTCGGGAGGATCATTCTTCCATATCCTCACTGTGTAATCGGCATTTTCTTCATTTGGATAGAATTTCACCGCTGTTATGACCATTTTATTACCAAACAATTGACCCGGCAACCATCTGGCTCCGCAATCAAACTCAACGGCAGCACCTGTCCCTACAGCATCATAATTTATTGAATTCCCCCACTTCCACCAATCACCGTAATATAATAGCCCGGGATCCATCCAGTAGAGGAGCCTGCTTTTATCAGAATATTGCATTTCTACCGTCAACTGCGAGGGGGCATTGCAAACTTTGTCAATATTAATATTATCAATAGCCCAGCCAGCAATATCCGATGAATTAGTCCCATAAGCATTAAAGCGAATTTTAATAACCTTGCCGAAAGCATAGCTCTCCAATTCCCGCCTGTCATGTGTCCAGTCAATGGACCCGTCATGATTATTAAATGAATACCAGTAATGCCAGACTTGTGAATCCCAGTCCCACACCTCCAGTCTCAGGTTTTCCGTGCCCGTGCTGTTAATACTTTCTAACTTATAATCAAATTCAAGAGAAGTATGTGTTAAAACATTCGAATCGGCGATAATATAATAACTTTCCAAGCTTTGCTCATAATTCGTCAGGCCGGGAGACCCATTGAAAACTGCCTCCGGTGCAGGATCCCCTTCATCCTGATTAATTTCCCAGTTGTTTCCTTCCGGCGTCCAGAGATTGGTTTCAAAACTACCCGAAGACCAGTCTTCTTCGAAAGGCAATTCATAACCGTAGACGACAGTTTCAAGGTCGCAGGCCGGGTCCGAGATCCAATCGTTATAAACAGCCTTCACACAGAAATTATTCAGCCCCGGAATGACCTGGTTTTCAGTGAAAGTATAATAGACCGTATCATAAGGCAGACTTAAGGATAAGTTATCAACGAGTTCATCATTCAGGAAAATACTATAAGAAATTAGTACAACAGGCGGATCAGGCAATGGATCAGGAGGGCAAATTTTCAGGATAAAGTCGCTGTATTCAACACAGGCCGGCGGGGGATAATCTGCAGGTAAACTATAGGATTCATAAGAAATAAAAAGGAAAATAAGGCTGAAGAATATTCTTCTCAAACTATTAATATTCCTGGCATTCATCTGCTTTGGTTTTTTGGATGAAATAAAGATAGGGAAATCTTTTAAATAGAGATCCTCTCAATATGTCAAAGGCGAGAATTAAAACCAACTTTTGAAATATCGAACTTTCGAAATGTCGAAATATCGAAATGTCGAATTAAATGGAACTTCATACTTTACTTCATGATATCGTGATATCGTTACTTCTAAAGTTTGATCTCTTCTCTGCATCCCGCCGTCAGATCCCGGCCTGCGCCGGGATGACGATCTCTGGGATGATTTAGGAAAAGCGGCGCGGCACACATTATAAATCTTCATGGGGTGCCGCGCCGCTTTTTAGACCCTAGAGTAGACGTCATCCCGAACGTATGTGAGGGAACTGGTGGCGATTGGCAGCGAAGTAATCAACTCCCAAATTCTAAACAAATTCCAAAAATTTAAGTCCTTGGTCACCGTTTTATGTACTATTTATTATGTACTATGTGCTATTTTCTATGTGATAAGGTAGGAAAGGAGGTACTTATAAAATAGAACATATTCAATATTATATATTAAATAAGGATCCAATACCCATTACCCAATAACCAGTACCCGTTTTCCTTTTCGAAGCGTATCTTTACTACCTTTATACTTCAAGCCGAAACATCATGCCTGATCACAAATTCAAACTTATAGAATGCCGACCCCTGGCTGGAACCTTGTGCCGGGGATATACGAGACCGATACACACGTTTCAGAACCAGGCTGGACGATATACAAAGGGATTTCGGGAGTATCCGTGACTTTGCCGATGGCTATAAGTATTTCGGTATTAATTATGATGAAGAAAGAAAGGGCTGGACTTACCGGGAATGGGCCCCGCAGGCCAATGCCCTTTATTTGACCGGGGACTTCAACAATTGGGAGCAATTTTCACATCCCCTTAAAAAGAACGAATTCGGCATCTGGGAGATCTTTCTTGAAGAAAAGAAATACAAGAACAGCTTTGCAGAAGGGACTAAAGTCAAAGTACTTGTTGATTCCAGCCGCGGACTTGAATTCCGCATCCCGGCCTATATCTTCCGGACTGAACAGGATGAGGACACCAAGAACTTTACAGGCCAGGTTTGGCCCCTAGGAAAATTCAACTGGGGCAAGGATGATTTCCGGAAAAAGATGCCCGGAGAGCTTTTTATATATGAATGTCATGTGGGCATGGCACAGGAAAAAGAAGGCCTTGGAACTTACAGTGAATTCACTAAAAATATTCTGCCCCGGGTTAAGGAAGGCGGCTATAACGCCATACAGATGATGGCAATCCAGGAACACCCTTATTACGGTTCCTTCGGTTACCATGTCTCCAGTTTCTTCGCCCCTTCCTCCCGCTTTGGGACACCGGATGAACTCAGGCAGCTCATTAAAAAAGCTCATGAACTGGGCATAGCAGTGATCCTCGATGTGGTGCATTCGCATACTGTGAAAAATACAGTTGAAGGAATTAATGAACTCGATGGTTCTGATACGCTTTACTTTCACCCCGGAAGCCGGGGTGATCATCCCGCATGGGATTCCAAGCTCTTCGACTACGGCAAGACGGAAGTCCTGCGCTTCCTGCTTTCAAACCTGAAATACTGGCTGGAAGAATTCCATTTCGACGGTTTCCGTTTCGATGGAGTAGGCTCGATGATGTACTACCACCATGGGCTTGAGCCCATTGATTCGAGAGAAAAATACTTCGGACAGGGAGTGGAATGGGATGCCATCACTTACCTGCAGCTCGCCAACACTCTCATCCACCAGTTAAATCCGGCCGCGGTCAGCATAGCGGAGGATGTGACCGG
>CAWBCI010000035.1:0-3487 GCA_963787195.1 uncultured Bacteroidales bacterium
TATTCATATTTCTTCTCGAAAGAAATCTTTAAACAATCGGATGCAGATCCGAATAACCCATCCAATGTTATCATGGTATATACCGGAAGATCTCATGCAAATGACGATTATGGCAATGGAGGGGACCAATTAAACCGGGAACATATCTGGGCTAAATCCCACGGTAATTTTTTAGATAAGCAACCTATGTACGGTGATGTTCACAATTTGAAGCCAATTGATGCTTCAGTGAACCAGGATAAAAGTAATCTGGATTATGATAATGGTGGGACACAGCATGCTGAAGCTACCGGCTGCTATTTTACGGATTCAACATGGGAGCCCAGGGATGAAGTTAAAGGTGATGTTGCCAGGATTATTTTTTACATGGATACCCGTTACCAGGGGGAAAACGGAGAACTTGATCTGACAGCGGTAGATGAGGTTAATACCTATCCCTATCCTAAACATGGTCGCTTGTCAACTTTGTTACAGTGGAATCTTCAGGATCCTCCAGATGACTTCGAAAGGAACCGCAATAATGTGATATATTCCTATCAGCATAACAGGAACCCTTTCATAGATAATCCTAACTATGCTGAACTCATATGGCATGACGCAGCATTGAGCCCAATTACTATCGCTAATATACATCAATCCCCACTTGTCCCGCATGAAGGTGATCCTATTACTATTTCGGCTGATGTTACCAGCTCTTTGGGAAATGTTTCAGATGCTGTACTTCATTACGGATATTCCTGGGGCAGCTTTTCTGAAAGTGTTGATATGGATATTAATGGAAATTCCATTTTTGCTGATATTCCTGGCCAAAATCAAGGTACTACCGTTTATTTCCAGATCGAAGCTCAGGTTGGCTCAAATACAGTCAACTCAATTACTTATAATTTTTACGTCCCCAAAACTTTTACTGGCGATATTGTAAGCATCTATGATATTCAGGGACAGACTGATGTCAGCCCCTATGCTACCCAAACTGTTAGCACGACAGGTATAGTTACTGCTAATTTTGGAACCAGTTACTTTATCCAGAATGGATCAGGTGCCTGGAATGGTTTGTATGTCTATGACCCGGGGCGTAACCCTAGTGTGGGAGACAGTCTGGTATTGACAGGTACTGTTTCTGAATACTATGAGAAGACGGAACTTGGTAGTATAACAGGATATTATTTTATTTCATCGAACCATCAGCTTCCTGCAGCAGTCAATATCTCTTGTGCGGAAGCTCTTGAACCATACGAATCTGTCCTTATTCAGGTTGACAATGCTTTATGCACTGACGCAAACTACCAGGCTAACTTTTTTATGTGGACGGTTAATGATGGTACAGCTGACCTTTTGGTCCACAATACCAGTGTTTTTGAATATGTTCCAACGGAAGGTGAAGCCTATGTTGTAACTGGTCCGCTGAATTATGATTTTGATGAGTGGAAAGTAGAGCTACGATTTGAGACTGATGTTCAATCTGGTGTAGATATCACTGCTCCGCAGATTACCTCAGTAGAAGTTATCACTCCCACCATTGTTAAAGTCCAGTTTTCAGAAGAATTGGATAGTACTTCAGCTCAAAATGTGGCTAATTATAGTATAAATAATGGAATTATAGTCGAACAAGCTAAATTGCATGCTATCATTAAGTCGCAGGTTTTCTTGACTACCAGCTCATTACCAGGGGGTGATTATGAATTGACGGTCCAAAATGTAGCGGATCTTGTCGGAAATGTAATGGAATCTACCCTTGTTCCTTTCAGTTCAAGTGGAGTTAAGGAGATAAATGCTGAAAATTTGATGGATATATATCCGAATCCTTCAAATGGTGTCTTCAATATTGAATTAAAAAATGCTTACCAGGAAAATATAGTTCTGAATGTTTATCAGATTGCCGGTAAAAAAGTATTTAGCAAGCAATATGGATCAAATAACCTCAGAATGATTCAGGTAAATGCCGGTCAATTAAGTCCGGGGCTATATATTGTGGAGTTAATGGGAGATACTTTTATTAGCCGATCTAAAATGATAATACGCTAGTACTTTTTTTAATCAGACAAAGCTGAATTCATCAACAATAAAGCTTAAAATTCAAAAAAATGCGCCATTTAAATTACAGTGGCGCATTTTTCTATTAGGGGCAGATCGAAAAATTTGCTTATTTTGCACGCGATTCCAATTTGTCTAACCAATTCTAAAGTTTGTGGCAGATAGTTTAGTAATCATCCCAACATATAACGAAAAGGAAAACATCGAAAAGATCATCCGTTTCGTTTTTAATCTGGAAAAAGTATTCCATGTCCTGATCATTGAGGATAATTCTCCTGATGGTACCGCGGATATCGTGAAAAGATTGATGAAGGAATTCCCGGATAAGCTTTTTATTGAAGAAAGAAAAGGCAAACTCGGTCTGGGTACCGCTTATATCCATGGTTTTAAATGGGCTCTTGCCAGAAACTATCAGTATATTACCGAAATGGATGCAGACTTTTCGCACAATCCGTCTGACCTGCTCAAACTCTATGATGCTTGTGCAAACCAGGGTGCGGACCTGGCTGTGGGTTCCCGTTATATACATGGAGTGAACGTTGTGAACTGGCCCATGGGCAGGATTTTAATGTCCTATTATGCCTCTGCCTATGTTCGCTTTGTTACCCGTATCAAGGTTAGGGATACTACTGCGGGATTTGTATGCTATACACGGAAAGTTTTAGAGGCGATCAATCTTGATAAAATCCGGTTCATCGGATATGCTTTTCAGATCGAAATGAAATATACAGCCTGGAAGCTTGGTTTTAAGATCAAAGAGGTGCCAATAATATTTACTGACCGGACAGAAGGTACATCCAAAATGAGTTCCGGCATTTTCAAGGAAGCTATCTTAGGTGTAATAAGTATCCGGATACGGAATATCCGGAAAATACATCGTAAATAGTTATTTTAACCTTGATTGCTTTACCCGGTTTTTCTCCGATTTCAGAAGATTGTTTTCGGTATTTGGATATAACTCTGTTTTAAATACCTTATTCCTATGACCGGAGATATTCATATCATCAATGCCAAAATTGTTAATGAAGGCGAAATATTTGACGGGGAAATTTTAATCAAGAAGGGGAAAATTGACAATATCCTGCATGGCTCCTCTCCCGAATCACCTTCCGGAGCTTATCGCTTGGATGCAAAAGGGAAATATCTTTTTCCGGGTGTTATTGACGACCAGGTCCATTTCCGTGATCCCGGGCTGACTCACAAGGGGGATATTCATTCCGAAAGTCGCGCTGCAGTGGCAGGAGGAGTGACTTCTTACATGGATATGCCAAATACTATCCCCCAAACCCTTGATCAGCAAAAACTAGAAGATAAATACACAAGGGCATCCGAGATTTCCTTTGCCAATTATTCATTCTATATGGGTGCATCCAATGATAACCTGGATGAAGTCCTCAAGACAGATCCCTATAATGTATGCGGTTTAAAGGTCTTCCTGGGCGCCTCTACGGGG
>CAWBCI010000036.1:0-37690 GCA_963787195.1 uncultured Bacteroidales bacterium
CATCATTGGAATAGATATCAAAAGCTGCCATGGTTTGGGCGCCTGTAAAGATATATCCCGGATCAAGTCCGGGGCCGCAAACGAATACAACAGTAGCAAGATGTGGGTTACCCCATGCATCTACTGCAATATCTGAGTTAGCCCATAAAGATGTATACATGATCTCATCACGTGTTGGAAGTGGTTCAGTCCACATTGCCGCGATCATTTCATCGCTGAGATAATTCTTTATAGCAGGAATCCCATCAACTCCTCCGAGTTGAACAGCGATCACATCTGACCATGTCTCACCTGCATCGGTGGTTTTGATAAGCAGGGGGTACCACCAGTCGGCCAATTCAGGAAAAGTGCCGTTTACATCGTTCCAGTAAACATAACCAATCTGACCAGTGCGATCAAAGGCCATTTTCAGATAACGGGCATAAGTGGCATCAGCAGGAACCAGGAAACGATCGTATTCCATATCACCGATTCCATCATTAAACACTCCTTTCATAAAGATGATATTCCCAAGGTAAGAAGTATAGGAATCAAGCAGGGAAGCATCGGCCATCCATGAATTCCCATCGACCTGTGTAACTTCAAAAGCGGTTGGGATTCCCTGGTAGAAACCATTATCAAGATCTGAGGTATTCAGATGTTTGGATGTGTCGCTTGGATCACCAAAACGTCCCGTGCCATAGCCATAGGAACCCCATGGGTCACCATTTGAGGCGTCCATAGTGGCAGCATGAAATACCATATAGGCATTGTTCGGATCTGTGTTGCCAGGTGGATTATAAATAGCGCCTTGCGGATAACGGGCTGCATCAATATTATAACTACCTCCGGAAATGTCGGAAGTATAAACTTTTACCTGATTAGTCCATGTCATACCACCATCGGTGGAGAAGTCATAGGCCAGGTCACCGGAATACTGTTGGGGAGGACCAATTGCCCCACCCATACGGTGCAGGTTCGTAACAGTGTTGATATCCTTATTATACCAGGTGAAGGTAGCGGCGCCGTTGGAGTATCCGTAAGTGTAAATATTAGCCGCAGAACCAAGGTCCACGACATTTACAATACTTGTCCCTGCCGGTGCTTTAGGATGTTGAATATGTTTAACGACAGTTATATTCTGATTATCCACTGCCGGTCCCGGCCTGGTTGCATTTTGTTTATTAATTTCCATATTTGCAACCTTGGTCCCAGGTTTCAACTGGTAGCTTTTCTGTGCCAGGACATACAGACCGAAGCACATCAAAAGAGAAAGAAGTAAAACTTTTTTCATAAGCGTTCAATTTAAATTAAAGGTTAGTTATTAAATTTAGCAACTTTTATCAATTTTTATCCTTATAATTAGTTTATAAGCCTTTACAAAGATATAATTATCAGATAAAAAATCAATGATTTATGCAGGTATGTAATTTAATGTTATAAAGATAAAAAAATTATTAATAATTGCAATAGTTGTTCCGAAACAGTTTGTCTGATTTTTTACAGGGGGAGAAAGTACGGATCAATTAGACGCTTCCTTCTAAAAGGAAAGATCTGAAGTATAAAGGCAATAAAAAAGGCTGCCTAAAAAGGCAGCCTTTAAAAATCGGGATGAAATATAACTATTTCACTATCATTTTATGTGTAGACTGCTGTTTATCTGCCATTACAGTATAGAAATAAACACCGGTCTGCATTTTACTTGCATCGATGGTAAATGTATATTCACCTGCATTTACCTGTCCTTTATCCAATTGCATAACTTTTTGGCCGATCATGTTAGTTACGATCAGGCTCAATGTGCTGCTTGTTTTCAGGTTGACAACCACGTTTGATGTCTTGTTAAAAGGATTCGGATAATTCTGTGAAACGCTGGTAATTGCAGATATTTTGGCTTCATTGATACCCGTATAAATCGGATCATTTCCAGTCGGTGTATCAAAATCACCATCGGAATAAGAGAAATCCTTAATATATTTAAACAGAACCGGCTGGGTCACATCCTGCGGGTCCATATCGGCATAAACCATCGGAATGGTGTAAGTCATACTTCCTTCAGATCCTTCATCAATCACGTAACGTGATGAACTCAGGAAATAAGCCTGCCACATTGCTTCCGAGTAAGTTGTCACATTGGTTTCCCCATAATAGGAAGTCGAGCTTGTATCATGAGTAAGCATATTGGTCATCAGGTCAAAACCTTTGGCATAAATATCCGGTGAAGTGTTGGTGGTTACATCCGGAATACGGGTATCCAGCCATGTGAAGAACATCTTTTTACCATCCGTAGTAGCAGAAACCTGAACACGGTTATATTCGGTAAGCGGGTCAGAGTTCGGGTAGACGAAATCGGCCGTATAGGTTTCGATCGGGGCCAGTTCAACAGCCTGCCAGTTGGTGTTTTCAGGATCATTTGAATAGATATCGAAAGCTGCCATAGTTTGAGCTCCAATCATGATATAGCCTGGATCAAGGCCGGGACCGGCTATGAATACAACTGCAGCAAGGTGCGGATTTCCCCAGGCGTCAACAGCGATATCAGAATTAAAATTAGGAGAGGCGTACATGATCTCATCACGGGTTGGTAATGGATCAGTCCACAAAGAAGCGATCATTTCATCTGAGAGATAATTCTTAATGGCCGGGATTCCATCAACTCCACCGAGCTGCACAGAAATCACATCTGACCATGTTTCACCTCCATCGGTGGTTTTGATTAACAGAGGATAAGACCAGTCTGTCATATCAGGGATGGAACCATTCTCATCATTCCAATGAACATAACCAATCTGACCACTTGGGTCAAATGCCATTTTCAGATAACGTGCATAACCAGCCTCAGCAGGCACAAGGAAACGGTCATATTCATAATCTCCGATTCCTTCATTGAACACGCCCTTCATCATAATGATGTTTCCCATATAAGGAGTTGTAGAACCTTCAAGGGCAGCATCGGCCATCCATGCATTCTGATCAACCTGGGTAATTTCAAAAGCAGTTGGAATTCCCTGATAGAATCCATTATCAATATCAGATGTATTGAGATGTTTTGTAGTATCGGTCGGATCACCTATACGACCAACGCCCCAGCCATACGAACCCCATCCGGTACCATTGGAAGCATCCATGGTAGCCGCGAAAAAGGCCACATAAGCATTATTGGGGTCAGTATTTCCGGCAGGATTATAAATACCAGCCTGGGGATAACGGGCTGCATCAATATTATAGGAGCCGCCAGAAATGTCCGAAGTATATACCTTAACCTGGTTGGTCCAGGTATTCCCACCATCAGTTGAAATATCATAAGCCAAATCACCGGAATACTGTTGGGGTGGGCCTATAGCCCCACCCATACGGTGAATATTGGTAATAGTGTTGATATCCTTGTTATACCACGTATAAGTAGCTGCACCATTCATATAACCATAGGTAAAAATATTGGCAGCAGAACCTAGATCCACTACGTTAACAATATTGGTGCCTCTTGGCGCAGCAGGCTTTTGAATTGTCTTCCTGGCTGTCGGAATTTGATGTTCAACAGCTGGACCCGGATAGGTGGGGGTTTCCTTGTCTAATTTCAATTTAGCAACTTTAGTACCTGGCTGAAGTTGATAATTGTTTTGCGCGATGGAAAATAAACCAAAGCACATCAGCAATGATAAGAGTAACAATTTTCTCATAGTACGATTAATTTTTTTGATTAGTTTAAGATGCCTGCAAAGATAAAATAATTCAATAATAACATTAGAAAATAGAATAATTCATGTCTGATTAAAATAAGAATAGCTAATTATCTATTTTAGTAATCATTTAAGTCAGCAGTCAGCGGTCAGCAGTCAGCAGTCAGCGGTCAGCAGTCAGCGGTCAGCAGTCAGCAGTCAGCGGTCAGCAGTTAGCAGTCAGCGGTCAAAATAACCAATACCCAATACCCAATATTTTAATCAGAAAAAGAGATGAATTCTTAGAGCCAGGGTAAAAAAAAGGCTGCATTATGAAAGCAGCCTTATTTAGAAATATCAGATAATTAGACTATTTCACAATCATTTTGTTTGTTGTCTCATCTTTTCCGGCCATTACTGTGTAGAAGTAAACTCCGTCCGGAAGATTGCTGGCATCTATGGTGAAGGTATATTCACCCGCATTCACCTGTCCTTTATCTATTTGCATAACTTTTTGACCAATCATGTTTGTTACGATCAGGCTCAATGTGCTGCCTGTTTTAAGGTTCACAACCACGTTTGATGTTTTGTTAAATGGATTCGGGTAATTCTGGGACACACTGGAAATGGCTGATATTTTGGGCTCATTGATACCCGTATAAATCGGATCATTTCCAGTCTGTGTATCAAAATCGCCGTCAGCATAAGAGAAATCCTTTATGTATTTGAACTGAACAGGTTGAGTTACATCCTGCGGGTCCATATCTACATAAACCATGGGAACGGTGTAGGTCATACTTCCTTCAGAGCCTTCATCGATCACGTAGCGTGATGAACTCAGGAAATAAGCCTGCCACATTGCTTCCGAGTAAGTTGTTACATTGGTTTCCCCGTAATAGGAAGTCGAGCTTGTATCATGGGTAACCATATTAGTCATCAGGTCAAAACCTTTGGCATAAATATCCGGGGAAGTGTTGGTGGTTACATCCGGAATACGGGTATCCATCCATGTGAAAAACATTTTTTTACCATCAGTAGTGGCAGATACCTGTATACGATTGTATTCGGTAAGAGCCGTACCACCTGGTGACGGATCAAGGAAATCTCCCGTATAGGTTTCTATTGGAGCAAGTTCAATCGCTTGCCAATTTGTATTATCCGGATCGTTTGAGTATATATCAAATGCAGCCATAGATTGAGGGGGAGACATGATATAACCTGGATCCAGGCCAGGGCCGCAAACAAATACAACAGTAGCCATGTGAGGATTTCCCCATGCATCTACTGCAAGGTCCGAATTTGCAAAAAGAGCCGTATACATAATTTCATCACGGGTTGGTAAAGGATCTGTCCATAAAGTTGCGATCATTTCATCGGACAGGTAATTTTTAATGGCTGGAATACCACCTACACCACCCAGCTGAACTGCGATCACATCTGACCAGGTCTCGCCGCCATCGGTGGTTTTAATAAGCAAAGGATACCACCAATCGGCCAATTCAGGGAAAGCTCCATTGACATCATTCCAGTAAACATAGCCTGTCTGACTCTGATCACCAGGGCCAAAGGCGATTCTCAGGTAGCGCGCATAGGTTGCATCTACCGGAAGCAAAAAGCGTTCATATTCATAATCTCCGATTCCTTCATTAAAAACACCCTTCATCATAATAAAATTTCCTAAATACGGGGTGGTTGAGCCTTCTAATGCGGCATCAGCCATCCAGGCATTTCCGTTACCCTGGGTGATTTCAAATGCATCAGGAATCCCCTGGGCATATCCATTATCCAAATCTGAGCTTAAGAGATGCTTTGTAGTATCCGTAGGGTCGCCAAATCTGCCGACACCATAGCTATATCCGCCCCAGCTTCCTCCATTGCTGCCATCCAGATTAGCAGCAAAAAAACCAATATAGGCATTGTTCGGGTCGGTATTTCCGGCCGGGTTATAAATAGCAGCTTCCGGATAACGGGCGGCATCAGTATTATAAGACCCGCCAGATATGTCCGAAGTATATACCTTTACCTGATTGGTCCAGGTTTCACCGCCATCCGTAGAATAGTCATAGGCAAGGTCTCCTGAATACTGTTGAGGTGGGCCTATAGCCCCGCCCATACGATGAAAATTGGTAACCGTATTAATTTCCTTATTATACCAAGTGTAAGTGGTACCACCATTGGCATAACCATAAGTGTAAACATTAGCTGCCGAACCAAGATTCACAACACTTACAACATTTGTACCTGCCGGTGCTTTAGGATGAAGAATTTGCTTTTTAGCAGTATAATTCTGATTCTCAACTACAGGCCCTGGCTGGGTTGCATCCTGCTTGTTTAGTTCCATATTTACAACCTTAACGCCAGGTTTAACCTGGAAGTTTTTCTGTGCCACGACAAATATTCCGAAGCACAATAGCATTGAAAGTAAAAAGACCCTTTTCATAGTTTGTTTAATTTAATTATTAGTTATCTGGTGTGTTTTTTCTGCATTCAAATATAATATTTTATTTCAAATTATTATAAATAAGAAAAAGTTAATGGTTCAAAAACCATTCCAAATCATTGAAAGAACTCATATCTTAATAAACTTTTCAGTCCACCTGAAATCATTTACATCAATAATCAGATGATAGATACCCGTTAATAATCCATTGACAGGAACCTGGACACGGAAATTCCCGGCCGTATATTTTTTTTCACCTGAATCATGGACAATCCTGCCATTCGAATCATAGATCCGGAACCTAAGTGTTGAGTTGGTGATCAGGTTCATATCAAACGACAATATGTAATTTACAGGATTAGGATAAGGTGCCGATACAATTTCTTTTTGTGAAGATGCCGGTGGTTCTATAATTCCTGTGAGCAGATTTTCTTTTAAAATTTTTGAGTATATAATTGAGTTTTTTTGATAATTATGATCTCCGTCCGCCGCTGTACCAGGCGTCCCATCAGCATTGTAAGTCAGATGAATGTAATCTTCCGTAAGGCCCCCAATCTGTGGATAAATACATTCTTCCAAAATATGCTCATCTCCGGAAGTCAGGTCTATAAATTGACCCCAGGTACCATTCCGGTTGGCTCTGGCCCAAACATGCTTGAAATTATAATCATAATTGTGATAAGTCTCAGTTGTGGAGGAAAAGACAAGGTAGATAGTTCCATCCCTGTCAATATCCAGGGATGGCATTGTTGAGAGCCCCATTTCCCTGTAATACAATATTTTATTTGTGAAATCAAGAATTCCGTTTTGGTTTACATCCTGTGCCCATCCTACATAATTTATATTCAGTATCATCTCTGAATTTTTATCATTATAAGAAGGTGGTGCAAGTGCATCCGGGTCATTGGAAAAGGCAGGCATATCCTCATTCCAGTATCCAATGCCGTCTACATAAGGAAAGAGGTAAAATGAATTCCCGGCCGTATTATGCAATACTCTGCTAATCCCGAAAACAACATGTGCCTTTCCTGCATCATCCAGGCATATGGCGGCCGAATTATCCACGCAGAAAAATGTATCTGTAACTGTGGAATTCCAATCGAAAAATGGGTAAGGATGTTCCCATATGACAGTTTTGGCCCAGCTATCGCCGTTATCGGTCGACTTAAACATAAACATATCATGCCAGGGGCTTGCAACTAAAAAGGCAAGTGTGTTTTCATGGGGTTTCGCCCAGACATATTCATCAGGTCCGATAGCTGAGTAGCTATCCGCTCCTGTACCATCCAGAGTAAGGTTTTCATCAGTCCATGTAATGCCCCCGTCAATGGACCTGGAATAGACCATGGCAGATTTCTGCCCCTGGTAAGCTTCGCAGGAATTGGCAAGCAATTGTATAGAGGTATTATTGATTCCCGAAGTGATCATCCTTGGCCATGACAGCATGGAAGGGCCTTTGGAATATGAATAAATGGATGGAGCCCAATTTCCCTTTCCTTTTATATTCCTCGTCTGAAAATAAATCTTATGGGTGGAAGTATTATGGCTGGCAACAATTTCACCGGACTCTCCCCAGGGAGCATAAGAAGGCCATCCGGTTCTGTCAGTTTCCAGGCGTCCGTTCACATCAGCCATCCATTGAGAGCCATCAAAATAATTATATCCGGTTCCGCGATCCGGAAAACCGTCAGGATTCATACCATAGGTCCACACAGCTGCCATCGACCCGTCATCGTATACCCAAAACCTGTTCCCCTGTAAGGCGTAGCTTTGCTGATCAAAAACGGTATATCCGATGATCGTTTCATCGCTTGTGATATTGTTTAAACCCAGCGTATAATCTGTAAGATCCTCTGAAAAATTGTTTTCAGAAAAACCGGCTGGTTCATAAACTGTACTTACAGCAATATTCCGCAATTTTTCCGGTACAGTATAATACTTCTGAGCTACAGTTGTTAAGCTGAAGGCAAAAAAAATACAAATCTGGATGAAGATTCTCATCGACAAATATTTAGCTTAAATTCCGCGCAAAAGAAAATCAAAGTTACTATAAAATTCAATTTACAGAAGACAATTCCTCCGGAATCGCAGACAAATATAGTAGGGAAAGGTTTGAATTCCAAATCAATTAAAGAATAATAAATTTAAGCAGAATCAGAATTGGATTTCCTGAATTTTGTGTCCATGGCGATCTTCCGGGAATATTTGAAATTTAACTCATCACCGAACATTTTCCGGAAAGTGATATGCTTTTTTCCGGGATTAGCACCCAGGGCCTCAAGAGTCGCCTGCATTTTGGGATTAAAGTCGCCAACCCAGGAAATCTCCAATTCCTTTATATAGGGTCTTTTTACCAGAACAGGTTCCTGAAGATGCCAGAAAATGGCAGATTCAATTCCCTGGCCCTGATATTGAGGAACAATGCCAAGCAATAATATTCTGGCCCGGGTCATGGTTTTTATCTTCCTGTAATATAAAAAGCGTAATTTGTTGAAAATATTGAGCTTGCCGTTAAACCTTTTGATTATCTGGTTAATATCGGGAAACATTACAAAAAATCCAATTGGTTTTTTATTATGATATACGAACCAGATAAAATCTTCCACCAGAATTGGCCGTGCTGAATCAATTATCTTGCGGATCACTTTTTTATCAAGGGGGACAAAATGTTCATGAAATATCCAGGCCTGATCATAAATTTCCTTTACATCATCCACTAACTTATCTACATTTTCAAATGAAAATGGAAGAAATTCAAAACCAGGCTTTTTCATGACCCACCTGGCTATCTTCCAAAATCTATCAGGAAAAGGGACAGTCAGGTCAAGATGTTTGGTAATCTGAGAATAAAAAGGCCTGAAGCCATATGATTCAAACAAATGGCGGTAATAGGGATGATGATAATTCATTCCAAAAGCAGGTAAAGTGAATCCTTCCACGAGTAAGCCCCAGTAATTCAGGTTTTCCTCAAAATTTATCGGCCCATCCATCGCTTCCATTCCCTTTTCGGAAAGCCAGCTCTCACATTGCTTAAAAAGCATAAGAGCAGCTTTTTCATCGTCAATACATTCAAAAAAACCCATGCCTCCCGTTGGTTGAGCATATTTCAATGCTTTTGCCTTATTATAAAATGCCGCTACTCTGCCAATCAAACTTCCATCATCGTCCTTAAGTATCCAGCGGACAGCTTCTCCATTTTTAAAAAAAGCATTCCTGTCCGGATCAAAAATATTATGGATATCATTATCGAGAGGACATACCCAGTTTGGTTCATCCCTGTATATTCTTCTGGCAACATCCAGAAATTGCTTTGCAGTCTTTTTATCCTTTACTTCTAACATTTGCATACAGGTTCCGGCTTTAGCACAAAAATAGGGAAAATTAAGCATCCCTAAGGTTTTCTAAGATCGGCATAGTCATATTTTACAATAAATGCCGGCACAGCGAATTTAATCCTTTTAATCCCAGGCTTCTCTGTAGCACAGTTTCGATGACTTCTCATATAATAAAATGCCCTTATTCCGGTTATTCTACTATTCAGTATCTTTGCCCCCGTATCTGAAAAGTAATATGAAAAAGATAGATGTACTTGTGATGAAAAGTTATGCCGGCCCCATGGTGATGACTTTTTTCATTTCACTTTTCATACTGCTTATGCAGTTCCTTTGGAAATACATCGACGACCTGGTGGGAAAGGGCCTGGAATGGTATATCATTGCCCAGCTGCTATTTTATGCATCCTCTACCTTTGTTCCGCTGGCACTGCCCCTTGCAATCCTGCTGTCCTCCCTGATGACTTTCGGCAACCTGGGTGAAAGGTACGAATTGGTAGCAATGAAATCGGCCGGTATATCTTTGCGAAGGATCATGATGCCCCTGGTCATCTTTTCTGTTTTTCTTTCAGTTTTTGCATTTTACTTTTCCAATAATATTTTACCGGTTGCCAACCTGAAATTCAAATCACTCCTTTATGATGTCCGCAAAAAAAGAATGGCCATCAATATAAAGGAGGGGATTTTTTACAACGGGATGGATGATTATGTGATCAGGGTTGGGAAAAAGGGAAAAGACGGAAAAACCATCTTTAATATTCTCATTTACAATCATACTTCACGCAGGGGGGATGTAGATGTTACATCTGCCGATTCAGGAAAAATGGAAGCGACCCCTGATGGCAGGTATCTCATTTTTACACTTTATAATGGGACAAATTACCAGGAAAAATACGATATGAAAAATTATCGTACCAATAATCCTTTTCAAAGAACTTATTTCCGTGAACAGGTAAAAAAATTCGACCTGACCGCCTTCAAAATGAGCCGCACCAACGAGGACTTGTTCAAGAACAATTATCAGATGTTGGATGTCTCACAATTAAGTTATTCGATTGATTCGCTTGAAAAATACCAGGAGAAAGGGAAGCTCGATTTTGCAAAGGGCTTTCTTAAAAACGATCATTTCTTTTCAGTATTGGATACTAACCAGACCAGGCTCAATGATACTTCTGCCGTTAAAAACGATAATTTTATGGAAAGCTTTTCCAGAGATGAAAAGACCAAGGTTATTGAAAACGCCTTGAGTACTGCCCGGAATACCCGTAAATCCCTGGGATATTATCAGGACACTTTTATATCAAAGGAAGAGAATATTTTAAAACACAAAGCAGCCTGGCATAAAAAATTCACCCTGTCTTTTGCCTGTCTTGTCTTGTTTTTTATCGGTGCTCCCCTGGGTGCCATCATCCGGAAAGGGGGTCTGGGCCTACCTGCCGTGGTCTCAGTCATTCTCTTTGTTTTGTTTCACATTATTTCGATGATAGGTGAAAAATCTGCCGTGCAAGGTGCCGTAGGCGTGCCTTATGGTATGTGGCTCGCTTCCGCGGTATTGCTCCCCCTGGGAATTTTCCTGACTTATAAAGCTACCACCGATTCGCCGCTTATGGACATGGATATCTGGAACAAGGTCTTCGGTAAAATCAATATCTTTAAATTTATTAAAAGATTCCGGAAATCTCCGGATGCTGAAAAATCTCCTGAGTAATTATTTTCTTATTTTCCTATCCCCTACTGGTCCTTTCCCAAACTCCTGAGCGAACTTTTTTCATCGACCTGAAAAAACCAACAAAAAGTGCAGCATTCATGGATAAGAAATGAGTGATCAAACGGAACAGCCGGATATGAATATTTATTTTTTTGAGGAGCAGGTCAAGCAATGGAATGATGTAAATCAGCAGATGACAAGCAAGGATCAGCAGGTAATAATTATACCTGAGGGCGAGTAATATATTGCTTACAAGAGCGATGATCAGGAGAAATGGTCCGAACCATCGGATGACTTTATGTGAAAGGAAGGCAAATCCATAAGGTACGCGGAATAAAAGCTTCCAGAATTCGCGTAGGTTTTGAAAATTCCCTGTTCCTATACGGACTTTCCGGCGGAATTCCACATTCAGATTGTCCGGAAGATCTTCAAATACCTTTGCATCTATATCATTAATGGCAAGCTTACCTTTCTCAAAAATCTTCATGTTTATATAGAAATCATCTACAAGAAAATTGGAGGGAACCTTAGTATAATCGTCGCGGCGAATTGCGTAGCAACCGCCGAAAGGGCCCATCATAGCACCCCAGAGCCTGCCCTCCCTGTTCTTGATCCTGACTTCCCTTGAGATATAGGCCTTTTCCTGGAAAGAGATTCCTTCGGCCTTCATTCCCATATTGATCATATTGCTGTCAACCAGGCCTATACGCGGATCCTTGAAATGCTTGACCAGGTTAAAAAGAGTTCTTTCATCGAACATGACATTGGCATCGGTAAACAGTATAATCTCTCCCTTTGCTTCCCTTACCAGGTCATTCACCACATTCCCTTTTCCACGCCTTTCCCTGAAATCAAAAAAACGGAGATTTGGAATTTTATCCTGGTATGACTTGACGATCACGGCAGTCATATCATCAGAAGCATCCGATCCAATAAGTACTTCAAATTTATCCGCTGAGTATGAATTTCTATAAATACTTTCAATTTTGGGTCCGATATGAGTTTCCTCATTGAAAGCAGCAATGATTACCGAAACCAGGGGAAGCTCCTCCCCTTCCGAATACTTTGGTCGCTCAGGCCTTGAAAAACCCGATAAAATATTCAATATCAAGGGATAGAACAAGTAAGTATGGAATAGCAGAAAGATTGCTAACCAGAAGATGATGGCTGTAATCATTTCAATAATTCTTTATAAAAACTCACCAGCGATGCAGAAATCGCCAGGTTATCATAATTCTGCCTGACAAATGTAGTGGCTTTTTCTCCAATTTCCCTGAAAAGCTCATAGTTGTCGAGCAATTTCAGGATTTCCCCCGCATATTCCTCCGCGGTATCTGCAATCAGGATATTCTCGCCATGGCTTGTAGCAATGCCTTCGGTGCCAACAGATGTGGTGACTATGGATTTTCCCAGAGCCATGCCTTCAATTATCTTGATACGCATACCGCTGCCTGATAATACAGGCACGATCATAATCGCTTTGGCTCGCATGAATTTGTATGCATCGTCCACTTCGCCGATGAATTCCATATTAGGATACTTCATTTCCCTGAAAAATCCGGGAGCATTTCTGCCGGCAAGGTAAAACTTAATCTGGGGCTTTTTATCCAAAATCTTAGGCCAGACATTATCGAGAAACCATAATATTCCTTCCTGATTTGGTAACCAGTCAAGCGCTCCAATGTGAAAAACCGAAGGAAAGTCCAGCTTTGAATGATCAGGCTGAAGTTCCCCGGAATTAATGCCTGTTGGGACAATTTTCATGGGGAGCCTGCAACCCAGGTGTTTCATCATCTTCCCATCCCTTTCTGTGATGGGAAGGACAGCATCATATGCGTTCAGGAATTCCAGTTCTATCTTTCTAATCCTGGATGAGAGGTGTCGTATATAGATTTTTCTCGGCCCTTTTTGCCTTTTAACCGAACGTTCCCATATCTCATGTTCAATATTATGGGCCCGCATGACAAGCAGTGCCTGGCTATATTTGCGTATAGTATCTATATAAGGTACAAGGTATAATCCTTCAAGTTGAATTATATCAAAGTCATTTTCCTTTAGTAGTTGCCGCAACTTTTGGTCAAATGCAGGACTGATAAACCTTTCCGCATTATAAGGCATTTTTGAAAAAAACAAATTTTTCAGCGCCCCGCCCAAAGTGATGGATGTATCAACAGGCACCGCTTCGAAACGGATCATTTCCTGCAGCTCCCCGGGGATATTTTTGATATCCGTAAAATGCTTGGAAGTATTCATCGCCAGGATAGTCACTTCATTTCCTAATTCGGCAAGGGAACGCGCAAGACTGAAAGTCGCAATAGAACCGCCGTCTTTAGGGGGATAGGGAAACTTATTGGCTACCTGCATAATTTTCATCTGCGAACTACTTATACCTGTTGATGATTCCGGCAAATTTAATGGAAAATTTAAGAAATAATAGTCAATTGAAGAATATGGAATGATTTTAGAAACAACAAATACCTGACCTGCCATAATCGCAATATGGATTATCTTTGCTCCTTTCAACTTTATTGGAATAGAAACAATGATCAGAATAGAGGAATCCTTACTTGATAAAACCGCTGCTGAAGCTATATCAAATCCGCGAAAAAGAAAAAATTACAATTTTCACCCCGACTATGAGGCCCCCCTTCAAAGACTTTTGAATGCAATCGAGCCCGGAAGTTATATCCGCCCACATTTACATTCTGATCCGGATAAAAATGAGATCTTTATCGTCTTGAGGGGCCGTTTCCTGGTAGTCGAATTTGACAGGGCAGGAAATATCCGGGAATCCATGCTGCTGGATGTTTCAAAGGGTCAGTTCGGGGCTGAGATCCCTCCTTCCACCTACCATATGCTCATAAGCCTGGAAACGGGCAGCGTAGCATATGAGTTCAAAGAAGGGCCCTTCATTCCGTCTAACGCGAAAAGCTTTGCCCCCTGGGCACCACCGGAAGGAAGTGAAGCAGCACAGGAATACCTTGACAATATCCTGGAACAATGCGCTCATCAGGCCGGTTGAAAAGCATAGATTGCTTACTTTTGCAGCAATTATTATTCAGAAACAAAAAATAATCTTCTTAACTTATTCCTGAATGGCAGCTGATAAACCATCCATACCAAAAGGCACGCGGGATTTCTCACCACTGGAGATGGCCCGCAGAGATTTTATCTTTCAAACAGTAAAAGACACTTTCCGGCTCTACGGATATTCTCCTATTGAAACCCCGGCGATGGAAAATCTTTCGACCCTTTTAGGAAAATATGGTGAAGAAGGGGACAAACTTCTTTTCAGAATATTAAATTCCGGAAATTATCTGAATGGAATAAATCCATTGGATCAGGAAGCTTCTGATATCGGAAAATTTACATCACAAATCAGTGAAAAAGGATTGCGCTATGACCTCACAGTGCCATTTGCACGCTATGTGGTACAGCACCTGAATGACATTTCCTTTCCATTCAAACGCTATCAGATACAACCGGTATGGAGGGCCGATAAACCCCAAAAAGGCCGCTACAGGGAATTTTACCAGTGTGATGTGGATGTGATCGGAAGTGATTCACTCCTGAATGAAACCGAACTGGTTCAGATCATACAATCAGTCTTTGACAAGATCGGGATCAGGACAGTTACCAAGCTTAACAACCGGAAGATCCTGATCGGAATAGCCGGCAGTGTCGGCGCCCCGGAGCGTTTTACGGAACTGACTGTGGCCATGGATAAGCTGGATAAGACGAGTAAAGACAAAGTATTTGAAGAACTCAGGGAAAAGGGTTTTTCAGAAGCATCCCTTGAAAAGCTTGAGCCTTTTCTCTTCCTGAAAGGTACGAGTGCTGAAAAGCTGGAACATTTGAAAACAGCCCTTTCACAATCCGAAACCGGACTGAAAGGCATAGCCGAGATGGAATTTATTTTCGACCGCCTGCAACATCTCGGACTTGTAGACAAATGCGAGCTGGACCTGAGCCTTGCACGCGGACTGAATTATTATACCGGGGCCATCATTGAAGTGAAAGCGCTGGATGCAGAGATCGGAAGTATCTGCGGTGGTGGCAGATATGATGACTTGACCGGGATCTTTGGATTGAAAGGGGTTTCAGGTGTTGGTATTTCTTTCGGGGCGGACCGTATCTATGATGTGTTGCAGATGCTGGATAGCTTTCCGGCAACTGCTGCAGCTTCAACCCGGGTTCTCTTCCTGAATTTCGGAGAAAAAGAAGAAAAATATTGCCTTTTATTGGCTGACAATCTGAGAAAACTGGGAATTAACACTGAAGTTTATCCGGAAGCATCCAAACTTAAAAAGCAAATGAAATATGCCGACCAGAAAAACATAGCTTTTGTAGCCCTGGTGGGGGAAGAAGAGATCAGCAGCGGCCGGCTTACAGTGAAAAACATGCAAACTGGTGAGCAACTTTCATTTAGTCCTGATGAATTTACAGCTTTCCTCTTAAAAAACTGATTGCTTTTACAGGCCCCTATTCATTCGAATAATACATCTGATATATTCTCCCTATCGCTTCCGATAATTCTAACATGGAGACGTACTTGCTATAGCGAATGAACTCCTTACCTTCCACAATGAATATTAAGAGAGGAAATGCATATACCCCGTAGTCTGCCATCAGTTCGGGATGTTCCTTAGAGTTTACATATATCAGGCTGATTTTAGGAAACTCTTCAGCAAGCAATTCTTCAACCTTAGGCCTTAAGCTCAGGCATGGGGCACATTCGTCATTATAAAAGTACAGGACTATAGTTTCCAGGCTGTTAATCAGCCCATTCAGTTCTTCTTTTGATTGGATCTTTATGGCCATCGATTTAATATGAAGTTGTGCAAAAATAATTGTTAATCGGTTCACACGACAATAATTTTCTATTTTTGCATAGAAGAATGTTAATTTAATAAAAATGAATTACTGGATACTTCGTTTTAAAATAAAGATAAACCGTAAAGCACTCTACCCAGTTCTATAAGGGTTTCATTAAAACCCTTGTTCTTATTGAATTTTTCAATCAATTTTCTGATTCAGTTTAACATTAATTTTAATATTGTTATGACACTCATAATAAAAGGTTCAGGCCTCACTATAGAAGATGTAGTGAATGTGGCCCGGAATAATGAAAAAGTAGAACTTCACCCTGAAGCTATCAAGCGGATGGAAGTCTGCAGGGCTATGCTTGAAAGAAAGATCAAAGCCCATGAAATCATGTATGGGGTTAATACGGGTATAGGTGAATTTTCGGAAGTCGTTTTAAATGACGATCAGGTAGAACAATTCCAGAAATACCTTATATATAATCATGCTGCCGGGATTGGTGATGCTATGCCCGAAGAATGGGTAAGAGGAGCCATGTTGGGACGTATAAACGTACATGCCCACGGGAATTCAGGTGTGCGGACCGCCATTACCCAGACACTTGTTGAAATGCTGAACAAAGGTGTAACGCCTTTTGTATGCCAGAAAGGCTCTGTTGGGGCTTGTGGTGACCTGGCACCTATGTCACAGATTGCCTTATTGATGATGGGTGAAGGAAAAGCTTATTACAAGGGTGAATTACTCGAAGGTAAAGAAGCCATGGAACGCGCCGGTATAACGATACCCGGTTTAAAAGCAAGAGACGGCCTAGCAACCATCAACGGATCAAATGTGCTCACAGCCATGAGCGCCATATTCCTTTTCGATGCTGACAACTGGCTGAAGCAGGCAGAGATTACTGCAGCTATGTCTTTGGAGGCCCTTAAAGCCAATATGAAACCTTACGACAGAAAGCTCCACGAAATCAGGGGATTTGCCGGAGCTGTAAGAAGTGCGATGGCTATCAACAAAATGGTAAAGGGCGGTGACCTGGCTGAAAACAGGGTCAAGTGCAAAGTACAGGATGCATACAGCATGCGCTCCACACCACAGGTGATCGGAACCGCGCATGATGCTTTGGCCTGGGCCCGGAAGCAGGTCGAAATTGAACTGAACGGCGTGGGAGACAATCCGATTTTCTTCCCGGAAGAAGACATGCAATTATCCGGTGCCAATTTCCAGGGAAGTCCGGTGGCCCTGCCGATGGACATGGCCGGGATTGCCATTACTATGGTATCAGTCCTTTCGGAAAGAAGGATGAACCGGCTTAACAACCCGGCATTGAGCGTGGGATTACCCGCTTTTCTTACCAAAGGAGCCGGAATGTTTTCCGGTCTGATGCTCAGCCAGTATACAGCCGATATGCAGATCGTGGAACAAAGGATATTATCAGCACCTGCTTGTATTCAATCTATACCGGCTGCTGCCGACCAGGAAGACTTTGTTTCGATGGGAATGAATGTAGCATTGAAAAATTTCCAGATCCTTGATAATGCTTACGGTATCCTGGGTATTGAAATGATGGCTGCTGCACAGGCCCTGGATTTCAGGGAATATGAATTTGGAGCAGGCGTTAATAAAGCAAAGGAAATTGTAAGAAAACATGTGGAATTCCTGGATGTCGACAGACCTCTTTATAATGACCATAATGCAATGAAGGCGCTGGTAAAATCATGTGAAGTTTTACATGAAGTAGAAAAGGTAACCGGAAAGTTAGGTTAATAACAAGCTTAAACGAAAATATGGATCCACAACAGGATCAGTTAAATCCTCCTAAAAAAAGGCCAGAGCTGCTGACTATACTATGCATACTGAGTTTTATATTCGGTGGCCTGGCTTTATTAACCTACCTGACTGCCTCGCTGAATTTTCAGGAATTCAGGGATGCCCTGAACAATATGAACATGGATCTTCCCCAGTTTGATGCTTTGAAAAAAGCGAACCAGGGATTTTATTTGATGGGGGCCATACTCTATGCCGCCTCCCTGTTCGGGGCCATACAGATGTGGCAGCTCCGGAAAAGCGGCTTTCACTTTTACCTGATGGCCCAATTGCTCATCATACTTCATCCCTATATCTTTTTGAAGATATCAGGTTTCCCCCTGCTTCAGATTATAAGCACCGGGATTTTTATTTATTTATATAGCCGGCATCTGAAATATATGACTTAATTGTTTAGTTTTGGGATAACTACGATATACAGGCAAATGAACATAACAGAGAAAACCGAAGAATACCTTATTAAAGCACGAATCAGAAAACCCCTGACACGGTCGCTGGTTACTCTGGCAGCCCTCACTTATTACGGTATAATGTTTATCCTGATCATTACTGCTCTTTTCTTTTCCGGTACCATCACCGAAACCCTTAGAACATATTATCCTGATAAGGGAAATATGGTATTTAAAGTTAATATTTTTCTTTTGCTGTCAGCCTTATTATATATGTTGAGTTGTACCGGCATTGTGATCATTAAATTTTTCGACCGCAAATGGGGTCATTTACTTTTCAGTTTTTCAGCAACTATAATCCTTGTTTTAGATGTATTTTTCTTTCATTTTGATTGGTTCAGGTTTTTGATCAATGTAATTTTTATCATTTTGATGTCGATTGTTTACATTTCTATGCATATTCAGGAACGTAAAAGGAGCCGGAAGGTGGCTCAGGCTGGTTCAAAACTATAAATTCTTCATAAACCAAGCATTTATAATCAGAATCGAATAAAAAGTAAGTTCCTAAAATTGAATACTATACTCCTTAAGTTACTTTAATGTAAGTACTTATTATTTCAATGTTAATTTTTTGTTATTAAATTCTTGCTAATTAGCAGGAATTATTATAAACTTGCACTACTAGAAGCGAATTCAATTATTCATTAACCAAAAATCAGTTCTATGAGAAAATTTACAATGCTCATTGCATTCTTATTGTTTGTGGGAATGCGAGCCGCTTTGGCTCAATTTGAAGTCAAAGGAACGGTGACCGATGCCAAAGATGGAACGCCTCTTCCCGGGGTTTCCATTATTGTCAAAGGCACATTAACTGGGACCGTTACTGATGCCAAGGGGAATTACTCCCTGGCTATTCCTGAAGGACATAATGACATGATTTTTTCCTTTATCGGTATGTTGACCAAGGAGGTCAAAATCGACGGAAGGGCGAAGATTGATGTCGCTATGCAGGAAGATGTTGTAGGTTTGAATGAAGTAGTAGTGACTGCTTTGGGTATTTCCCGGGAAAAGAAGTCCCTGGGTTATTCTACTCAGCAAGTCAGTGGTAGTGATTTAAATCAAACCAAGACTGACAATTTCGTTAACCTATTATCAGGTCGTGCAGCCGGTGTCCAGGTAAAAGCCAGTGACAACATGGGAGGTTCCACCAATATACTTATCAGGGGGGTCAATACGATCAGGAATGATAACCAGGCCCTTTTTGTTGTTGATGGTGTGCCTATTGACAATTCCACGATTAATAATGCAGGTCAGATTTCCGGACGTAATGGTTACGACTATGGAAATGCGGCTTCCGATATTGACCCGAATGATATTCAATCCATGACTATCTTAAAAGGTGCTGCTGCAACCAACAAGTATGGTTCACGCGGTGCTAACGGAGTCATTTTAATCACCACCAAAAAAGGTTCAAGAAAATCAGGAATGGGTAATTCAGTTGGTGTTGGAATAAGTTCCAATATTACAACAGGCTTTATTGATAAAAGCACTTTCCCGAAATATCAGACCAATTATGGTGGTGGCTATGGCCCATTTTACAGCAGTACTGATTACCCGGGCTTTTTGCATAAATATGACATTAATAATGACGGGCAAATCGATTATTCCGTTCCGACTACTGAAGATGCTTCACTGGGTGAAAAATTTGATCCGAACTTCATGGTGTACCAGTGGGATTCATTCGACCCCGCTTCACCAAACTATCAAAAAGCAACCCCATGGGTTGATTCTCCCAATGGTCCTTTATATTTCTTCCAGACACCCATTATGCTGACTAACAGTGTTGATGTAAGTGGTGGCGGAGATAAGACCTTATTCAGGTTGTCATACACGAATATGGATCAAAAGGGTATAATGCCCAACAGTAAGATCATAAAGAATAATTTTCTCTTAAATGGATCTTATAATGTGCTTAAAAACCTGAAAGTTTCAGCACAGGGCAACTTCATCACTACTGATGGTAAAGGGCGTAACTCTACAGGTTATAGCGACAATATTCTGTCATCATTTCGTCAGTGGATGGAGACCAATGTTGACTATAAAGCACAGAAAGACATTTTTGACGCCACCGGTCGGAATGTTACATGGAACCCGAATAGTCCTTACGATCCGACACCAGCATACTGGGATAACCCTTTCTGGCTAAGAGCCAATAATTTTGAAACTGACAGACGTAACCGTATGATCGGTTATACTCAGGCTGATTGGAGCATTACAAATTACCTAAGTCTGATGGGCCGTGTTTCTGTTGACCATTACACTGATTTACAGGAAGAACGCAAAGCTGTTGGTTCCTCATCCGGTGAATTCGGCGTTAACCGTCCGGATGTTACCTCAGGATATTCCAGATTGTCCCGTACATTCACGGAAATCAATTATGATCTCATGCTGAACTTCAATAAGAATTTCGGTGAAGATTTCAGTCTTTCAGCTTTTGCCGGAACCAACTTCATGAGAAGAAGAATTGATCAGGTATTTGAATCAACAGATGGTGGTTTAATCGTACCTGGCTATTATGATTTATCCAATAGTGTGAACCAGATGCTCGCACCCGATGAATTGTTTCAGCAAACCGCTGTTGACGGATATTTTATTGGTGCTTCGTTTGGCTTTAAAAACTTGCTCTATTTGGATGCCAGTATCAGGCAGGATGTTTCTTCCACTCTTCCAAAAGATAAATGGTCCTATAATTATCCTTCTATATCAGGAAGTTTTGTTTTCTCAAATCTCCTGAATAATGCTGATTGGCTGCAGTTAGGCAAAGTAAGACTTAGCTATGCCAAAGCCGGAAATTATGCACCCTGGGGAAGTATTTTCGATGCTTATGCCTTTAATGGCGTCTTTAACGGAGATCCTCTGTATTCTTTACCTAGTATTAAGAATAACCAGGATTTAAAACCCGAAATGACCCATGAATGGGAAACCGGTTTGGAAATGACCTTACTGAAAAAGCGTTTGAGCTTCGACCTTTCGCTTTATAAAAGAAATACTGTTGATCAGATTATTCCTATCAGTGTTTCTTATGCTACAGGTTATACTTCTAAATATGTCAATGCCGGAGAAATTGAAAACAAGGGTATTGAACTTCAAATTATTGGAACTCCAATTGTTAAAAGTGACTTCCGTTGGGATGTGACCCTTAACTGGGCGAGAAATATTAATAAGGTCGTCTCTTTAAAAGATAGTATTCAGAATTTACAAATTGCTAATCTCCAAGGTGGTGTGACCATCAATGCACGTGTAAATGAACCATTTGGAACCATCCAGGGTACCGACTATGTTTATCATGATGGTAAAAAAGTAATCGGCGAGGACGGATATTATCTAAAAACTCCAACTTCTGATATAGTTATCGGAAATATTAACCCGGATTGGAATGCCGGTTTAAGAAACACCTTTACATACAAAAACTGGGCTCTTAACTTCCTGATCGATTGGCAGCATGGCGGAAGCGTGTTCTCACTTGACCAGAATTACGGATTAGGTACCGGTATTTATGACATTACTGATGGCACCAATGATCTTGGAAACCCGGTGAGAGACCCCGTGCTTCAGAATGAAGACGGAACCTACAAACCCGAAAGCGGTGGATTCATTTTTGATGGTGTTGTAGAACAAGCCGATGGTAGCTACACACAAAATACCACCCGTATTGATGCTGTTAATACTGATTATGGTATATATTCTACCGGTTATTATTTAAATCCGAATTCAGCCTTTGTCTATGATGCATCCTATGTTAAGTTAAGGGAAGTAGTCCTGACTTACTCACTGCCATCAAAGGTATTGGCCAGTACGCCATTTCGTGGTATTTCCTTCAGTCTTGTAGGATCTAACCTATGGATTATCTACAAGAACCTGCCTTATGCAGATCCTGAAGCCAGCCAGGGTGCCGGCCGCGTACAAGGATGGCAGAGTGGTGTAATGCCCAGCACACGAAATGTAGGTTTTAGTGTTAATTTGCAATTTTAAATACCATAAACCATGAAAAGAATATATATAATTTTAATAGTACTGATGGGTATTAATGTTTCGTGTACCAAGAATTTTGAAGACTATAATACCGATAAGAAACATCCTACCGAGGTGCCCGGGGAGTATACTTTTACCAATGCACAAAAAGCACTTGCCGATCAGGTGGCAAGTACCAATGTGAACCTGAATGTATGGAAACTATGGACACAATATTGGACGGAAACGACTTATACCGATGAGTCCAAGTATAATATTGTCGACAGGACCATTGCAGACTTTACATTCCGCACCTATTACCGCGATGTTCTCAACGACCTGCAAGATGCTACAAAAAGCATTACGGCAACTACTGTAGACGGGGATGCAGCCAATATTGAAAAATCCAACAAGCTCTTCATTATTGATTTGGTTGAAGTGTATTGTTATAACCGTCTTGTGGATATATTTGGAAATGTTCCTTATTCACAGGCTTTGGATATCAATAATATATCTCCGGCATATGACGATGCTGCAACAATTTACACTGATCTGATTGACAGGTTAAATACCGACCTGGCAGGTTTGGATGATTCTCAAGGCAGCTTTGGAGTCAATGATATATATTTCGGGGGAGATGTTGGTGAGTGGATTAAATTTGGCAATACCTTGAAGGTAAAATTAGGTATCACCATTGTTGATGTCAATGAAAGTCTTGCCAAAACTACCATTGAATCTGCTTATGATAAAGGATTTGGCGCCGGCGAAAGCTGCAACCTTCCATATCCGGGTGGTTCTATGTCTAATCCTTTGTTCCAGGACCTGGTACAAAGCGGCCGTCATGATTTTGTGGTCACCAATACGATTGTTGATATGATGAATAATTTGATTGACCCCAGAATGCAGGCATATTTTTCACCAATAAATTTCGTTTATTCAAAGAATGAACATAATCAAAAAATTGATACCGAGATACCGGGAACCGGAAAATTGGTTTTGATTTATACCGATATGCAAGGTGCCGATTCATTAGTCCAGGTTGACTTGCCATTTACCGCCCTCGCTGCGGATTCATTAATACCTTTTTCCTATAATATTGGGGGCAAATATGGCTATAACAACGACTGGTCTTCATTTTCGCATATAGCAGATGCCATTAAGGATCCTAGCTATGCCATTATACTCCTCGATAATGTAGAGTTAAACTTCTACCTGGCTGAAGCCGCTGAACATAATTTTTCTGTAGGTGGAACTGCCGAGGATTATTACAACAAGGGTATTGAAGCTTCCTTTGCACAATGGGGCTTATCTTCCGCAGCTGATTATCTTGCAAATCCGGAAGTTGCTTATTCAACAGCTACCGGAGATTTCAGGCAGAAGATCGGTACGCAGGCATGGCTTGCCCTCTATGTCCGTGGTTTAGTTAGCTATACCGAATGGAGAAGAATGGATTATCCACTTTTCAATCTGGCTCCAAATATCGACAACAGAGACCAGATCCCTGTGAGATTTACATATCCGATTAATGAACAAACATTGAATGCCGGAAATTATTCTAAAGCAGCCAGTGACATTGGCGGAGATAAATTAACTACTAAACTTTTCTGGGATAAATTCTAATATATTTAATATACATAATTTAAGGGGACGTCATAATTATGATGTCCCCTTTTTTTATGCCACTTTAATTTGGTAATGATCTTCTAAAAAAAAGTCATCCTTATTAAAAGATCTCTCCATTTAACTTTCAAAAAAAATCGCTTATCTAACTATAAAAGATTTTCTTTCTATATTGATTTCCCCATCAGAACCTGCTTCCCTCAAAATGATCGTGTATTTCCCAGGAAGATTGGAGGTTCGGAATGAAAAGTCAAGCTTCCCCTGATCATCTGCAAGCAGGTCAGGATTCCAGTAAAGAACATTTCTGGTATCCGGAACATTATCCAAATTTTCGCCTGGCTTAAGCATTGTTGAAGTGTCATTCAGAAAATTATAATTAATGAAATAACCGGAAGAAGGTAAATCGATGCCCCCAAAGTTAGCTTCCTTCGAAATAATACTGATAATCCCGCCATAAGTCATATCCCCCTTCACATACAAGGCATCAACCAGTTCGATACGGGAAATAACAGTAGGATCTAAGGCAAGTATCTTATCCGTATTATCTATTGCAATCATGTCTATCAGTACCAAGGGATCATAGATCAACATGGCGCCGACTGCGGTATAAAATTTTAGAATTTTTTTCCCTTGTTTCTTCCTTACTTTCACAGCTAAAGGCAGTTCGTTGAAGCATTCCTCCATGCTTGGAAGTTGTATATACTTATCCAGATATAAAAATTCAGTAGGCTCCCCATAAAAAGGTAATATCTGATTCTTTTTAGAATTCAGCTTTGTTGTATCAGTATAGAAAATCTTAGAAAGCTCCTCATTTTGTGCACTATTGAAAATAATCTCCCTTTCTTTTTCAGTTAGATGAAATGTGGGTGAAGGCATCTTGAGCTGCAAAGGGCAAAAGTCATTGTCAACCAGTATTAGTGGTTCCATTCCGGCATTTTTTTCACTTGACAGGAATATATTCCTGGATCCAATATAATCAGGGAATGAAAAATAGAAGCTTCCGGAGGAATCAGTCCGGTATGACATAAAATCCTTTTCCCCCAATACCGACAAATTAATCACTTTTCCAGACAGTGGAATTTTTCCTGTGCTGTTCATCAAATGGCCACTCAAAGAAACACCCCGGGTTTCCGGATAAAATTTATTTTCCTTGATCCCGGGATTATTAATTTTTATCTGCTTTAAATCTATTTGCAAGGCCGAATCGGGAACAACCGTAACACATATTTTCCGATCTTTTTCTTTGCCTGATGGATTCATTGAGATTGAAACCTTTACTTCCTCATTTTTTCCATATGTCTCTTTGCCCATGGATATCAAATATGCATCTGACAACTCATTTATTTCTGATGAATTTATCGTATTAAGACCTGTCCTATCTTCTGGTTTAAGCTCCAGAATCTCATTCCTGTATGGATTGACAATTTTAAGACCGATATAAGTGAAACTTTGAGGTCCGAAATTTCGCATGGATCGTGTATAAGCCCTGAGGTAATAATTTCCAGTGATCAGGTTAGCAGGAATTGACAAGCTGCCCCGGCTAGTATTCGAATCTATCAGAAATTTACCTCCAACTGCACGATCTCCATCAGGTGTGACCAATTCAGTATATAAAACCCGGTTTAAATCTCTTTGATCAATTATACCTGAATATAAACGGGCTGAAAATAAAATTTCTTCACCAGCGACATATAATGTTCTGTCGGTCAATAGTACAAGTCTCCCGGTTTGAGATCCGGCAAATTGATCCTGTGCCTGAGTTTTATTGAATATTAAAAGGCTCAAAATCACAAATCCAATGGCTGCAAATTTCTTCTTCATATTAATTTGGCCAAAATTCAGGTTTGACTGTTACACCCCCAAAAAGTTTGCAATCAACGCATACATTAGCCAGGGTCTTAGGTATACCATGATCATCAATATAATAGACTGGGTAACGGCTGGGATCATAAACGACCCATCCGAATCGCCCCAACAGTTGAGGCCCCTGACAGTTATCAATTGCATCAATGACAAGATCCGGAACATCCTTAACAAATATCCGTTTAGTTCTCAATGAAGCTGCACTGAAAAAGCCCAATACATCCTGATCCGCTTGTGTAATATTATGGATATTGCCTTTAATTATAACTGGTTGCTGTTGATACAATCCGCCCTGCTCATCATTATTTTTGCGCATCTGGTCCCAATATGTATAAGCAGCTTCACTCAGGGAATATTGACTGATTAACATACTATACAGGTACTCCAGACGGGTAGTTTTATTATCCACAAAATTAAGTGGGAATTTTCTATATGAATTAGTTGAGTTGTTTAAAGTTGAAAGAGTAAAAATATACGGTGAGCGGCTTGTCATCCAGCAGGTATAATCTGAAGAATCCGGAGGAACTATATGATTAAAATTTCCATTATAGTACCACTCCTTTGCAAAATCCGCATGATATTCCCAGGTCTCTACAATATCCCATCTGAAAAATCTACTATCTGATTCAGAAGCATTTAAATCGACATAAAAGCGAATCCCTTTCCGGGGATTATCCGGATCATTTGTAAGTATATCTTCCCTGAAATAATAAACCGAATCAATTTGAGGGCCTTCAGACATCTGATCATAGTCTGATTCAAGTTGGTCCCCTTCCGGAGTAATGATCCTGAGTTTGTAGGAATAACCGGGAACCAATCCTGACTGATCAATCCAAACCCGGTAATTTCCCTCCCCAGATTCCTCCGACTGGTACTCATTCCCCTGATCATCCGAAATTGTAAGTTCACAACCCAAAACAGGAATGTATTTGGGATTGGATACTGAAGTGGATTTAGAAATATTAATGAGCTGATAACCCTCCTGATCCGTAACCTGTCCTGTCACAACATATTTAAAAGTGTTGCCGGGTTTCAATTCGGGTGTATATGGCTTAATACAAGCTGTAATAAAAGCCATGATCAATATTATGTATACTAAGGTCTTAATCCGATGCATAATTTCCCAGCTTAAAGATCCAGGTAATCGTGAAGATAGGAACTCCGATAACCGAATACTGATAACTATTTATTCTACCATTCTCAGAAATATAATAGACTGAATAGGGATTTTCCCTACCGGTAACATTGTATAAGTTCAAAGTCAGTGAGCTATGAAGTAACTTGTGCCGTCTCAGGTTTCCTTCCAGGCTCAACGATAAATCAGTTCTGAAATAATCCGGAATGCGGTATTCATTGCGTTTGGAATAATCTATATATGGAATACCGTTCACATAATAAATGGATGTGGGATAAGTGATAGGCTTTCCACTTTGATATGAAAGCACAGCCGAGACTGTTACCCGACGGCTAAAATGATAATTCACAACTGCATCCACAACATGAGGTATATCATAATTGGCCGGATATGCTTCCCCGTTGTTAATCTTGTCCCAGGCCTGAGTCCCATTAACTTTTATTATGGACCTTGAATAAGTATATGCCAGCCAGCCATCGAGCCTGCGCCCATTTCGCCTGAGTAAGAATTCTGCACCATAGGCTTTTTGTTTTCCGGGCAGGACCATAGTTTCGATGAGTGGTGTATTTAGAAAATCGGCCCCGTCTATAAACGCAGGCAATTCCGAGGTGGTTTTATAGTATAACTCAACAGAGGCTTCCAGGGCAAATTTGGGGAAAGTCCTGAAGACACCGGCCGATACCTGGTTACTGCGGGAAGGTTTCAGATGGTAATCTGCAAGTTTCCATTGTGTATTCGGGGCAATTGAAATGGTATTCGTGAGCATAAACAGGCTCTGATGCATTTGGTTGAACGCAAGTTTAACCGAACCTTCCGGATCAGTTTCGATATTTACAGCTACTCTCAATTCAGGGGAAGTATACCAACGGATAGCCTGTCCATCCGAGAATTTTAATGTATCGCTAATATATCTGATATCCTTTGGCAGGCCCGAAGCATAAGTGTAAACTGTTTTAGGCCCCAGGGGGTTAAAGAGCCAGTATCTTATCCCGAGATTCAGGTTTATCCAGGGAAGAATATCATAATTATCAGCCAGGTATAGGGAGCTTTCAAAACCTCTCTCTTTTCCAAGCATGATGGGAGACCTCAGTGAAGCTGCCCCGAAAGGCTTAACTGTTCCGCGATCCAGTTCGTAATATATAAAATCAAGGCCATATTCCAGGGAATTTTTATGGTTCAGGTTTTGACTGAAATCGGCTTTAGCTTCATAATGACCAATATTATAGCTATGTTCGTATGCATTTGAAGCCTGCAACTGATCAGTAGTTGTAAAGCCATATTGGGCACCTATCAGGGAAAAATCAGCCCGTAGCGATGTACTGAAATTATGGCTGAAACTTAATGAAGCACCACTGTTTGAATACTTATATGTATTTATGTCAGATAAACGGAAATAATCTTCACTACGATAAAAAAACAATGACATCTGAGTCTTTTGAAGATCATAATTAAGGCCTGCTGAAAAGTCATAGAAATTTGCCCGGCTGTTCTTGATGAGAGGGTCATCAATTTGGGCTATTATCCAATCGGAATAAGTGGAACGGCCGCTTACAAAAAAACTGCAGGTATCTTTCTTCAGGGGACCTTCGACAATCAGGTTGGCGGCTACCGGACTCAGCCCTCCACGGGCCGTAAAATGTTTTCGGTTTCCCTGACGGGTAATGATATTGAAAACAGAGGATAAACGTCCGCCGTATTGCGCCGGAATATGTCCTTTATAAATCGAAAAATCCTTGATGATATCCGCGTTAAATGCCGGAAAAAATCCAAACATATGGGAAGTATTGTATACGGGAACCTTATTGATATAGAATGCATTCTGATCGGCTCCTCCTCCCCTGACATTCAAACCGGCCGAGCCTTCTCCCACGCTCACAATGCCCGGGAGCATTTCAGAAACTTTCAGGATATCGCGTTCACCCATCAACATGGGGATCTCTTTAATAGCCTGGCTTGATATCTTTTCCAGGCCAGGGTCTTTAAAACGTATATTCATCTGGCGGTCGCCATAAACGACGACTTCCTGCATCTGAATTACCGACTTCTTCAATTTCACATTGAATTCCCCATCCGAGAGTACATCCAGCAAATATTTTATACTCTTGTATCCCAGGCAACTAAAGCGGGCAGTATATTTTCCGGGTTTCAGGACCATCGATAGAAAACCATTTTGATCTGTTGCAGTTCCGCTTCCGGTCTCTTCGAGGTACATTGTGGCTCCGATCACAGCTTCCCCGCTCTCCTGATCAGTAATACGGCCCAGGATTTTTGCGCTGGAATTGCTGTTCATGAGATCCTTCTTTCCGATACGTATAGTCTGGGTCACATCTGCTTTTCTTCCTTTTATATATCGCTCTTCACTCTCAGTGATGGATTTAGCAGATGTGGTGGATGTATCTACCTTTAGAGTCGCCAGGGTATAATCGGGTAGGGATTCCAGAAGTTTTTTGCCTGGAAGGATGACTAGTTCACCCCGCCATTCCGATATTTCAAGACCCGATCCTTTGACAGCTAAATGAAGTGCGTCTCTTACACTAATGTCATTCGAATCAATTGTCACGCGGATATTACTCACCCAGACATCTTTATAATATACCCTGACCCCGCTTTCCTTAAAAATGTAATCGCAAAATTCAGGGAAAGGCATATTATCCACATGACAGGATATATGCTGGTCAGGGCCCTCTGGAGGGAGCAAGAATCCAATGAATAGAAAATGCAGAAGAATGATAGCTTTTGTCATTCCTTTATAACTCAATACAATATGAAATCAATTTATACATTTCCAGGTCAGAAGCTTTTTTCACACTGATCCTGTGCTGCCGTAGATATTTTTTTATTGCTTCCTGATTCCCAGATTTGAAGATAGATACATATCCCTTGTTATTCTTATATCGAATAATACGACCTTCAATATTAATAAAAGATGTTTTCAGAGGAGCTGAAAAAATATAGTTTAGAGTGCCAGCATGTTCCAGATTTAAGTCCTTCCTCCATGAATATAATATTCTAATGGATGAATCTCCAATTACCTGGTAAATATGCGGAACACTGTCAGTCCCAGCAATCAATTCAAAATTCCTGTTTCCAATTCTGAAACTGTTCAGCCATGCTTTGGAAATCTCAAGGATACTTTCAGCCCCAACTAAATCGTGATAGCTCAGAAGTAATTGTTGATTGAAAATATCATAATTGAGATCCACATCCTTAAATTGGGTTCCCCGGATACTTACTTCCCCCCTGCTGAATTCCCTGCCTGAAAGAAACTGGTTACCATTTGTGGAAGAAGGAACAAAATATGTATAGACCCTGCCATTGTATAATAATGGATCAAGCCCATAAATTTTATCAGCTTCATTTTGTAAAACCTGTGCAAAGGATCTGGAAAAAACAGAACTAAAAAGAACAATAAACAAGCTTATCAAAAATTTAAATTTCATCCTATTTGTCCCGTCTTCTTGTTGAATAAATAAGTTTTTAAAGTTAAACTTTTTCTTTAAATTCTATGGAGTTGAAGAAATATTATTGGGAGATTTAATCGGAATTTCCTTCAGAACATTGATCAGGCTGTCGCGCATCTGATTAAATGCTGGTATATTAACCTTATCTACAGGTTTGGCAGGGGGGGATTCAACTTTCAGGGGATCAATGGGTTTCCCGTTCCTGTAAATCCTGAAATCCAGATGTGGCCCTGTTGCAAGACCTGTCCGTCCGACATATCCTATAAGTTGTCCCTGCCTCACTCTTGAACCCACTGAAATACCTTTTGCAAATCCGTTCAGGTGCATATAAGTGGTGCTATAGGTTCCGTTGTGTTTAATTTTGATATAATTACCACCACCCTTGTAGTCCCAGCCCTTCGCTATTACTGTGCCGTCGCCGATGGTGTGAACCGGGGTCCCGATATCGGCTGCATAATCCACACCCATATGCGGCCGGCGGATTTTCAAAACAGGATGGTAGCGGCTGTATGAGAATTTGGAACTGATGCGTTTGAATTTCAGAGGAGCCTTCAGGAAAGTCCGCTGCAGGCTTCCGGCCTGATCATCAAAATAATCATACTTCCCGTTTTGCTCAAAACCAAAAGCATAATAATCCTTTTTCATATTATTGAAATCAGCCGCAATTACCTTTCCGATGCCAATAGAATTGCTGTCAACCATCATCTCTTCATAAATGATCCTATAATAATCATCCTTCTGTATCCCAAAAAAATCAATGGTCCAGGCATAGATTTCAGATAATTCATTGGCCAGGTTCGGATCAGCCCCCTGATCAGCCAGAGAGTTCCATAAAGAACTTTTTATAGTTCCGGAAACATACCTGATAACTGTCTGAACTGGTTTGTTCCGGACATAAACAGATATGCTGTCGTGCATTGAAAATACAATATATGAAGTTAGATCCTCTTCATAGATTAAATAATAAACCTGCGGGATGGAATCCTTTGAAAGGATCATGGTATAATTATTCCCGCTCCGGATTTTTCTTACATCAAATACAGGAGAGGAGGCTTGTGCCAGCTTGTAAACCACATCAGGTCCCACGCCATACTGATCAAGTATATCGGATAAAGATTGGTTTTTCTTTACCTGTTCATTAATTAAGGTCAGGGAATCGACAATTATACCATATTCAATTTTCGGAGGGCTTTGATCTTCTTCTGCAGTTTCAGGAGGATTTTCATGAACCCGGGGGATGAAAATGTTAATTATTAAAGTGACAAGGATTGCCAGAAGTATCAATAAAACAGGGAACAGGATTATCCTCTTTATCTTCATGCTTAGAATGCTTAGAATTCAATATAGTCAGGACAAAAATATAATTATTGTTAAGATTGGAGAGGACAAGCAGGAAAATCTGGTAAAAGAATTATACGAAAGAAATCTTACAAAGGAAACATTACAGATTTACACCTTTGACAGTGAATAAGATTCAGAAACTTCCTTACCCTTTCTCAGGGCCATAATATTTTGATCTATTATATCTTTTCCCTTGGATTTAAAAATGGCTGAAATTGCATTTTCAATCTCAGACTGGGCAATTTCCAGGTAAGGCAAAGCCGCCCCCAGTATGACCATATTAGCTGAACGAAGGAAACCCAAATCTTTGGCAATTGGTTCAGCATCAATAAGAATATGATTTTTAACTTTCCTTATTTCATTATAAATTTCTCCTATTTCAGGATAGTTCGAAATATTCACATAAGGAGTGCTGTTTGTAATGAGCCATCCGTTTTCTGACAGCCAGGGCAGATATCGGAGAGATTCCATAGGTTCGACCGAAATAATAAGATCGGCCTGACCGAAAGGTATCAGGTCAGACATTACAGCTTTGTCTGAAATCCTGAGATTTGAATGCACATCCCCTCCCCTTTGGCTCATCCCATGTACTTCAGCCTGTTTCAGAAAAAGCCCCCTGGAAAGGGCAGCTGATCCGATCACTGCCGCAATGGAGAGTATCCCTTGTCCGCCAACTCCTGATAAAATGATATCTTTTTTCATCCGCAATAGTTTAATTATTTTCTGTGGACGGATAAACCCACATTAAAACCGGGTTAAACTTTCTGTATATACTCATGAACAAGAAGCATCAATCATTTTCCTGAATGATCTGCTGTTCCTTTTTCTTTTTCGCATCCCTCAGCCGGCGGGCTGCTGTCTGTATACATTCCCGCCTTGGAATAATTACCGAGACTCCATCGTATTGAATTTCACGACTAATCACATCCATATTCTCCTGGTGGTATTTAGGGGAAGGATTCAGGATATGGATATGATCTTTTTCCACACCTATCCCAAGGCATATATCTTCGATCTTCCCCAGGGCTGAGCTTTTTTGTCCTCCTGTCATCGCCGTAGTTGCATTGTCGAGAATCATCACAGTGATAGGTGTCTGATCATTCACAGCATCCAGCAAGCCCGTTATGCCGGAATGGGTAAAGGTTGAATCTCCTATGACCGCCACGGCCGGAATGAATCCGGCATCCGCGGCGCCTTTGGCCATGGTTATGGAGGCTCCCATATCCACACAGGTGTTGATAGCGCCATATGGTTCCAGGGCGCCCAAAGTATAACATCCTATGTCGGAGAAAACCCTTCCTTTTGCAAATTTATCCAATGCTTCATTCAAGGCATTATAGGAATAAATGTGAGGGCAACCCTTACAAAGTGAGGGTGGCCTCATTTTAACCACCTCGGGGATTGGCTGCCCGGTCTGGTCCTCAAGGGAAAGTGCCCGTGCAACTATATTAGGATTTAATTCCCCGTCACGGGGGACCGTTCCGTCGAGCCGGCCGAGTATTCTTTTACCCTTATCCAGCATTCCCCGGAGCATTTCTTCTATAAAAGGACTGCCTTCCTCCAGCAATAACAAAGTATCACACTCATCATACAATTTCCGGATCAAATCTTTAGGCAGTGGATATTGCCCTATTTTCACCAATGGATACAATAATTGTTTTTCCTGGAAATTCTCCATAAGATAATTGTAAGCCAGGCCGCTCACAATAATTCCCAGGCTTTTATCCGGTCCGTCAATATATTTATTAAAACCTGATTTCAATGAATCGTCTTCAAATAAAACCTGGTTCCTCAGTAAATTCTTATATTGTTTGCGGGCATTTGCCGGTAAAAGAATGAACTGTTTAGGATTTCCGGGAAGATGTATTTCATTTTGTGGCCTTGGATCCTTACATTCGACCCCGGACCTGGAATGGGCCAGGCGTGTAGTTATCCTTAAAAGTACCGGAATTCCGAATTTCTCTGAAATCTCGAAACCATGCCATACCATGTCATAGGCTTCCTGCTGATTTGCCGGTTCCATCATTGGGACCATGGCAAATTTTCCATAAAACCTTGAATCCTGTTCATTCTGGGAAGAATGCATCGACGGATCATCAGCAGCGATAACAATCAGTCCTCCATTAGCTCCAGTAATAGCAGAGTTCACAAATGCATCAGCTGCGACATTTAGGCCCACATGTTTCATGCATACCATGGTTCTTTTACCGGCGTAGGACATTCCCAGGGCTGATTCCATGGCAGTCTTCTCATTTGCCGACCAGCCTGCCCTGATCTTTTTCTCCCGGGCCTCAGCAGAATGCATAACATATTCGGTAATTTCAGTGGACGGCGTTCCGGGATAAGCGTATATTCCGGAAATTCCCGCATCGATGGCCGCCTGTGCAATGGCTTCATCTCCAAGCAAGAGCAACTTGCGCATATTAATTATCTTGAGTTTTAAACATCTTCTTTGCTTACCTGACAAATGTAATCATTTTATTTTTTCGGAAAGCCGGGCAATCAATCTACATTGATTTTAAATAAGCCAGACCTTGATTTGCGATATGTTAAAATAATTTACAAGTAGATAATTTTACTGTCACGATACCGTTATTTCAGGAATGAATTTTCTGGCACATCTATATTTATCGGGTAAGGATGAAGAAATCATGATTGGAAACTTCATTGCAGATGCTGTGAAAGGAAATGTCATTAATAGTTTCAGTTCCGGCATCCGGAATGGTATCATCCAGCACCGTGAAATTGACCGATTTACCGATCAGCATCCGGTCTTCCGCCAGAGCTGTGCCCGTCTCACTCCTAAATATCATAAATACTCAGGAGTAATTGTTGATTTGTATTACGATCACTTTCTTTCGCTTCATTGGAACAAATATTCAATGGATGATATACATGAATTTGTTTCTAAGGTTTATAGCCTGCTTATTCAGCAATTCAACATATTACCTCCACGTTCAAAGCGCATACTTCCCTTTATTGTCAGTCAGAACTGGCTGGTAGGATATGCCAACCTGGACGTCCTGCAAAGAGTTTTTGAGGGTATGGCCCGGCGAACCAAATTTGATTCGGGAATGGAAAACGCGGTATCGGATCTGAAGCTGGATTATCATGCTTATGAGCAGGAATTTCATAGCTTCTTTCCTGAAATCATCAAACATATGGATGAATTCCGGAAAAAGGAAATCTTCCCGGATGGCATCTTGGCGCGAAAAGCCCCCGGCCCCGTTGCGAATCACGGCCGGCATCGAGGGGGCGGGGCTGTTCGCGAGAGCGTCGAGCGGCATGGAGGCCGGCTTGGCGCGAAAAGCGCCCCCGGCCCCGTTGCGAAGCACGGCCGGCCCCGGTGAACCACGACGTCACAAGTCGCCCCCAGGCACTTGGTTGACTCCCGCGCCCGCCGCGGCTAAAACGCTGGTACGGACATCCCCCCGGCCGTCGGGGCGTCGGCGGCCCTCGATACGGCCGCCCGAACGGCCCGCCGCTTGCCTCGACTTTGGAGGACACCTCGCCATGCAATGCACGCGCTTCCCGCCGCCAGTTCCTCAAGACCGCCTCGCTCGGCGCCGCCGCCTTGAGCGTCTCGGCCGCCAGCTACGCCCGGATCGTGGGGGCCAACGAGCGCATCTCGATCGGCGTGATCGGCTGCGGCGGCCGCGGCTGCAGGGCCCACATGCCGGGCGTCCACGCGCACGCCAAGGAGCAGAACGTCGAGTATCACCGCGGTGGCCGATCCCTGGCGGCATGCGGCGCGAGGCGGCCGCCGCGCAGTGCCAGGAGTGGTACGGCCGCCCGGCCCGGCAGTTCGTCTCCTACCGCGACATCCTGGCCCTGGACGACGTCGACGCCGTGATGATCGCCTCCTGCGACCACCAGCACACCACGCACCTGGAGGCCGCGGCCAAGGCCGAGCAAGGACGTCTACTGCGAGAAGCCGCTGGCCATGGACATCGAGTCGCTCAAGCGGTGCCTGCGACGCGGTCAAGGCCGCGCGGCATCGTGCTGCCAGATGGGCACCCAGGTCCGCAGCTGGCCCACCAGCACCGGCTGCCGCGAGCTGTTCCGCACCGGCGTGCTGGGCAAGGTCTCGCGAATCGAGCAGTGCCGCAACGGCACCAAGCCCTACTGGTATTCCGCTGCGCTGGCCGAGGCCGACGCGGAAGGACGTCGACTGGAAGGAGTTCCTCATGGACCGGCCCATGCGGCCCTTCCGCGGCCGACCGCTTCACCGGCTGGTACGGCTACCGCGAGTTCTCCGACGGCCCGGTGCCCGGCCTGGGCTGCCACTTCGTCGACCTGATCAACTACATCACCGGCTCGACGATCCCCACCAGCTGCCGTGGCCCAGGCGGGCACGTTCACCTGGAAGGACGAGCACGAGTTCACCTGCCCCGACCAGGTCGAGGCCACCTGGATCTACCCCGAGGGGTTCATGGTCAGCTACTCGACCAACTTCGGCAACGGCAGCGGCAGCTGCTCCGCTTCTGCGGCGACCAGGGCATGATGGACCTGACGCCGTGGACCAAGCCGACCGTCAGTCTCGCGCCGGCGCCGGCAAGAAGAGCGACGCTGCCCAAGGAGGAGACGCCGGTCGAGCCGGTCGACACGCCCGACCACTTCCTCAACTGGCTCCAGTGCATCCGCAGCCGCGGCACGCCTGCAACGCCCCGATCGAGGCCGGCTACAACCACGCCGTGCCCGTGCTGATGGCCGTCCGGGCCTTCGACACCGGGCGCCGGCAGGTCTACGACGCCGAGAAACGCGAAATCCGCGAGGGGTAATCCTGACGTGGGGCACGTTTCCAACGTGCCGACAATCCAAGCGGCACGTGTGGATAGCGGTCCGCCCCACGACACGGGCGCGGCACGTGTACAACAGCCGAGAAGTGGGAGATCCGCGAGGGTGACCCTCTTGCGCCACAGCAGGTGGTGGCTGCGGATCTCGGCCTCGATCTGGCGGTCCCAGAGGGTCTTGATGATCTCGTGGGCGTGGCGGCGGCTCTCGTCGGCCTGCTCCTTGTGGCCCTGGCGCTCCTGCGCGGCGGCCAGGCCTTCCCAGGCCGGGGCGTACATCGCGCTTTCGGCGATGCAGCGCGGAAGGCCCGCTCGGCCTCGGCGGCGAACCCCTTCTCCAGCAGCTCCTGCCCCTGCTTGAAGCGGGCGTGGAGGTCGGCGATCTGGGCGTCGATCTGGAGCCGGATGGCGTGCTCGGACTTGAGCGTGACGATCGAGCAGGGCATCTGCCGGGTGACCTTCTCGGCGACGCTGCCCATCAGGGCCCGCGACAGGCCCGTGCGCCCCACCGAGCCCATCACCAGCAGGTCGGCGCCGCCCGTCGGCCACGGCGGCCAGGATCTCCTCGTGCGGCTGGCCCTGGCGCACCACGGCCTGGTGCGAAACTCCGTGGAAGTCGAACTCCTCGAGGAACTCCTGGAAGCGGGCCCGCTCTTCGGCCAGGTGGACCTGCTGGGCCTCCGGGTCGGCCGGGCCCAGCCAGCTCGACACCGGCGCGACCACCGTCAGCACGGTCAGCTCGGCCTCGTAGGCCCGGGCCAGGTGGACCACGTTGGTGAGCACGCGCCGCGAGGTGTCGGAGAAGTCGACGGCGCAGAGGATGCGGGCCGCCCGGTCCGGCGCGCCCGGCTTCACCACCCACACCGGCCTGCTGGCCAGGCGGCAGATGCGCGCGGCGATGATGCCCAGCGGGAAGCGGTCGTCGTGGGGCTTCTGGCCCGAGCCGATGAAGATCAGGTTCGCGTCGTGGGTCTCGGCCTGCTGGAGGATCCGCTCGCAGGGGTCCCCGGCCGTCACGGCCGGCTCGACGGTCGCCACGCCCGCCGCCCGCATCCGCCCGGCGATCTCCTCGAGCCGCTCGGTGCTCTTCTCGCGGAGCATCTCCTGGGCGACCCCGGCGTCGTCCATCTCGGGCATCACGTACAGCAGGACCACGCGCGAGCCCGAACGCCTTGGCCAGCCCCGCGGCCACGCGCGCCGCGTCGTCGGCCGAAGGGCTGAAGTCGGTGGCCACGAGGATCGTTTCCAGCAGTTTCATGAAGCCTCCCTTTCCAACAAGCTCCCGCAGCAATCACCCCGCCCGGGCACCTCCCC
>CAWBCI010000037.1:0-5964 GCA_963787195.1 uncultured Bacteroidales bacterium
TTTTTTTTTTTTTTTTTTTTTTTTTTTATCTCCTTTCAGCTCTCCTCAATTTCCTTTTTGTGTGTGTGTGTGTGTGTGTGTGTGTGTGTGTGTGTGTGTGTCTTGCTCACTATACGAACTCAATTCTAACCAAGTCATATGTTCACCTCTGGCGGATGAGAGGCGCACTCCGTCAGTTATCACTGGCGGAGCCGTCTAATCGATTGTGCGTTCGTATTTCTTTTCAAAACATTTTACTAAATGATTTCCCATTATATTTATAAACTCCGCCGCCAGCCATACCAAAAAGTAAATTGTTGTTTTTGTCATTATAGATACACCAAATCATCGGTGTAGTAAGTTTATTGTCTATAGTGTAGTTTTTCATAGTCTTTCCGTCAAATTTCCAAGGTCCAGTATCTCTATCTCCAAACCAAATATTTCCTTCTGTATCTTCTTGTATGGCAAAAACGTGTTCTAAAGTACCCGTTGGTGATTGATTTCCATTTTTACTACTGTTAGGGTAAATAAGCCCATTATTTTCGGAGAAATTTGTTGTTGAATCTTCTTGAATAAGCAAAACTCCAATTCCATTATTCCCTACCCAAATTCGTCCTTGTGAATCTGCGAAGACACTTCTTATATGCAGCACTTCATTCTCTTTAAGAGCCAATTTACTTTTATCAAAAAGATTTATTGCTTTGCCATCGAAATAGAATAATGCTGCATAAGTTGCTATCCATACTTTACCATCTTGACCTTTTGAAATACCTGTTACTCCGTATGAGTTATTAATATTTTCGTTTTTTTGTATAGGGAATGCTAAATAATTCAATATTTGACCGTCATATCTATATATTCCTGCGTTGATTCCTGCATTAAACCAAAGGTTATTGTCTGCTTTTTCCCTTTCATTTTGTGAATAATCATATGTTGTTGGAGTATGATTTGTGATTTTTTTACCATCATAACTACTAACTCCGTTTGCTGTTCCAAACCATATGCTTCCATTTTTATCTTCTTGTATTGAACGGATTTGATTATCAGGTAACCCTTCATTAGTTGTAAAGTATTCAAATGATTCTCCGTCAAAAAGGCATACACCTTCCCGATGACTTCCAAACCAATAATTCCCTTTACTGTCTTGAAATATAGAACGAATACCAGAGGTAAATAATAATGTATCTGTTTGCGTATTTAATGAAAGGTCAAGGCTGTGAGTTTTGGTTACTTTATTATCCCCATTGTCAGTGTCTGTTTGTACGCAAGAAATATTCAGATTTAAGAGTATTAGTAAGTAAATCATTGGTTTAAATTTATTCATTTTCATTTTTTCTATATGACGCTCAATGGATGTGTATGTCTACCTGCTATCTTTATATCTTCCAGGTCAGTTAATAATGGTAGTCATAGCCCCCCCTAAGTTCTCTGGCTTATAGGAACCTTTAAATATTGACGTGGTAGGTTTAATCAAACCCGGCATCTTTAACTGGCATTAAATTTAGATGGCTTTTTTTATTTATCCAAATTAAGCAGCGGACTTTTTATGTTTTTCGTCCTCTTTCCCATAAAGAGTATTTAAATTTATTTGATTTTTGAACTAAGTGGGGTCCTGATAAGCTTAGAAAAGAGAATACTGGGAAACTTTCAGCTAACTAAACCAATTCTAATAGGAGCCATAACCAAAGATGTAGCGATGTAACGATGTAGCGATGTAACGATATCACGAGGTGATATTGGAAGTTATATGTACCAATTAATTCGTCATATCGACATTTCGATATTTCGACATTTCGAAAGTTCAGAACTCAGCTCTTCATACGCCCTTGCTAATCGAAAATGGTCCTTTCACTCTACACTCTACACTCTACACTCTACACTATAGCGGAATATTCCCATGCTTCTTCGGTGGATTCGCCTTGCTCTTGGTCTGGGTCATCTCCAGTGCCTCTATGAGCTTGAAGCGGGTCTGTTTGGGATAGATGATCTCGTCGATATAACCAAGCTCAGCAGCTTTGTAAGGACTGGCGAAAGTATTCTTGTACTCGTCTACCTTAAGTTTGCGGTCATCTTCGTTCAGATTGTCCTTTTTGTAGAGGATATTTACAGCACCTTCAGGCCCCATCACGGCAATTTCAGCAGTGGGATAGGCCAGGTTCACATCGGCGCCTATGTGCTTGCTCGACATAACATCGTATGCTCCGCCATAAGCTTTGCGGGTGATCAAAGTAATCTTGGGAACGGTAGCTTCGCAATAGGCATAAAGCAATTTTGCCCCGTGCTTGATGATCCCGCCGAATTCCTGGTTGGTACCGGGAAGGAATCCGGGCACATCCACGAATGTTATGATGGGAATATTGAAGGAATCGCAGAAGCGCACGAAACGGGCGCCCTTGATGGAGGAATTGATATCCAGCACTCCGGCCAGACTGGCGGGGTTATTGGCCACTATCCCGACCGAACGCCCGTCAAGACGGGCGAAACCCACGATGATATTGGGTGCGTAATGGGGCTGGATCTCAAAGAAATTATGGTTGTCGACCACGGTCATGATCAGTTCCTTGATCTCATAGGGTTTGTTAGGGTCATCCGGGACCAGGGTCTGCAAACTTTCATCTTCCCTGTGTATATCGTCGGTATTGGGTACCAGGGGCGCGTCTTCCATGTTATTTGAGGGCAGATAACTCAATAATTCCCTGATCATCATCAGGGATTGCTCGTCGTCTTCAGCAATGAGATGTGCCACACCGCTCTTCGCATTGTGCGTCATGGCGCCACCCAGTTCTTCCTTGCTGACTTCTTCATGGGTCACGGTCTTGATAACATCCGGACCGGTCACGAACATGTAACTGCTGTCTTTTGCCATGATGATATAATCTGTCATAGCCGGAGAATAAACCGCACCACCTGCGCAGGGTCCCAGCACAGCCGAGATCTGCGGGATCACACCCGAAGCCATCACATTCCGGTAGAATATATCGGCATAGCCGGCCAGGCTTTCCACACCTTCCTGTATTCGTGCGCCGCCTGAATCGTTCAGTCCGATTACCGGGGCTCCCATCCGCATGGCCAGGTCCATGACTTTGATGATCTTATCGGCATTGGCCCGGCTTAAAGTCCCGCCCAAAACGGTGAAATCCTGGGCAAATACAAACACCAGACGACCATCAATTTTACCATAACCGCTCACAACCCCATCGCCCGGTATCTTGTGCTTGTCCATATCAAAATCCTTGGTGCGATGGGTCATGAATTTATCTTTTTCAACGAAAGTACCTGCATCCAGGAGTACTTCCACGCGTTCCCTGGCCGTGAGCCTTCCGGCTTTATGCTGCTTTTCAATTCTTTCAATTCCGCCGCCAACTTCGGCTTGCTTGTTCTTGTCTTCGAATATTCTGAATTTTTCCTGAAGATTTGACATAAAAATCAGATTTATATTGATTTAGGCTTTTGTTCTTGGATGATCATTCAATAATGATTAAGGGTTGGTTGGCTCCCACAGTGTCGCCTTCCTTCACGCGTATTTCTTTTACGACCCTGTCGCTGCGGACTTTATATTCACTTTCCATCTTCATGGCAGAAACCACAATGACAGTATCGCCCGCCTTTACTTCATCGCCGACTTTGACAGGTATGTTCACGACCTTTCCTGGCATGGGGGAAGAAATTACTGTCTCTTCTTCGGTATCCATCTGGGTGCGGCCCCTCAGGTACTTGCTCTGCGCATCCACGACTTCGATCTCGTAATTATGATAAAGAGCATTCGCCAGGTATTTCTTGGCTCCGTCTGTTTCAGTAAGTTCAACATTATAGGATTTGCCATCGACGATCAGTGAATAAACTCCTCTTTCCACCTGTATAATATCGGCTTCGGATATTTTTCCGTCTAAAGAAATTTTCAGGTGGTTCCCATTCATTTCGATCAGCTCAACCTTGGCTATCCTGTCGCCGAGCTGTATTTCAACACCTTTCATCATATACTCAAAAATTAATAGTTAAAGCTATTATTCAGCAAAATTCAAGGAGATTAGTATGAAAGCATATTTTTCTTTCTTCCGCAATCTTTCCAGTTATTCTTGTGATTTTTTGATAATACTCTCGATTCGAAGCTGTTGATTTTCTTCATATAATCCACGAAAACGGCCATGATGGCAACGTCTTCAAGTTGTGGATCAGGCGTTTGCTGGCCCATCAGAAATTCCTTATTCTCCTCGATAAAATTTGTATTATAATTTCCATTGATGAAATCAGGGGTCTCCATGATCCTTTCCAGGAAACGGATAGACGTTTTTACCCCGGTGATCTTGAACTCATAGAGTGCGCGTTTCATCCTGAATATTGCTTCTTCGCGGTTTTTCCCCCAAACTACCAGTTTTGAAATAAGAGGATCATAATAGAGGGGGATTTCATAGCCTTCGTAAACGTAACCGTCGCAACGGACACCAAGCCCGTGAGGTTCGGTAATATGTTTTATTACTCCGGGGCTGGGCATGAAATTCCGGTCGGGATCTTCCGCATAGATACGGCATTCAATAGAATGACCGTTCTGTTTCAGCATATCCTGGGTAAATTCGAGGATTTCGTTATTGGCGATTTTAATTTGCTGCTTAACCAGGTCCACTCCAACGACCCTTTCAGTTATAGGGTGTTCAACCTGTAGGCGGGTATTCATTTCCAGGAAATAGTAATTCAGGTCATTATCTACAATAAATTCGATAGTGCCGGCTCCTGAATAGTTAACGGCCCTGGCAGCTGCCACTGCAAAATCCCCCATTTTTGTGCGGACTTCCGGGGTCATCAGCGGGGAAGGGGTTTCCTCCACCACTTTCTGATGACGGCGCTGTACCGAGCATTCCCTTTCGAACAAGTGAATCACATTTCCGTGATTGTCGGCCAGGATCTGGAATTCGATGTGATGGGGCGATTGTATATATTTTTCGATATAAACCGCATCGTTTCCGAAAGCTGAACGGGCTTCAGATTTGGCGGCCCTTACTGAGTTTAGTATTTCCTTTTGTTCCCTGACAAGACGCATGCCTTTTCCACCACCGCCGGCCGATGCTTTAATCATCACCGGCAGGCCGATCTCGTGAATAGTTGCCAGGGCCTGCTCTTCGTCTATGATAGGTTCGGTCGTGCCCGGCACAACCGGTACACCGGCTGCAATCATGGTCTTGCGGGCTGTAATTTTATCCCCCATAGTCCGAATGGCCATGGCAGAAGGGCCTATGAAAATGATCCCTTCTTCAGCACAGCGGGCTGAAAAATCAGCATTTTCACTCAGGAAGCCATAACCCGGGTGTATGGCATCCACTCCGGCTTTTTTGGCAACATTGATGATCTTGTCGATGTTCAGGTAACTCTCGTTTGAAGGCGCCGGCCCAATGTAATAGGCTTCGTCGGCATAGCGCACATGCATGGCCCCTCCGTCGGCTTCAGAGTATACTGCAACCGTAAGAATATCCATCTCCCGGCAGGACCGCATGACCCTGACTGCAATTTCACCCCTGTTCGCGACCAGTATCTTTTTGATCATATATTTATTTAAATTAAATTCAGATTAGAATCAAAGATAAATGCCATGTAATCAGGATATTGTGACTTATTATTGGCATTTTCGGGTGGGTAAATATACACTTTTTTTGATTGAGCTATTCAAATGTACAAAAATACGACAGCTTTGAGAAAAATGAATAACGGCCTTTATTTTGTCCGGATAATCTTTAAATTACAATTCCGGAATCCTCTTAAGAATATCATAAACACTATTTTATGATATTAATATCCCATAGTGTGATGACATTTCACATCGGTTTCGATATTAGAATAGAATGAACAAATAAAATCAAGCCAGATGAGAAAAGTAAAATGTCAATTCATCCTTTGCCCAATTCAATCTATTAATTAAGAAAACAAACCCATGAGAAAAATTTATTTCACTTTAATTTTGGCAATTTTATTATTGCCATTCGGACTTTCCGCTCA
>CAWBCI010000038.1:0-6259 GCA_963787195.1 uncultured Bacteroidales bacterium
ATACGGGTGACCACATCCCCGGAAATACTGAATCGGGTTTGCATTACAATATTCTCAGAGCCGAGGTCATATAATTTCTGTAATTTAACCCTGTCGCGGGCGTCCATAATGAAACGGAATGCATCCAGGTTGCTGAGGTCAACATCGTAAGCAGTTTTTACTCCTCCTCCATTATAGGTTTTTACGACTATGGTATTTTCGGCATTTCCTCCCCTGCTTTTGGCAAATATATAATGGCAGAATGATTGCATGCGCAAAAGCCGGATATAGTCATTATCCACGAGCCAAATATGGTCATCCTTGAGAAATTGATTAAATTCATCCAATTGATCGTGCAATTCCTTTACTGATTTAGCTTCCTGGAATTTAAACTCCCTGGTGATAGTATTGGCTTTGATAATATGGGCCATTCTTTCCTTATAACCCTCCACGAGTTGCTGAACCAGTTCCTCCACACTGTCAGGTGGCTGGGCTGCAGTCATCCCCGGTTTGATGATGGTATTGATCTCCAGGGTGGTAAGATCTTCCAGTAACCTGCTTATAGTGGAGTCATTTTGCGGTTTGAATAAGTTATTTGCCATATAGCTTATTTGGGTAATAGGTCTTTCAGATGGGTAACTATTGCTGAAACTGTCTGAATATTATTCCGGATGATCTCGTTCCCCTTGGCCTCCCTCGACTGGTGCCACTGCACAAGTTCCGGGTACTTGGTGTAGAAGTTCTCCGTGATGCGGGTTGTGATATCACCGTCAACCAGGTCGATTTTACTGGTTATGCCCTGTATGTCCTGATTGGGTTTGAAATCAATTTCCCCGTTGACTAGTTCCATATCCCCCATCAGGGTGCGGATATTGAGGATGGTAAGGTCATTCACCGTATTGGTGACCTTGTCGAGTATGTCCTGGATCGTGCTCATGTAATAAGGTTTAAGTGTTTATAATTTCAATTTTTTTATATGCTTCGGATATTTGTTTAACTATATTGATGATGGTAAAAACCAGGAGGGGCCATGTAATCACGCTGACTACCTTAATAATGGCTCTTAAAACGCCCCCGACTATGGCCAGGGCAAAAGCCATGCTGCTGACTCCATATTTTATTTTTTGTATATGGCCCCGGATGAGCGTCTGCCCTTCTCCTGCGACTATGCTGAAAGCATCTCCATCAGCCCGGATCAGCGACACAACCGTACCTTTCTCATCCTGGCTGATCGTCCCCTTCCGGCCGAACATGAATTTGATCCCGTCGAGGAAGGCCTTTATGCCCTGGCTTAGCTTGCGGAAAAAATGTGAAAATATCTTTTTGAGGAGACCTCCAAAGAGCTTGACAAACCTGACTATCCAGCCGAATATTTTCCTGGTGAAACGGGCTAACTTTTTAAAGAACCTTCCGATCCCGAAATAAACCCTTTGCAGGAAGCCTTTCCTTTCCTGCGGGGCTGTGCCTGATTCCTCAGCTATCTGCAATTTCAATTTTTCAAGGTTTTCCTGGAAACTTGCCAGGGTATCCTCATCCGAATTCTGAATATTCCCGAGGAGATCACTCAAAATCCCTTCTTCAGCATCCTGGGTACCTCCGGGAACATTTGAACTGAGCATGTATTTATTCAGGAAGAAAAGTGCGTTGAATAGAAAGTAGCCATCGCAAATATAGGTCAGCACCCTGAAAGTTTTAATGTCACTAAGGTCAGCCTGATTGTATATATCAATGGCATCAGTAATACTGTTTAAAGTAACTTCGCCTATATCGCTGTCAAGTAAACCATTGTAAAAACCATCATGCCACTGATGCACCTGGATCAGGCGCAGTATGAACTGTTTAAAAGGATCATTTGATTCATTTTGAAGGAAATTGATATCTACTTTATTATCATTTTCTTTCAGGATATGTTTATTAAGATATTTGAAGAAGTCCGTTCTTTCCCCGAAATCCTTGATGAGCTGTCTTTTAAACATGCCTCTCCGGTCAAGCTTGCGGGCCAGTTCACTATTATCGTCCAGACTGCTTTTGAAAGCCAGGATGAAATCCTCTTCTCCGCGGGCTTTTAAAAGTGCAAGTGTCAGGCCGTCAAGATCTGCCATGAGGTTCAGGGACTCCAGGGCTGGAAAGCCCGTAAAATCAGCTAGTTTATCAAGTGCCGCCTTGCTGTTTATAACTGAAAATTTCGTCCCCACCGGAAAAGGCCAGAGTCCGAAGATGTCGAGGCGGTAATGGATGATGCGGCTTTGCAGGCTGAGCTCTCCTGCTTGCGGCAATTTGCTGAATGCAAAGCCATCATCAATATCCACGGTTTTTCCCAACAAGTCTGCCAGGAAATCTTCTTCATCCTGGAAAATTTCGGGCCTCATTTCGGCTTCAGTAAAAAGACCTGATGCTGCCGCTTCCTTTAAAAATTCCTGCTTAGCTTTCTCCAGGTCACCCGGAAAGAGAGCATTCAGTTTTTCCAGGGCAATATAGCCCAGCTCGGTCAAATGCTGCAGGCATTCGTTCCGTCGCACCGGGAGGCTTTTGACTTCCTTTTCCAGCAGTTCGATAATATAATCCTCTTCCCCCGGCATTATTTTATCAGGTTGACGACCATGTCAATCACCGCCTTGCGCGACTCCTTGGATGATTCCATCATCTGTTGGTGCAGCTTGAGTATTTCCGCGTCGCCCGGGGCCAGGTCGCTTTTAACAATGGTTGACACATCCGAATCGATCTTCACGTTGGTATAGGCCACCAGATGGATATCCGTCTGGTTTTGTACCGACATGCCTTTCAGCACATTGTTGATCTCGAATTTATCCACATCGCTCTGGACCACCTGTTTGGTTTTGAAAGAAAAATCTCCGGTAAATGTCGTTACCTCAAGCGTGGCCACGTCTTCGATAACGTCGCCAATTTTAGCCATCAGCCGCTGGAAACCACTTTTCAGTTTCGTTTTGCTGTCTTCAGTTACATCTGCCATAAGATCAATTTTTATTGTTGAAAAATATTTTCGATTAAGGTTTTGGTAGAAGGGCCATATATGCCATCGGGTTCCTGGCCTTCCTCTTTCTGAAAAGCTTTCAGCATGGATTCAGTCCTGGGGCCGAAGACCCCGTCGGCAGCGCCGCAGTTAAAGCCCAGTTCGCCGAGTACAGTCTGAAGCTGGAGTACCTCATCTCCCTTGCTGCCCAGCTTGAGAGGCGGTTTAGCTTCAGGGATACGGCTGTTGGATTCGCCGGTAAGGCGCCGGAAGCCAAGTACATTGACAGCATCGAAACCTTGAATGGATACTGAATTTTTCTGGTTACCACCCAGGGAGTAGACCCTATTGCGGTTCTTGGAAAAGCCCATGAATATACCCACATGGCCTTTCCAGGAGTCCGGTTTTTCCCTCCAGAAGACCACTATATCACCGGGAACAGGGTCATCGACAGGGAGGCCGACCGTGAGCCAACTCCGGGCATTAGCCCGGTTAGTGCGCTGCAGTCCTGCTTTCATAGTGCACCAGTTTACGAAGATGCTGCACCAGGGGGACTCGTCGTCGTTGATGCCGGTGAAACCGGCTTCCTTGGCATAATCCACGATACGTTTTTCGTTCTCCGCACCCGGGATTTCCTTTATGCCCAGTTCAGCTGCGGCAATTTTAATTAGTGAATTCATATTCGGAAATTTAACAGGGTTCTCTTTTTTATTTTTGTCGAAATTTACGAGTAGTGCTGGCAATTATAGCAAATATACAAAATTCAAATAGCTGATAAACAGCTAATTTGTTAAATATCTGTTAAAACTTAGTAAAGCTTTAGTGTTTCTGCGAATTCCCTGTTTATGTTATCAGCAATCAGGATATAAGCACTTATTTCGGGGTCAATCCGACTCACAAATTTTTAAGTATCCATTTTCGATTTCGTCGATTCAGTATGAAAAAGATGAACCATTTCTATTCTTTGTTGTTATTATCATTTATTCTCATGTTTTTTTGAAGTATTGCAAAATACGATTACTTTGAGCCAATAATTAATCGAAATATCCCAAGGCATGAAGGGTGCTATTGGATTACAACAGCCTCTTGATTGAGTATTTTAATGAAGTTCATTTAAGTCTTACAAATTATTAAATTTAAAAAGGAGAATTATTATGCCACTTTTCGATTATGATGCAGTAAACTTTCCGGGGATAAAAATTGAAGACACGGGTGGTGCGTCGACTTACGTACTAACCGTAAGAGAAGCCCTGAATCACATTGTCGCCCAACCGGTAGGACACCGGATGCTAACCGAAATTATCGCACATGCGCCGGTTTTCGCTACGTGGAATGCTAAAATCAAGATACTCCGGCCTGCTGGAAAGGTTGTGGATATTACCAATCCGGGCTCTGAAGGAGGGAGTAAGTGTGCAGCCTGTAGTAATGGAAATGCGATGAATGGGACCGGATCTGCCAGCGGGGTCTATTGGAATCCCAATATCTTCGTAGTTCCCGAACGGGGTTACCGTCCTCCATTCATTGGGCTCGCGCATGAGCTGGTTCATGCCTGGCACAATGCACTTGGCACAAAAAAAGGAAATTATGATGAGGAGGAATCGTTCACTGTTGGCATAGGCATATATGCAGTTGCCGATCCACATTCAATTACCGAAAATAAAATCAGACTGGAGCATAACGTCCCGATAAGGCATAAATACTAGGTATTGGACCGGAGTCTGATTTAATTCGTATGACCATTCACAATTCAGCATTCATGCTTCACTTCCTGTATGCTTCTCTGCATGGGAGAAATGGGCAATGACTCTTTGAAATTATTTTTACATTAATCAGGATTCAAGGCTCATTTCTCCGGATTCTTGACTCAATCCAGGCTTTTCAATTTTTAGGGTTTTTAGTGCTAATTATTGATAATTTTGCGGCCTGTTTTTTCAAGATTTGTTTTTATGAATGAGAAGATATGGCATAAGGATTTTATCCTGCTGATATTGTCGAACTTCCTGATGTATATTACCTATTATGCCATCCTCTCAGCTTTGCCGCTTTACCTGGTCAGCGACCTGCATGCTTCCAAAGCACAGGTGGGTCTGGTTGTCGGAATCTACACCATAGCCTCTGTGCTGGTGCGGCCCTTTTCGGGTTTTGCACTCGACAGGTTCGGGCGCCGCACAATTTTCTTATCCGCTTTGGTCCTCTATGCCCTCCTATTTGGGGGATATTTAGTGGCCATAAGCATCGCTTCCATAATCATACTTCGCTTCGCGCAGGGCCTGACCTGGGGATTCACAACCGTTTCAGGATCAACCATTGCAGTGGATATTATCCCGCTGACAAAGAGGGGACAAGGAATAGGATATTTCGCACTCTCCACCACTCTCGGGATGTCGGTTGGCCCCATTATCGGGATCTTTGTTGCCAACCACCTGGGTTTCACAGCCATGTTTGTTTCGGGAAGTTTTATCAGCCTGGCCAGCCTGGGCTGTGCCTATGCGTTTAAAGAGCAGTTATATGGATTCATTATTCTGGGTGAGAAACGGTCAGGTGATCTGTTTACACAAGACGATATGGATCTTCTTGAAACACTTTCCAGTCAGAGCGCGCTTGCCTTTGAAAATGCGCGTTCCTATAAAATTATCGAAGTTCTGAATAAGGACCTTGAAAAAAAAGTTGAAGAAAGAACCCGGGCTCTAAAAGAAGCCCTGTCTGAAAAGGAGCGGACCCAAGAGCAGCTCATCCGTTCGGAAAGCCTGGCTGCCATCGGCCAGTTGGTTGCCGGCGTTGCTCATGAGCTGAACAATCCGTTGACAACGGTGACCAGCCTGGTCCAGGCCACCATCGAAGACATCGAGCAGCCGGATTCAGAAAATTCCTTGGACGCAGACATGATCGATGATCTTAAATTTGCAGACAAGGAACTTGACAGGGCAAGGTCGATCGTTTCAAGTCTTTTAGGGCTTTCCAGGCAAACCCAAACCTACTCGGAAGCGGTGGACATCAATTCGGTGGTCAAAGATGCATTAAGAATTCTGTACAATCAATACAAACATTGCGACTTGAACATCGATGAAACCTATGCCCGGGACTTGCCCGATATCAGGGGTAATTTTGCAAATTTAGGGCAGGTGGCCCTGAATATCATTCAAAATGCCATTCAGGCGGTTGTGGACACGAACGGAACCATCTTTCTTTCGACTCATTATGATGTAAATACAAGGCAGGTGGTATTTTTGTGCAAAGATACCGGGGCCGGTATTCCGGAGGAGAGTCCGGGAGGATATTTTCAAACCCTTTTTTACCACCAAAGCGGTG
>CAWBCI010000039.1:0-14408 GCA_963787195.1 uncultured Bacteroidales bacterium
TTCGTCTCCGTGCCGATGCTGGGGATCGACCCCGCGCACCTTGCGGAACTCCCTCGCGAACGTCTGGAGGACAGCTTCGACCTCAGCCGTCCGACGATCCTCCGAACTCCTCTCCCCGTGCGCGGCGGCCGTGGGGGACCGCACCGCAGGATCGGAAGGTGGGTCCTGTTGGATCAATGAGTATGAAAAATCACCTGAAAGCATATGGGATTGCTTACTGGATTTTACAGCATGACGTGGAGGTATATTGGTTGTTGAATTACCGGGGGGGCAGTTATATGTTCCCGCATAATAAGACTTTCGAAGATGAATGCGTGATTCGCGGGGTAACTTACCAGGTGATTGCAGATGTACAATCGACAGCAATACTGAATGAAATAGCCGACCCGCAGGTTAACGAAGATGCAATCAAGCTGCAGAAGGCTCCCAAAATTGCCGTTTATTCACCAAAGAATAAGCAGCCCTGGGATGACGCGGTGACACTCGTCCTCAAATACGCTGAAATCCCCTATGATGTAGTTTATGATGAAGAAGTGATGGAAGGTTTGCTTCCAAAATACGACTGGTTGCACTTGCATCATGAAGATTTTACGGGCCAATACGGGAAATTCTGGGCGGCTTACCGGAATTATCCCTGGTACCAGGAAGATGTCAGGAGTAATGAGGAAATTGCCCACAAACTGGGTTTTGATAAAGTGTCACAATGTAAGCTGGCCGTTGCAAAGAAAATCCGTGATTTTGTAGCCGGCGGAGGATACCTCTTTTCAATGTGTTCAGCCCCAGATAGCTTCGATGTAGCATTGGCCGCAGATGGGGTGGATATTTGCGATGTGATGTTCGATGGTGACCCAATGGACCCGGATGCCCAGCAGAAACTCAACTATGATAATTGCTTTGCTTTTACGAATTTCACCCTGGTAACTAACCCATATCAGTATGAAATTTCATCCATTGACGTGACTGAAACCAGGCCAAAATCAATCAATGAAGGAAATGATGTTTTTACTTTGTTCGATTTCTCGGCTAAATGGGACCCGATTCCTACCATGCTCTGCCAGGACCATGAAAAAGTCATCAAAGGATTTATGGGACAGACCACTGCTTTCAATGAAGACGATATAAAATCGAGTGTGCTGATCCTCGGAGAAAACAAACCGGCACATGAAGCCCGTTATATACACGGGGAATTCGGGAAGGGATTCTGGACATTCTATGGAGGGCATGATCCTGAAGATTATCAGCATAAGGTGGGAGATCCTCCTACAGATCTGGACCTGCATCCTAATTCACCGGGTTACCGCTTGATACTGAATAATATATTATTTCCGGCTGCCAGGCAGAAGAAAAGAAAAACCTGATAAGGGGCGAAACCGGGAAAAATTTAAGGCAGCTTGTTAAAAAGCTCTGTGTAGAACCGATTATTATCAAAATAAAAGTCCACTGCATAATTGCAGCCGTCCTCCGTTATATAATCAATAGTACCCAGTGTTTTATTGGCTCCCGGCACAGTGATCTCATAAATGCCCTGTTGCATCCAGAAGCAGTTCAAAGCATTATATATAGGCTCTTTCACTGTCAGGAAAAAATCATTTTGATCAATGGTTCTGCCGGAAGATGTGCCTTCGATCAATAAGAGGTCATCGTCCGGTAAAAAAGGAGTCTGATAACCTTCCTGCCAGGTCACAATAAAATCAGTATTATATAAAATTATATCGAGTTTATGATTAATTGTATCGGGTTTAACGATTGCGCCTCCCGTTATCTTCAAGCTATAAGTAGGTTTACCAGCAATATCCCCCAGGTTTTCCACTTCCATGTTCCCCCTAATTTCCATATCAAATTCGACCAGGAGACTGTCGAATGTAATTAGGGCTTTGCCACCTGTGCTATTCATATCCCCGGTCAGGATCGCGTAATAATCCCCCTGCCTGTGCATCCCATCATCGCAAAAACGGGGATAATTCCCGTAACTATACCGAATTTCAGAACTTGTGTCTGATTTGCTAACATCACATGTTTGAATATCAGACACTCCTGTATTTGCCAGGGTGGTATCGTGGAGACTTCTGAAGAATATATCAAATGAGCGTTTAAAAATATTTTCAGCCTGAACATATTCTTTGGCTGCATTCACATTCGGATTATAATCAATATTAGAGTCCTTTTGCTTACAGGATGAAATGAAGACAACAATGGCAATGATTAATATCGGGGGAAATAGTTTTTTCATCATCAAAATTTTGAACAAAGAGTAGAACTTACTAAAATAGCATTTATTTTTCAAAGACCAGGAAAGAGTATGAAAACTCATTATCACCTTCGGGACCATGATCTTCCTTTTCAATCAAGTTCCATTCATCAAAATTCACTTCCGGAAAGAAAGTATCCGCCTCAAAATCTTTATGTATCAGGGTAATATAGAGTTTATCAGCTAAAGGGAGAAACTGGCGATAAACTGAACCTCCGCCCATAACGAAAGTTTCATCGTCTTCTTTACAAAAATCAATTGCCTGCTGAATGGAATATACAGTTGTGCATCCCTCAAATTTTTCATCCGGAACATCGGTGATCACAATATTTGTCCGCTTTGGCAAGGGTCTGAAAGGCAAAGACTCATAAGTTCTTTTTCCCATAATCACCGCATGCCCGGAAGTAATCTTTTTAAATCTTTTAAGATCAGCTGAAATATGCCAGAGCAGATTATTATCCTTACCAATGGCAAAATTCCTGGCAATGGCAACTATGATGGAAATGTTTTTCATACAGATATATCCCCTTTTATATGTGGATGAGACTGATAGTTCAGGAGTTCAAAATCTTCTATTTTAAAACTGAATATATCCTTTACATCCGGATTAATTTTCATTTGAGGCAAGGGGAAAGGCTCCCGGCCAAGTTGTAGTTTAACCTGCTCTATATGGTTAAGATAGATATGAGCATCCCCTAAAGTATGGACGAAATCGCCTGGCTCCAGGCCTGTAACCTTCGCAATCATCAGTGTCAGCAAAGCATAAGAGGCTATGTTAAACGGAACCCCGAGAAAAATGTCACAACTCCTTTGGTATAGCTGGCAGGAGAGTTTTCCTTCCGCAACATAAAACTGGAAAAGAACATGACAGGGAGGCAGGGCCATTTTTTCAAGCTGCCCGACATTCCATGCACAAACTATATGCCTTCTGGAGTCAGGATTATTTTTAATGGAATTCACCACATTGGATATCTGGTCGATATGTTTGCCATCCTGGGTCGGCCATGATCTCCATTGATAGCCATAAATCGGACCCAGATCCCCTTTTTCATCGGCCCATTCGTCCCAGATTCTTACTTTGTTATTATTCAGATAAGCAATATTGGTATCTCCCTGCAAGAACCAGAGTAATTCATGTATGATGGACCTGAGGTGTAATTTTTTGGTTGTCAGTACCGGGAAACCCTCTTCTAAAGGAAAACGCATCTGATAGCCGAAAACACTAATTGTTCCCGTTCCGGTCCGGTCCGGTTTATTCAGCCCTTTGTTCAAAACATGATCAAGTAATTCAAGATATTGCTTCATTTTTGGATCATTTATATGACCTGTATCAGGCCGGGTTCAGACTTTCTGAAATTTTGATCACTTCCCTGAAAACCCGCATCAGGTTCCCGCCCCATATTTTCCGGATATCTTCTTCGGTATATCCCCTTTTCACAAGTTCATAGGTGATATTTTCCATCTGGCTGACATCCCGGCAGTCGCTCAGACCACCTCCCCCGTCGAAATCACTTCCTATACCCACATGATCGATACCGGCAACGCTTACTATATGATCGATATGATCAACAAGGTCGGAGACACTAGCCATATCATTAGGAAAACGCTCATCTATAGATTCCCATTCCTGATGAGCTTTATCCCTTTCAGTTTCAGAGAGTTTATCATAATCCTTGTAACGATTATGCAGATCAGCCATAGCACTGTCCCTCTGCGGATTTGGCAAAGGGGTTTTAACGTAGGCACTTAAAAGGCACATTTGAATCACCCCGCCGTTTTTTGAAAGGGCGACCAACATGCTGTCGGTCAGATTCCTGGGGTTGTCGCAAATAGCCCTGGCATCGGAATGTGAGGCAATAACCGGGGCTTCAGACAAAGCAAGCACGTCAAAAAAGCTTTTGTCAGATACATGGGATATGTCGACCATCATGCCCAGGCGATTCATTTCTTTTACAACTTCTTTACCAAAATCACTCAGACCATTATTTTCAGGGCCTTTCTCATCGGTTGAAGAATCACAAATATCATTATTCCGCGTATGGCATAGTGTAATATATCGGGCCCCCATCTTATAATACTCCTGGATGAGGCTCAAATCCGTTCCAATCGCATATCCATTTTCTATGCCTATATAAATACTCTTTACACCGTCTTTTTTATTTTTATAAGCATCATCGGGTGTAGAAGCAAGGCGGGCAAGAGTGGGGTACCGGTTTACAGCAGCATCTATACTATCGAATATCATATGTGCTTTTGAAATTGCATTCCGGTTTCCTTCTTCCGAACGTGCGCCCTGTCCGATAAATACGGCAAAAAAGGCAGCATCCAGGCCACCTTCCTTCATTTTCTTCAGGTCGACACGGTTCCTGACAGTTGTATCACTATGTTCACCCGATAAGTCGAAACCCTGATGATTCAGCCACATTGGGGTATCATTATGGGAATCGACTGTGAGTACCGAATTGTGTATTCTTTGGGCCTTTGCAGCAAGTGTTTCCGTTTCCGGACTTTGACTGGTACATGCCAAGAGACCAAAAATGAAGAAAAATGTCAGAGTTAAAATTTTAGCAATCTGAGTTTTAGCAGTTTTCATCTAAATTATTGTTTTAGGAATTATTATCCCATGATCATCCCGACAATAGTAGCTGAAAGCAGGGATGCGAGTGCTCCTCCGATGAGGGCTTTAAAACCGAGTTTTGAAAGGGTCGAGCGCTGGTTTGGAGCCAGGGCCCCAATACCTCCCAATTGTATGCCGACGGAGGAGAAATTAGCAAAGCCACAGAGCATGTAGGTAGCCATTATGATAGATTTCTGATCACTGAACACCCCGGATTGCATAAGGTCCTTAAGGCTGATATAAGCAACCATTTCATTCAGAATAATTTTCTCTCCGAAAAGCTGGCCTACAAAAGTTATATCTTTCGGGCTGACTCCTAATAACCACATAAGAGGTGCAAGTGTATAACCCATGATAAATTGCAGGCTCAGGTCTTTGTACTGTCCATGAGTGATACTCACTATGCTTTGATTCAGGTTAGTCCATGCGCCCACCTTCATCAGTACAAAATTAATAAGGTAAATAAAGGCAATGAAAACGATCAGCATTGCAGCAACGTTTACAGCAAGTTTTAAACCCTGCCCGGTTCCGTTACTGATGGCTTCAAGGATATTGGATCCGATTTTATCCCGGGTAACAACGATTTCGCTAAGGATAGGTTCGGTCTGAGGAACCAGCAACTTGGCAGCTATAACGCCTCCTGGGGCAGCCATGACTGAAGCAGTGATCAGGTGTTTGGCAAAAAGTAATTTTTCATAAGGGTCAGTTCCTCCAAGCAATCCAATATAGATGGCCAGCACACCTCCGGCAATTGTAGCCATGCCTCCCACCATTACCAGCATAATTTCAGATTTATTCATCTTACTTAAGATATTCCTTGATAAGCAATGGTGCTTCTGTTTGGCCCAGAAAGATATTACTTGCGGCGGACAGGCTTTCTGCTCCTGAAATTTTAAGTGCTTTGGTAAGGAACCATGCCATGCCATATACTACCTTCTGTATGATCCCGTAATAAAACAAAACACTGGTGAGGGCAGAGAAAAAGATGATAGTCGGGAGTATCCTGAAGGCAAAATTCAATAATCCGACTTCCACCGAGTTAGTTACAAATGACTTGAAAAGGAAGTCGCTGCCTGCATTGGAAGAATCCAGAATTTTAATAAACAGCTTCCCTGCAAATTCGAAAAAATATTGAACAAAAGGGATCTTCAAAACAGCAACAGCGATCAATATCTGAACAACTAATGCTATACCAATGACTTTCCATTGAATTGCTTTCCTGTTACTACTTAAAATATATGCTATAAAAATCAGTACAAGCATGCCCAGCATACCTCTAAGGAATGATTCCATGGTAAAGCCCGTATGGATATTCACTAATGGGGAGGATGATACCGAATCAGCCTGGGCGGAACATAGGGTGGGAATTGCGACTAAAAGCGATAAAGCCAAAATGGTAAAAACGGATTTTTTGTTCATTTGTCCAGTTTTATACTTTTAAATAAAAAAACCCGCAGGAGCTTTCAATGTAAACAGGGAGACTCTTCCAGGTTTAAGATGTCATTCTGCAAATCTTATCTTCTTTTTCTTCGTTTGATTTCATCTCTTATCAGGGATGCTTTTTCATAGTCCTCCCCTTCCACAGCTTTTTTAAGCATTTCTTCAAGATCTGGGAGGCTAAGTTCTGCGAGTTCATTTTCCTCTTCGGAAATATTCTCCGGGCTGTCTTTCTCATCAAGCACCGACTTTTCATCCATAAGAATACCGGCTTCGGTCATGATCTTTTCATAGGTATAAATCGGGCAATTAAACCTGATAGCCAGGGCAACGGCATCAGATGTCCTTGAATCGATCAGACTTTCGGTGTTATTTTGAACACAAAGTAATTTCGCATGGAAAACACCATGTTTAAATTGATCAATGAGAACCTCTTTAATATAAACATTATAATGATCGGCAAAGTTCTTGAACAGATCGTGGGTAAGAGGGCGCGAAGGTTTCATTTTCTCTAATTCAACTGCAATAGCCTGAGCTTCAAAACCACCAATAATTATAGGCAATCTTCTTTTCCCATCTTCTTCGCCTAATATGAGTGCATAAGCGCCGCTTTGAGACTGGCTGTATGACATACCGACGATTTCTAACTTGATCTTGTCCATTCAGCTAAACTTTGATTTCTTAACCCATTTTGGAGTGCTAAAAGTATCATTTTTTCTTTTAATGCTGAAAAATATTATCCATTTACCTAAGGTTTTTATAAACAGTCTGCTGCAATGAACCTTGCTGATGATCTAATAAATAGGCAGACAAAAAAGGCAGAAATATAGCACTAAATATTTGAAAAATGAGCCTTGTATGTTGAAAACTTAGGCTTTGTTTTCTCAAATACTTTTTTACTTTTGCCATGCTCATCATGCACCAACTAATCAAAAACGAGATATATGAAAAAAATTTTTACGTTGTTGTCAATTTTGGCTTTGCCGGCACTGAGCTTTGCGAGTGAAGCTGATCTGGTAATCCCGGATGATATGAAGTCGCAGACCATACTCTACTGGGGCTTCCTTATCACCTTCCTTGGATTTTTCTTCGGGCTTTACCAGTTTCTGAAGGTAAAAAAACTTCCGGCCCACCGTTCTATGCTGGATGTGGCCCAGGTCATTTATGAAACCAGCAAAACCTATCTGATACAACAGGGACGTTTTCTGATGATCCTGTTTGTATTCATCGGCGCGGCGGTCGCATTTTATTTCGGTTACCTTTCACACGACCCGCTGGATCCAAGTGGAGGATTTGGCGTCGGAGGCGTTTTAATGATCCTTGGATGGACGGTTTTAGGTATCCTTGGTTCATACAGTGTAGCCTGGTTTGGTATCCGTATGAATACCCTGGCCAATGCCCGAATGGCTTTTGCCTCCCTCGAAAGAAAACCCCTTAAATTATCAAACATTCCACTATATGCAGGGATGAGTATCGGGGTAGTCCTGATTTGCGTGGAATTGATTATGATGTTGATCATATTGATCTTCGTTCCTGGAAAATTTGCCGGGGCCAGTTTCATCGGTTTTGCGATTGGTGAATCTCTTGGAGCCTCTGCCCTCAGGATCGCCGGTGGAATTTTTACAAAAATCGCCGACATAGGCTCCGACCTGATGAAAGTCGTTTTCAAGATAGGCGAAGATGATCCCCGTAACCCTGGCGTGATCGCCGACTGCGTTGGTGACAATGCCGGTGACTCTGTTGGTCCAACCGCCGATGGTTTTGAAACCTACGGTGTAACCGGAGTTGCATTAATCTCTTTTATAGTATTGGCTGTAACTGATTTGCATCATCAGACCCAATTACTGACCTGGATATTTGTCATGCGCATCATGATGATCATCACTTCTATCGTTTCCTATTGGGTGAACCAAGCCATCAGCAAAGCACGTTACAAAAATGTGGATGACCTTGATTTTGAAAAGCCGCTTACAAGCCTGATATGGATCACCTCCATCCTGTCGATGTTTGTAACTTTTATCGCAAGTTATTTACTGATCGGCGACTTGCCACATGAAATATGGATAACCCTTTCAATCATCATCAGTTGCGGAACATTAGGAGCAGCCCTGATACCCGAATTCACGAAGCTCTTCACCAGTCCGAAATCAACCCATGTGAGAGAGATCGTTGAAAATTCCAAAGAAGGAGGCGCTTCGCTGACCATATTATCGGGACTGGTTGCCGGTAATTTCAGCGCATTCTGGAATGGCTTGGTTTTCTTTGTGCTGATGTTTATTGCATACATAGCCAGCACCTATAACCTGCATCTTTTTATGATTTATCCTGCTATTTTTGCTTTTGGCCTGGTGGCTTTCGGTATGCTTGGCATGGGCCCTGTGACGATAGCGGTTGACAGTTACGGACCGGTTACCGATAATGCCCAGTCTATATATGAACTTTCACTCATTGAAGAGATACCCGACGTTGATAAGGAGATTGAAAGGGATTTCGGATTTAAACCGGATTTTGAAAAAGCTAAATATTTCCTGGAAGCCAATGACGGTGCCGGAAACACCTTTAAAGCCACAGCCAAACCCGTTCTTATCGGAACAGCTGTTGTTGGTGCAACCACTATGATCTTCTCCCTTATCCTGGTGATAAAACACACTCTTGGAGTGGAACCGGAACAAATTCTAAACCTGCTGAATCCTTATTCAATTCTTGGCTTTATTTTGGGAGGGGCTGTAATCTACTGGTTTACCGGCGCATCCATCCAGGCAGTAACTACAGGTGCCAACCGGGCCGTAGAATACATCAAGAAGAATATTAACCTGGACCCGAATGCAGAGAAAAAAGCATCTTCTGAAACTTCTAAAAAGGTCGTTCAGATCTGCACGGTTTATGCGCAAAAAGGGATGTTCAACATTTTCATTGCCGTCTTCTTTTTCGCACTCGCTTTTGCCTGTATCGCAGCACCAATGCACTTCGATTCTTCCGGTACCATGGTAGAGAAAATCAAATACGCAGCACCAGTTGCACTTTTTGTCAGCTACCTCATATCGATTGCTGTTTTCGGACTTTTCCAGGCCATTTTCATGGCAAATGCCGGAGGTGCCTGGGATAATGCCAAGAAAGTTGTGGAAGTCGACCTGAAACAAAAAGGAACGCCACTGCACGATGCAACCATTATTGGAGATACGGTTGGAGATCCTTTTAAAGACACCAGTTCAGTAGCCCTCAATCCCATCATTAAATTCACCACTTTATTTGGTCTGTTGGCTATGGAAATAGCGCTTGCCGAACAATTCCGTGCGGTTGCGCCTTATTTTGGAATAGGCTTCCTGCTCATCTCCCTGGTATTCGTCTACCGTTCATTCTATAAAATGCGGATCAAACAATAATTCTAATCAGAAATATATATTTAAAAGGCACCCTGGTAGAGGGTGCTTTTTTTGTGCTTATTTCTAAGTACTTAGGCCCGAAAAGTAGGGAAATTCCAGGTCCAGTCGTCAGTCTACAGTCAGCAGTCAGCAAAGTAGTAATCAAAATCTTTTCCACCATATCACCATATCACTTTTTCACCTTATCACTTTCCTCCCAGTATCTTTTCTGTTATTTTTTTAACAAATAACAAATTACAGCACTATTAATATTCCAAAGATTATTACATTTGCGGTCTTGAAATTCTACCATTTTAAAACATTAAGTTAATGATTTCCAACAATTTCATTCATCGCCATAACGGGCCTGAGGAAAATGATCTCAGTAAAATGCTCACTGCAATCGGAATTAACTCTGTGGATGAGCTTATTAATGAAACTATTCCAGCTTCAATAAGACTAAAAAAAGAGCTCAATCTTCCGGAAGGTCAGAATGAATATGAATACCTGGGAAAATTAAAAGAACTCGGGCAGAAAAATAAAATGTTCCGCTCCTATATCGGGATGGGTTATTACAATACTATCCTTCCAGGGGTGATCCAACGTAATGTCCTGGAGAATCCGGGTTGGTATACTTCCTATACTCCTTACCAGGCCGAGATATCCCAGGGACGACTTGAAGCCCTGCTGAATTTCCAAACAATGATAGTGGATCTCACCGGTCTGCCACTTGCCAATGCTTCTCTTTTAGACGAAGCCACTTCTGCGGCCGAAGCCATGATTATGGCCCATAATGCCCGTCCGAGAGATATGGTGAAGCGGGATGCAAATCGCTTCTTTGTTTCTCAGGATCTCTTTCCTCAAACTATTGCAGTCCTGCATACGAGAGCCATTCCCCTCGGTATTGAACTTGTAGTTGGAGATGAACAGACTGCGGAATTTGACGAAAGCTTTTTCGGGGGCCTCATACAATATCCTGACCAATATGGTAACATTCGGGATAACAGTGATTTTGTTGAAAAAATGCATGCAATCCAGGCCATTGTTATAGTCGCAGCCGACTTGCTAAGCTTGGTTTTACTCAGTCCTCCGGGAGAATGGGGAGCTGATGCAGTTGTCGGGTCAAGCCAGCGTTTTGGCGTTCCCATGGGTTTTGGCGGTCCTCATGCAGGTTTTTTTGCAACGAAAGAAGATTATAAAAGAAATATTCCGGGCAGAATTATTGGGATATCCAAAGATGCAAAAGGAAACCCAGCCCTGAGAATGGCTTTGCAAACCAGGGAGCAACATATCAAAAGAGAAAAAGCTACTTCCAATATTTGTACGGCACAGGCCCTCTTGGCCATAATGGCCGGAATGTATGGCGTTTACCATGGTGCCGAAGGAATAAGGGCCATCGCGGTAGATATCCACCTGCATACCAATGAACTTGCAGTGGAACTTCTGAAACTGGGATACCGCCAGGTTAATAAGTTCTTTTTCGACACTTTGCGCGTAGAATTACCTGAGTCTGTACATCCTGCTGATATCCGTAACCATGCTATCAACAAAGGCATCAATTTCCGTTATATCGGGGACAATAACATCGGTATCAGTCTGGATGAAACCACATCTCTTGAAGATATAAATGATATCCTGGAAGTGTTTGCAGCTGCGGCAGGAAAGCACTTCATCAGAATAAAATCTACCAGTGACTATAAAAATAGCATTCCCGATAATTTGGTCCGTACCAGCAGTTTTATGAACGCTCCCTGTTTCAACAAGTACCACTCCGAAACAGAAATGATGCGCTATCTGAAACGCCTTGAAAACCGTGACCTGGCTTTGAACCGGACCATGATACCACTAGGTTCATGTACCATGAAGCTAAATGCTGCAGCCGAGCTTTTTTCGCTTAGCTGGCCTGAATTCAACTCCATACACCCCTTTGTACCGGCAGACCAGGTAAGCGGTTATATGGAGCTTATCAGGGATCTCGAAAAGGACTTATGTGAAATTACGGGATTTGATGCAGTATCATTCCAGCCAAATTCGGGAGCTTCCGGAGAATATTCAGGTTTGCTGGTGATCCGTCAATATCACCTGAGTCGTGGGGAAGGTCACCGGAACATATGTCTGATTCCAGCTTCCGCACATGGGACAAACCCTGCCAGCTCAGTTATGGCAGGTATGGAAGTCGTTGTGGTGAAGACCGATTCGATGGGGAATATTGACACAGAAGATCTCAGAGCCAAGGCAGAGACTCACAAAGACAAGTTAGCCGCCGCAATGATCACCTACCCTTCCACCCATGGCGTATTCGAAGAAAATATAAGGGAGATTATAGATATTATTCACCAGTTTGGCGGACAGGTTTATATGGACGGGGCAAACATGAATGCGCAGGTTGGCTATACCAACCCGGCTTATATTGGAGCCGATGTTTGTCATCTGAATCTTCATAAGACCTTTGCTATACCTCATGGAGGTGGAGGACCGGGCGTTGGACCAATTGGGGTCGCAGCCCACCTGGTTGCATTCTTACCTTCACATCCGCTTATCCAGACAGGTGGAGAACAGGCGATTACAGCTGTTTCTGCAGCACCATACGGAAGCGCTCTCATACTTCCTATTTCTTACGGATATATAAAATTGCTTGGCAGAAAAGGACTTAGGGAAGCAACCGCTTATGCTATCTTAAATGCAAATTATATCATGGCCCGGCTGAAGGACCATTACAGCATACTTTATTCAGGCAGCAAAGGACGGGTCGCTCATGAAATGATCCTCGACTGTAATGAATTTCATAAAAGCGCCGGTATAACTCCGGTTGATATAGCAAAACGTTTGATGGATTATGGTTTTCATGCTCCAACTGTAGCTTTCCCGGTACATGGCACTCTCATGGTTGAACCAACTGAAAGTGAATCACTTTATGAGCTGGATCGTTTTTGTGATGCGATGATAAGTATAAGGGAAGAAATCCGGAATATTGAAGAAGGCCGGGCCGATAAACATAATAATATCATTAAAAATGCTCCGCATACTTCCGGTATGCTGATCAAAGGAGAATGGACTTATCCTTATACCAGAGAGCAAGCTGCTTTCCCCATGAAGGAAATGGAAATTGATAAATATTTTCCACCTGTTACAAAAATTGATGATGCTTTTGGCGATAGGAACCTGGTGTGCACATGCAACCCGGTTTCAGATTATGAAGATTAAAATCTGATAATCAGCTAAAGGAATCAATTTATTTTTTAGAATAAATGAATAATAAGCAAAATCTCGTTTAAAAAAGATTTGCATTTCATTTTATTTTTTTATCTTTGCAGTCTCTTTTCCCGAGATTATCAGGAAATTTTCTCAACAAAACCATATTAAAGGATAAAGCGAGAGTTTGCACAGTACTGGTTCATTAATTTCCATTATTTCTATCTATTTTTCCTATTCAAAAAATTTATTCAGTCATAAAAAATTAAAATGTACGACATTATTGAATTGAATGGCAAGTTAGTCAATGAGCTACGCGATATTGCCAAAGAATTAAAAATTCCCAAGTTCGAAAAACTGTTAAAACAGGATCTGATATATAAGATACTGGATTACCAGGCCCTCATACCAGAAAAGGATAAGGTCAGGGAAAAACCTATTGAAATTATCAAAGCAAAAGATAATAAAGAAAACATTGACCTGAAGAAATCACGACGTGGCAGAAAGAGAAAAACTATCGAAGTAATTAAAGCTGCTGATAAAAAGCCCGAAGAAAAGTTACCACTTGCAACTTCGAACCCGAAAGAAGAAGATGTTTTACTTGCGCTTGGAACAGAGGAAGATGATCCTCCATTGAATCTGGAGCCGGAAATAGAAAAAGAAGAAAAGACTACACCGCTTGTGGAAAAGCCTGTAAGCGTTTCGGATGAACACGTAGAAAAAGATGTGATTCAGCCTCCCCAGAGAGAGGTCTTTACACGTGGCCGTTTGGGTAGTAAAAGAAAAGAAGAATACACATTTGAATATGAAGGTTTTATAACTTCGGAAGGTGTCCTGGAAATCATGCCTGATGGATATGGCTTCCTGCGTTCTTCCGATTACAATTATCTGAATTCCCCTGACGATATATATGTCTCCCAGTCCCAGATCAAACTTTTTGGCCTGAAAACCGGAGATACCCTTAAAGGAAGTATACGTCCTCCCAAAGACGGAGAAAAGTATTTTCCGCTGATCAAGGTGGAACTTATCAATGGCCGGATACCTGAAGAAGTCCGTGACAGAATCCCCTTCGATTACCTTACGCCCTTATTTCCACAGAAAAAATTCAAGATTACAGATTACCCTGATGCGGATATATCAACCCGGGTGATCGATATGTTTGCTCCCATTGGTAAAGGCCAGAGGGGACTTATCGTTGCTCAGCCTAAAACGGGAAAAACAGTGCTGCTGAAAGAGATTGCCAATGCAATTGCTTACAATCACCCGGAAGCCTATCTGATCGTCCTGCTTATTGATGAGAGACCGGAGGAAGTAACTGATATGGAACGCTCTACAAGGGCTGAAGTCATCTCTTCAACTTTCGACGAACCCGCTGAAAGGCATGTTAAAATTGCCAATATAGTCCTGGAAAAAGCCAAACGCCTGGTTGAATGTGGTCATGATGTGGTGATATTGCTTGATTCTATTACTCGTCTTGCCCGGGCTTACAATACTGTCTCCCCGGCATCTGGAAAAGTTCTCTCCGGTGGGGTTGAAGCAAACGCACTTCAAA
>CAWBCI010000040.1:0-81219 GCA_963787195.1 uncultured Bacteroidales bacterium
CATTAATAAGAAAATATATCTTTTTCAAACCAAAGTATAGGTATATTTACTGGGGATTGCATTGTTATGGGCTGTTATTCTTCCAACATAGTTTTCTGGGTCTCTGATATTAGTTTTTCAATTTCATTTAAGTACTTAATTGTCGCATTTAGGTCAATTTGTCCATGAGAATTAACTTGACGATAATCATTGTTCAACCTTGCAACCCCCATCCATCGTCCAATTCTACCAAATTGATGTAATGATATGTCCATTTCTTTTGCTTTGGGATAGAGTTTACTTCTATAATAATCACGCAATACTTTACGATTCTCTGGTTTGTAAGCTTCGAGCTTAAAAACTAATTTGTTGTATTCTAGCTGCAGATAAAAATCAAACTCCTCATCACCTAATTTTTTATGGTTCCAATTCCACCAGAATCCAAGAAAGCCCCCTGAGGCATTTGGAACATAGTCCCAATTTCCAATAATATTTTTTTGTAGAGTTGAGAAAAAACCTTTCCATGAATACCAGTTCCATTGGTCAATAGGTAATGTTTTGAAACTATTTATCTTGTCATCCAATTCTACAAGGTGAGTATAATAGTCCAAAATGATATCGTTCCCATGATTATTTTTTGTTTTTAAAAAATATGGTCTAAGTATTGATAACATTCTGTCTCTCGAAAAAGAAACATATCCCGCTTCTTCGATAACTGAATACTTACCCTGTTCCTCCATTTTAAAATAAACTAAAATAATTTTCATCTTAGATTCTTTAAAATGATGTTTTACTATTTCAGCATATCTTTTAAGTTGGTTGGAGTGTTCTTTTGTTCCTTTTTTATCTTCAATGGCTATAAAATAATCGTCATTTACTTTTGCCCAAATATCTATATTTTTCCATTGGCGGCCTGCTTCAATGTTTCTGATTTCGTAATTTTGACTTTCACCAATTAATGATCTAACAAAATGGGAAGCACAATTGTAAATATCTTGATCTGTATCTACATATTCAATACCAGCCCAATGAAATAACCATGTAATAAAAGCGTCTTGGGACAGCTCTGATGTTGCATAATTGAATATATTTGGTTTATTCATTTAAACAAAATGTTAAGGGTTTGATACTGATAATATTACCATATTTATAACTAATTGATTTTTTCTGAATCAAAGTATGAATTTGTGGTAAATTGTTTTAAATCAACACCATATTTACTTTTAAATGCATCTCTAACTTTATCTTGACCCTTTGTATAACCTAATGGGTTATTATTGTCAATAATCTCAACACTCATTCCTTTTTCAATTTTAACTCCACCACTCCAAGACCCAGTCTTTTTAGCAGTAATTTTATAAAGTCCCATAAAAAATGTTTTTAAAATAATATGCCTACTTCTATTTAAAGTCTATATTCAGCTTATTCTGACAATGTGATTAGGTATAATTACACATAACTATTATATAAACGCACCTATTAATGACATTCCATTCGTAAAAAATTTAAAAGTCTATTATTTCCCCAAATACCACAAGCGATCTAACTTTCAAAAAGCTATTCGCTCAAAAACAATGTTACCTCAGAAATTTTCATTTGTTCAATCGGCTTCAGACTTGGGAAAGTCAAATGTAGGGAATTAGGATGTATGTTTTTCACTCTCTTCTAACTTTTTATTCAAAGACTAATTATTTTACGGATTGGGAACAAGTGAAAAAGTGAAAAAGTGAAAAGGTGAAAAGGTGGAAAAGTGAATTAGAGTTAAAGTAAATGAAATAATTCAAAACACTATTTTAACTATTAAGTCTTAAAATTCATTTAACCTGATAGCCAGTCATTAATATCTAAAAACCTTTTCAATCGCCGGTTTGAGCTAAAAAAAACCTTGTTATTAAAAATTTCTTCCCTAAATTGCTGCAGATTTTAATTCTTATTATTAACCAAAAACCAAATCTAATGCGAGTAAAAAACATTTCATTAATCATTCTGTTTTTATTAGGTGTAATGCTTTTCAGCTCTTGTAAAAAAGATGAAAGCACTGATCCAGGTTCGGGGCTGCCAACCTATGAGTCAATCTATGGTAATGTGAGGTTTACATGCACGTCGGATAATCCTTACTTACTGTATATCGACGGTAGTTTTAAGACTACTGTGAACGGTCATAGCTTTGTTGAATATGACCTGGTTTCCGGGGAACATGTTATAAAAGCTGAGCAAAAAAGCGGATATGTACTCTATCCGACCGTTAGGCAAACTACATTGAATGTCAAAGCTGGGAAAAGCATAGAATGGATGTTTCCTTAGTTTGATTTTTAAACCACCATCTCTGATTCTTACCTCTTTTATTTTCGACATGATACAAGTAATTAGAAATTAGTAAGAAGTAGGAAGAAAAATGAAGACAGAAGACTGACGACTGAAATACTTCCTACTAACTACTTCCTACTAATTACTTCTCACACAGAGAGACCAACGCCAGCCTTACTTTTCCGCCGCTCCAACCATCACATCCACCGCGTCCCATCCCAGGGCTTCGAACATGTCTTCGACCTGCCGGGTGTACTGGGTGCTGTGGCTCATAATGGCATATTTTAAAAGGAAGGCCTTGTAGTCGTAGTCCTTGGCGCCGAACCAGGTAGCCAGGACACATCCCACGGAACTGAGGCCGGTCAGAAATAAGGTATTGCAGTCCATGGCCTTCAGGAGACTGTCGAGATTGGTTTTATTGAAAGCATCGGGGTAAGTTTTGATGACCTGGGGATCGGAATCCAGGACCTTTATATCCTCGTCGAAGGCGAATTCCTTGCTCCCGGGGACCGGCCCCCAGTCCTTGTCGGTATGGTAGATGCGGATCACCGGGAAGCCCATCTTCCGGAAATAATCGATATAACTGTTGATCGAGGAAAAGGCTATGTCTTTTTCGCGCTGTTCGACCATGGGAATGAACTGGTTCTGCACGTCTATGACGAGCAAGGCCGGCTTTATGGGCCGGGGCTGAAGGTCCTGCGCCTGCATTATTATGCACCCTGCAAAAAGGGACAGGATGAGGATAGTAATTTTTTTCATGGCTAATGGAATTGGTTTGGATAAAGGTAGACAGAAAAAGTGTAGAGTGTAGAGTGTAGAGTGTAGAGTGGGAGTTGGTTAGTTATAAAGTGAAGTAGCTCGATCGGTTTACTCATTACTCACAGGACCGGTCATTGAGAAGGTCCGGATTGCTTATAAGGGACTTTTGTGATCGGGGATCATCCTGTTGCTATAAATGTTAAACAGATGCAACCAATGCTTGTAATGATATTTCACAAATTACTGGTAATAATAATTATTTTTCATGTGATGTAATAGTTTTTCATAAAAATCACAACTTATTATAAGCCTTCCAGCATCTTATCTAAAACCTCAGGCACAATCCGATTCCATTTTGGGTTATTCCAAAATCAAGGTGGGCCAAAGGGGTTTGAACCTCGCTGTTATAAATATCCACCGATTTCTTTATGGCAACATCACCGGTCATGGCAAGGATCATTCCACCCACAAAGCCAATCCCGCTTATGGCAAACACAGAACTATTAGCGTCTCCACCAGCTACGCTGGTTCCTAATTGCCAGCCGAATACAAAAGCACAGGGCACCCCGATCAAATTTCCGATAATCGCCCGGGTAGTTCCTGAATTATATTTCTTCAATGCGCCGGGATGATTCGAATAAATTTGCCTTACTTCTGAACCACTGAGCCTGCGCTTGCCTTCCAGTATAACCGGACCAAAAAAGCCATTGGTAAAACTTAGAAGTGGCGGATTTTCACCTGTCCGCGTACTGTCAGCATTATTCAATAATTCATTTTTCCTGTTTTCATATCTGATTACAAAAACCTCCGAAAAGGGCAGCTCATAAACCGGACCGTCCAAATCATTGTATTTCTTATACTTTACAAGATCAGGGGTGACTTCGATAACCTTACACTTAATCTCTTCCAGTGATTTCTTTTTAATTATATCCTGTCCAAAAATTAAAGAATTGCATAAAATAAAGCTTAAAAAAATTATGATTTTTCGTTTCATTTTTTTGGCTTTTGTTTGGTTAATAAGACTGGTTTAGACCACTAATTTATCAAAGCATTTTAATTTATCATAAATTTTGAAAGGGAAATTTTAACAATTAGTCTAATATAGAATGATTCTTTTTGAAGTGCTATTTATTAATACGATGAATTATAGAATATTAATTCATTTGTCAGAGCAACTGTACTTTAAATGAAATATCGAATTTTCGAAATGTCGAAATGTCGAATTAAATGGAACTTCTTACTTTACTTCGTGATATCGACATTTCGTGATATCGCTACATCGAAAGTTTGATCTCTTCTCTGCATTCCGCTGGCAGATCCTGATATGCATCAGGATGACGCTTGATTTGGATATAATGAAAAGCGGCGCGGCACACCTTGTGAATTTTATGCGGGGTGCCGCGCCGCTTTTTCTTAACTAACCTGATGATCGTCATCCCGGCGCATGCCGGGATCTGCCAGCGGAATGCACATAGATAATTTTTTAGTCAGGTAGTAAATCAACTATACCTTTCATTTCACTACTCACTACTCACGTCTCACGATTCACTACTCACGACTCACTCCATCAAAACGTCCTCACGGCCCTGACACTCAAATAATTTGTCTTGTCGAAGGCATACTGGTTCCCGTTCAGGAAATACTGCAGCCAGGCGTTGGTGTCGCTCTCCTCGCTGGAACTCCAGTAAAACTCGTCGGAAAAGCCTCCAATCCCGTCCAGCTTGAGATTATGGTACATCAGGTCCAGCTCGTATTTGGAAGGCAGGTACCAATCTCCGAAGCCTCCGCCGTGGTAATCGGCACAAAGCGCGGCGGCACCACCTGCAGCGCCTTGTTTGATGATGATCCTTTCGGTATTGGCCTTACCCCCGTAAAGTGAATCCCTCACTGCATCGGTGATGATGTAAAAGCCGTTGGTCCACTGTATGGTATAGCCCAGATCAGCCGGGGCGGCTATCAGTCCGTGCTGCCCACTGGCGTCCAGATAGAAGATAATGCCCCCCTGGTAAGTCTGCCCGATCTCGAACTTACGGGCTACAAGCACCCAGCTTGTACTGTCGAAATAATAATAGCCGGTAGTGACATCATTGGGCGATGTGCCTGCAACGGAAGTGTTATAGATCAGCAGTCCGGTGGCAGGCCTTGAAATCGTTAATGTATCATTCAGAGAATCCAGGGCGACCCGAGGCGGCAGAAAACCCCTGTTAGAGGATTTTACATCGAGCATGGCGGAGGAATCGGCAGGACTCCCGTCGGTATTGACGGAAACCTGGGCCAGGATAGTGATGGAATAGACTAAGATAATTGCCAGCAGAGAAAACAGATTTTTCATGATCTTCAGGTTTTAAGTGATTTTAGTAAGCTAAGTATCTCGAGGTCTGGCAATAATGTTTACAAAGTTAAATGAATTTAGAGGGAAAGTCCAGAAGCATTGAACATTGAGCATTGAACATTGAACATTTATCAATGTACAATAAAGGAGACTGCTGACTGCCGACTGCTGACTGCTGACTGAAGACTGAAGACTGAAGACTGAAGACCTCATTTCAAAGGAACAAATAGAACAGCACCATCAGCAGGCCAAGCAAAATATTCCGGACCAGGCAATGGCTTATCTGCAGGCAGAAGTACTTTTTACGAAACAAGAGCAGGTCGAAGACGGTGAGGCCTGAGAGGATGGCAAGTCCGCTGCCAAGCAAGAATGTCTTTGCCCATTCCGAAAGTATCAGAAAGCCAAGGATGAACAATGACAGCGTCAGGGTGGAGTAGTTTATCCATACAATATGCCGGGAAATTTTCCCCTTTCCCTCTACGGTTGGAATTGCAAAAAGATTCCGGGTATAGATTATAAGCAGTGCCAGGCTTGCGGCCAGGATCACCAGGGTGCCGGCCAGCTCGTGCATTCCCATGCCTATCATTCCGATGGCAAACAGCATGCCCGCACCAATCTCAAAGTTGATGGTATGTTCTTCGCTGTGCAACATAGCGCTTCTATTTATTTTCCCCAAAAAAGCCCCCTTCCCTTTATGGAAAGGGGCTTTAATTTATATAAGCAGTCTGGCCTTTATCTTATCTTAACCAGCTTGAAAGATGAATTGTCATTTCCGTTCGTCAGGCGGATGAAGTAGGTACCGGGAGCTAATAATGCTGTATTAACTGCGATCCTGTGCCCCCCGGCATTTAGATTACCGTTCAGCCATTCCCCCACTTTCTGACCTAAATAATTATAAACCGAAACATTCACCATGGATTCTTTTTTCATTTGAAGATCCAGTGTTGCAGTTTCACCGTATAATGGATTCGGATAAATTGAAAAGGCATTTTCACCAGGGGCTGATTCGGGAATTGCGGTAATACAAGATCCGTAAGCGCCGATATGAGTCCCGTTCATCCCCGCCATAAAACAGGGAGAGTAAAAGTTCAGGTAAAAATTATATTCCTCCGGGAGGCAGAATTCCGGGTCCAGATCTATATTATCGTAATCGCGGGAGGAGGCATAATAAGGGACGGCGGTAAAGCCAGGCGCTATATGGCCATAGCCCTCAGGTTCCGGCCCGCTGCCGTCGGCCTGCCAGCCGACCCCTCCTTCATGGTCGGAAGCCAGTCCCTGGTAAGGCAGTTCGGGGAAGCCTTTTTCAAGGTAAAAGCTGACATTGTAGAAGTCACCGTCACGACCGCTACCTAAGATAATGACGTTGGAATAAGTTATTTGCCCGACCAGTCTCAATTCCTCTCCCTCCAGGTCTGAGTCAATGTCACCATAATCCGCCGAGGCGGCATAGTAATAATAATTTGGGTAATTGGGATGAGGCGGAATATGCCCTAAACCAAAGGGTTCAGGACCGCTTCCATCTGCGTTCCATGCAGCAAAACCTTCATGTTCTGACATATCACCCTGGAATGAGAGGTACCAGGAAGTACCGTCGGCAGGCTGCGAATGAACCTGCAGGTTGATAAGAAATACTGAACTGACAGCCATTAAGACGATGGCCATCGATCTGATTTGCAAAGGAAATTGTTTTTTCAAAAGACTTGATTTTTAGCCCCGTCTTATATCTTCGGAAGGATATTTATAAAAAGGCGGCACTGGTTTAATTTAAAGTTAGGGATTGAAAAGGCCAGGTATGAGATAGATTCACGAACGCCGGGGAAAAGTTGCTGAACGTGGGGGTTTTGAGGATGAACGTTGGAATGGAAATTTAAAATCCCATTGATTAGTCGTTGGTCGTTAGTCGTTGGTCGTTAGTCGTCGGTCGTTAGTCGTTAGTCGTTGGTCGTTAGTCGTTAGTCGTTAGTCGTTAGTCGTTGGTCGATTTAGTCGTTAGTCGGGAAATTCACCTTCCATATTGATTTATTGTGATTTGGGATTTTACTTCGTATATCGAATATCGTGCAATCGTTACATCGTTACGTCATTCTCTCTCCCCACCCCTGCGGGGTTATGAAAATTCGGGTGGGGCCCATCTTGCTACAATCCTGTATGCCCTACGGGCAACAATAATTGACACAGTTGTAATGATTCGGAGAGACAAATCGACAACCGACAATGCCGAATCGACAATTCCCACTTCCCGCCCCCATCCCCCGGCCCCTTCCCCCAAACGGGTGAAGGGGAGGAAGGATAGATGTAGCGATGTAGCGATTGCACGAAATGTCGAAATGTCGAATTAAATGGGAAATCGGACATTACATCGACAATCGACAACCGACAATGCCGAATCGACAATTCCCACTTCCCGCCCCCATCCCCCGGCCCCTTCACCCAAACGGGTGAAGGGGAGGAAGGATAGATGTAGCGATGTAGCGATTGCACGAAATGTCGAAATGTCGAATTAAATGGGAAATCGGACATTACATCAACAATCGACAACCGACAATGCCGAATCGACAATTCCCACTTCCCGCCCCCATCCCCCGGCCCCTTCCCCCAAACGGGTGAAGGGGAGGAAGGATAGATGTAGCGATGTAGCGATTGCACGAAATGTCGAAATGTCGAATTAAATGGGAAATCGGACATTACATCGACAATCGACAACCGACAATGCCGAATCGACAATTCCCACTCTCCGCCCCCATCCCCCGGCCCCTTCCCCCAAACGGGTGAAGGGGAGGAAGGATAGATGTAGCGATGTAGCGATTGCACGAAATGTCGAAATGTCGAATTAAATGGGAAATCGGACATTACATCGACAATCGACAACCGACAATGCCGAATCGACAATTCCCCCGGGGCCGGGGGTTGAATATTGAAGAATGACTGCTGACTGCCGACTGCCGACTGCTGCGACGCCGACTGCTGACTGCGACGACTGACGACTGGAACAGTTTTATCACGCAGTAATCGGTATCTCAAACTCCACCCTTGTTCCGGCAGCTTTGCCTTCATCATCATACAGGTCGGTGATCTTCAGGGTATTCTTACGGCGGGCTTTGCGGTTTATGGCCTGTAGCCTTTCCATGGTGATCTGGGATGACATGGAACGGTGCAGTTTGCTGCCTGCCGAAGTTATTTCAGCTGCTGCGGTCCTTCCAATGCCGTTATCCTCGACCAGGAAATGAAGGTTCGATTTATTCCGGCTGAATTGCACATAAATATGCCCCTGTCTTTCAATATGGCGGATACCATGTTCCACTGCATTTTCTATGAAAGGCTGGGCCAGCATAGGGGGGATCAGGAGGATGTCAGGATCCAGATCATCATCGACCCTTATCTCGAAATCGAATTTATAGGACTGTCTTAGCTTCTGCAATTCAAGATAATCGCGGATAAGGTTGACCTCCGTCTGAAGGGGTAGCAATTCCTCCCGGGTGGATTCCAGGGTAGAGCGCATCAGTCGCGAGAAATGGGTAAGGTAACGGGAAGCCTTTGCCGCATCATTCTTAAAAATAGAATCCTGTATATTGGTCAGGGCATTGAAGATGAAGTGGGGGTTCATCTGGGAGCGCAGCAGTTTCCGCTCCAGCAGTATACTTTCCTGGTTATATTGCAATCTTTTCTGCCGGAGGTACAGGATGCTCAGCATGATCAGCAGCAATGCCAGGCCGCCTATACCAATGGTAAGTATCTGGCCCTGCCTTATCCTGATCTCATTCAGTTCCTGGTCTTTTTTAAGGAGGAGGATTTCCTGGGTATTCCGCCGGGCATCAAATTCTGCCTGCAAACCTGTCAGTTCCTTGTTTGCCTGAAGTTCATTGAAGAAAGCGCTGATTTCATTGGCCGAAATATTCGCATCAAGGGCGCTTTTGTAATCTCCCATTTCCCGGTATATCCCTGATAAATTAGTGAAAGCATAAAGGCAACCCGATTTACCGAGCATACGTTTAAAAACCCCCGGAGTGGGTAGCCAGGTTTCAACGCTCACATCTATATAATTGTTAAAATCAGGATTATGAAAGAGCTCACCGCTCAGGTCTATTTTTGATCCGTATCCAAGCGCTTCCCTGAACAAAATAATTGCCCGATTAAAATCCCCCTTAGTTTTATAAATATCCGCCAATTCTATACTTGCCTTCATCAAACCCAAAGTATAATAAATCTCCTTACTTTCTTCCACGGATTTATCTATATAAAACATGGCCCTGTCCCAACTGCCTTCCAGGTTATAAAACCTAGCCATTTTAAGATAGATATTTGCATTCAGGGCTCTTTCCTCAACAAAATCCTCATGAAGGTATTCCAGTGCCTTCAGGTAATAAGGAAGTACTTTTTCCTTCTCTCCATAATGTAAGTAAATATCAGCCAGTAAGGAATATACTATTTCCATTTCCAGGTCGGGGACCTGCATTTCGTGTGTATATTTTAAGTAACGCCTAAGATATTTATCAGCAGCATCGTAATCGTTCAGAATGAGTGCGCCGCCTCCTGTAAGGATCAAAAATGAAGCGGCCTTGTTCTTTAAACCCATATGATCATACATATCAATTACCTCGCTGAAATTGGAAATGGTTTTGGAGACATCGGCCATAGAGAAATAGAAAGTATAGCCCAAGCGCTCGTGAATCATGACGCGGATGAGGGGATCAGTGCATTCTTCCAGTGCCAGGTGCTGGTATTTTAAGGCTGAAATAAAATCTTCCTTCATAAAATTATACAGGCCAATATTGGAAAGGGCAAAAGACTTACCATCCTCATAGGCCATTAAATCTGAAGAATCCAGTGCAATATTGGCATAGGCCAGGGATTTATTTAGATCATAGCGAAAATATAAAGTCGAGAGCGCATTTAATATATCTACATGGTTGTTTCCCCAAGTAGTTCCGAGGATATTCTCCAGGCTGTCAATTTTTGTTTTATCCAGGACATAAAACATTTGAGCCGGGAGCAGGACCGGAAGTAGAAGGAATAATAACAGGCTTGAATATTTTGTTTTCATGTTTTGGGTTTGATGTGATGCTATCCAGTATTTTCCAGGACCTGCAGGAATTGATCCCTTTTCCGGGATGCAACAGGGACCTTCATACCATTGCACATAACCACAAAACCACCGTCGGCTTTCTCAAAATGGTCGATAAGTTGCAGATTTATCAGATATGATTTATGTATCCTGAAAAAGCCGGCCGGATGGAGCATATCTTCAAAATCCTTAAGAGAGCGGGAGACCATGATCATCTTCCCGTCAACAAGATGGATACGGCTGTACGACTGATCGGATTCGCAGCATACAAGTTCGTCGGTTTTCACCAGGTAAATATTATTGGATGTCTTTACAAGGATTTTCTTCAGATGGTTTTCAGGGTCAAGGTTTTCATGAAGGATGTTCAGGCGTTGTATCATTTCCTGTTGCAAGATTTCCCTGCCTTTAGCCAAAGCAATTATCAGTTCTTCCGGGTCTATGGGTTTCAGGATATAATCAATGGCGGAATATTTGAAAGCCTGGACTGCATATTCTTCATATGCTGTGATAAAGATGACCTTGAAGCTGATATGATCCAGTTTGTTCAGCAGTTCGAAGCCTGTACCGTCAGACATCCGGATATCCAGCAGGACAATATCAGGGTTTAGTTCATGGATGGCCTTTAAGCCTGAGGAAACACTTTCAGCTTCTCCCACTATCTCAGTTCCGGGCACATATTTAGAGATGATGCCCCCGGTTACGCTGCGGACAGCGTGCTCGTCGTCGATGATTAGAATTCGGTACAATTTGGTTTGGCAAAGAGTCCTACAAGATACTAAATTTTTGGGCTGAATAAAAGTGAAAATGTGTGTAAATTATTGATTTAATTGGTAATATGAAAGTTCATCCGGCATTGGGCTCTCATCACTTATAATTAAACAAAAAAACAGGTCTGCCCGGTATTGTTTACCCGGCAAACCTGTTTCGGTTTATCAGAAGTTAATCTGTTTCCTCTTATTTAGGAACGTTCGTCACTGTGAGGGTATAATTAGTGCCGCCAATATTCTCAATCACTTTCACTATATATGTATTGTCATCGAGCTGCAATATATCATAGCTGGTTGTTGAGCCGTCTATGGTTTCGGTCACTATAGTCTGATCCGAGTTAAAGAGCCAGGTACCTGTAGTGTTCTGAGGGTCTGAAGGATTGCATTTATTGGCGCCTTCGTCCGAAACAACTGTTAAATCTGATTTATAGGTGCGGAAATCATCTTTCAGACAATCCGGAGTCTGAGCCCAAAGGTCAGTAATATATCCTATAATATTACCATTATCTACAATTGGCATACTGGGATCAATTGTCACAGCGGTAGTGACCCAGGAATGGGCCGTAATCAGATCCATCTTGGTTTTGGTGGCATCTTTCTTCTTGCACCCGGCTACACTTAGCATAAATGCTACCAGCAGAATAAAATAAAATACTTTCTTCATAATTTTCCTTGTTATTAGTTTAGATTTATCGGAATTTTTTGTAAAGATATTAAAGCATTTGCATATGACAAGCTGATCTATACTGGTAAGGGGATTTTTATTTTTATAGGATAAATCATTTTCCCCTCAGGGCCCCACATTGATCTCGTATCCATCCATATTAAAAGTTCCGCTGATCACTCTGAGTTCGTGTTTAACTTTTATATTGCTTAAAGGATAAGTCATACCGCCATCATTTCCGTTATTGATATGCAGATCCCAGAACCAGCAATCAGGCCCTGGCAATCTGATTCCGCTGTCATTCTCCGGTACCAGTTCTACAGTGCCTCCTGAAGGATTGAAGGAACTTACTCCATTGTCGACCAGGAAAGAATCCCTAAGTCTTATTGTCCCTGCGCTGATATTTTCCGAAAAGGCATTAGAGGTAATTTCCACCCAATGATTCTGAAGGTTGAACAGTCCCCCGCTCATGTTAAGGTTAACAGCACCTCCGCCCAGGGTCCCGGGCCATAAACTGCTACTGCTACCCCCGGTGAATCGCAGTTCCCCGCCGTTTATCGTGATATTTCCATAAAGATCGTGAGTGCTGTAATCTTCTGCCTGGTTCAGGATCACCAGTCCATCATCAATGATATAATTTCCGATCACGAAATTCTCATTCAGGTCGGTCACATTCAGTGTCCCTCCATGGCACTGCACCAGCCCGCCCTGTATCAATGTCCCAATTTGCATAAAGCCCTCATTCATCAGGTGAATTTCAGGACCGCTGTCATCAATGTTTACCACCGATGCATTGAGGTCGCCGTTAACATAAACCGGGTAGCTGATCAGGAGCAAATTGCTGACGGAATTGTTTCCATATACGGAAAGGCTTCCGGTATTGCCGGCCCCTGCTTCAACATCATAGAAAGTAGTATTTCCCGTAATCATCTGCGTTAATCCCGTACCTGAAAAAATTACCCTGCTGCTACCTGCTGAGAAAGCGCCGACTCCTGAATTGTTAATCCAGCTTCCGGGAGTAAGGATCCTGAAGGCGTTAGCTACTATCCCCGGACCGGAATTGAAAATCAAATCGCCATAAATACGGAGAGTGTCGGTATAACTGCTATTCAGATAAACAGGTGTAGTAGTTTCAATAATAAGATCATGGAAGAAGTCACCATAGTTAGGCCGAAAATAGGTAGAATTAATGCTTCCTGTAAGCCTGATACTCCCATTTTCACATCGGAAGTGACCGTTATCAGTATTTCTGAAATTGCCATTGAAGGCCCAATCTTGTGAAGACGGGCATTTAAGCGTTGCACCAGGACCATTCCTGAATGTACCGTTAACATTGAGCAATGCCAGGGTGTCTCCAGTCAGGCTGAGGCCGTATGGGGCATTCTTATAGTTCAACAGGCTGAAGATTTGGGCGGTGTCATGACATATCAGCCTGCTTTCTCCATCACCATAATATTTGATTTCACCTGATTCCATATCCAGATTTGAACTTTTCCTGATAAACATACTTCCGGAAATATATATAGTGGCCCTGTTGGCCAGGCTGGCCGAAGAGCCGGCCTGCCAGATCAAACTATCAGTAAACAATGCTGTGTAATCTGCTGGCATATTTAATATTCCCTGGATATCTGTATACGTCGAAACATAAAGACTATCCTTACTGATGGTCAACGAGGTGTTGGGTTCCATTTTCAGGGAATTGACAGTAGTTTCCCGGGCTGAGAAAATGGGATAATTGGGTCTTCCGGAAGGGATGATTACATCTGTGGCTGCATCGGGCGACTGAAAATCGTAACGCCAGTTCTGCGCGTTGTGCCATTCGGTTGATACGTCACCATCCCAAATGCCGGTGGAGGGCCAATGGATACGGCTGTTGGGGTCATATTCAAAAAATGGCCCTGCAAAACTACCATCAGCATCCGGAAGGTAAACATTACCAAAATTGACATTCTTTGAAACGTTATAGGAACCAGACCAGGTATTCTCAGGGAAATACACATCATGCAAATACACATCCTGGGAATTGTTGATCAGCAGCAAGGAACCCGATGATGCTCCATTTCTGAAAGTGCAGCCTAAAAGAGGCCATAAGTAATCCAGATAGCCATCTTCATCAATTTCTATCCCTCGTGTCCCCATGTATTCATAAACTGTATGCAAAGACCTAAGCTCACCTTGATTATGGACGAGAAAATCAAAATAGCCATAAGTGATATGGCTTACAAGCGATTGATTCTCCGGTTCTCCTCCAATGAACAATATCCCGCCGTTTACATCAATATCCCCTCCGTCTCCAATCCTTAATCTTGACCCCGAACCAATTTGCACATATGCATCTTCAAGGACGGAAAAGTGCTCCCAGCAATCGAAGTCCCGATCTGAAACGGAAATAAAACCGCTGATGAAGTCCGCTACCGAGCAAATGATATCAGAGCCAATGTTTAGCATACTCCATGCCCCATTCTCCTGATCAACCTGGATCTCACCAAATTCCAGTGTATTTCCGTTGGTATTATTGATGAATTGTTGATCATCGCCTTCAAAAGAAACTGTGTTTTTATGATCCGACCAGCTGGCACCTGCCTGGTAATTAAAGTCTTTTTTAAATACATGGGTAAGGCCGGTAATACCATAAGTCCATTCCCCTGTTTGCAGGTTCAGGTCATTAAGCACGGTAACATTGTTATAAGTCACAAGGGCATCACTGGGTTTCTGAAGATTCAGTTTATAAAAAGTAGCGCCAGCCAGGGCAATTAGTTCCTGCTCATTGAGCCCTTTGAAATTGACTGTTGACTGTCCGCAGCTAAAGCCATGGTCTGCATCCGTCACAGTATTGTAATCCCAGAAGTGGCCGTAACAGTTGATTGTCGTCCCTGTTGCAGCTGAATTTGCATTCAGTCCAGCACCGTTTTTTATATGAAGGTCCCCATTAATAGTTATTATGGAATTATTGCTCATCAAAAGGACCCCGTCATTCAGTGTAAATTTATCCAAAACATTGATGACAGCTCCCGATGTCATCGAAAGGTATTGCCCTGAAGCCAGGTTTTTATCTATATCCAGCTTGTAGAAAGTTTCTGAGCTGACTGTCGCAGGCTGTGAAGATGTAAACCAAACAGAAGAGGTGGCTTCAATAAAACCGGTAGTTCCCCTGTTGTTCGTCCAGTCACCGCCAACATATACTTCGCCGGAACCCGGGCTCAACCTCCCGTTCGGAGAGATCAGCAGGTCACCGCCAATATTGAGGGCATTATTCATGGTACCCAGTTCGCCTGATTGTAAGCTCAGATCACCCTGAATTATGGCCGGATATATGAGTAAACAAGGATTAGCCCCGGTATTTTTATTGATGAGCAGATGATGAAAATAATTTCCATTATTCACTTCAATGTTGGTGCCGATGGTATTTATCAGCTCCACGGTTCCGGAATCAGGCTGGAAGGAATTTGCGTTCACTGCCCTGAAATGGCCTCCAATACGCATATCACCGCCATTGAAGTTTACCGTTGCCCCGGTACCAAACTGTATGCCTTCATAGCTGATCTCAAAGAAGCCGCCATTCAGGTCTGTGATACCGGAAAATCCAAACATATTCCCGGTATAAGGTTTATCGATAATGAAAGAGCCTCCGTTGAGGGTCAGGTGCCCGCCTGTAGCCTGATTGAAGCTATTGTGGACCCTTACACTTCCGCTATTGATGTTGAGCGTTCCATCCAGGTTCAGGTCGGTCAGGATTACTTCACCATTGTCAGTCATGACCATGCCCCCGTTTACTGTGGCAGTTCCGGCAGTAATCGAGCCGCCAAAAAGATTAACAATGCCATTGACTGTGGCAGTGTTAGCCGATATAGACCCGGTATTGTACAGGCGCATGAAAGAACTGGCATTTGTAAGGATATTCCCGCCTACGATAAGTACAGCAGAATCGACCCTGATACTGCCTGCATTTCCAAGGGTAAAATCACCGCTTACCTGCATAGGATAAGGGCTGCTGTTATCCAGGTAAAGATGTCGCTGAGTTGTTACAAAAGGTTTCTCTGAACTAAAATTGGCAAAGGATGCATCAGCATCTTCATGATAGATGTATTGATTAAAGGCACTACTTGTGGCCTTCGCCACATTATTACCGCTAAGCAGTGCATTTGTTCCCTCATTAAAATACCAGTTCCTTTTAAATGTGATCAAACCGTTGTCAATATTTGATGAAGAGCCCGCTTCCCAGATCACATTGCTTCCCACATTTACAGTACAGGCCGGTGTTGTCATTTGAAGGCTTCCAAAAATGTCAAGGTCATTGGCAATGTCTATAACTTTAGCATTGACGTCCAGGCTTCCTGAGTTAATCAGCAGTGTATTATCAAAACCGAGGTTCTGGATGGCATTGACCGTTCCGCTGCCTTTATCGATGCGGACCTCCCAAAATGCGCCGCCAATTCCATGAGCCAGGTCGGCATCCGCGGTACCATATAGTTCGATATATCCTCCAACAGGTGTAAAATCATTCCTGTCGCTGGTAAAACTGCCTGTGGTGCGGATCACTCCACCTGTAATGACCTCTATGAACGTAGCTGCATTTGAAAGATGAATTCCATGGTCCTTGAAATCCAAAACCCCATCGCTAATCCACAACTCGGAATTGGTATTCCCGGGCCAGTTACTGACACCAGAGCCTCCATAAATGATGAAATCCCCACCTTCTATCTTAATAACACCATTAAGGTCAATGGACTGACTAATATCTTGATACAGTTCTATATACCCATACTCTTTCAATATGAAAGATCCTTTAATGCAATCATCATACAAATCCAGCGCGTAAAATTCGGCAAAGCTTGTTACATTCATCACACCTTCAGTATACATATATTGTTCACAGAAAAGTGTACGGCCTGTATTGATAAAAAGAGTATCGGCGGGTTTAGCCAGTTCCATGATACCACAACTAACATTATAGTTGAGGTTTTGCCGACCGCTCCCATTAAAGACAAGAGAGCCTGTACCGGGAATCAGGATGCCACTTGAGCCTGTCACGTCGCCCTGAAGTTCAAGATTATAACTTGAAGGGACCAACCTCCCTGTTATCAAATTCAAATTTCCCCTGATCAGGATATCGGAAGTCATCGTTTTTGAATTGTTAGTATAAGCAAAGATTTCCAGGTCGTTAAAGTAGCTTACGGGAGACGACAGGTGAACAGATGAATTTCCTCCCTTGAGCATACAGCTTCCATCTTGAAAAAAGAGATTGCCCTACTGCAATAATGTTACCGGTCACAGTTAAAGCCTCTGATGAATTGTGAGTTAAATCAGCACTTGCAGCGATAGTAAGGTCTCCGGTAATATCAAGTTTATATGTGGATTGCATATCGATAATTACATCAAAACCGGAGCTTTTCATGATGGACAGATTTCCAAAACCGCAATTTGCCCCCATAACATAGACTGTACTAAAGTTATTCCCCAGAAAATAAACGTCAGCGGAATCAATTCTTACAGCATTAATGCCTTCTTCAAAAGTCCAGTTACCATAGACCCGTATTTTATTATTGAGGGAGGTGGCAGCTGCAAAGGAAGAACCTGTTTTCCAGAATATATCACCATCCAGTTCCACTTCGCTGTTCGGGCCGCTCATTATAAGTGAGCCATTGATCTCCAGATCTCCTGTCAGAGAAAGAATTTTTCCATCAATGGATAACTGAGCGCCCGGATTGATGGTCAGGTTCCCTAAAGTAACATTGGATTGGGAAATTTTTGGAAAATTGGGGGCTAAGCTTGTTATTGTAATATCCTGACCGGAAGATGGGATGCTCCCGTATAGCCAGTTTCTTTCATCATGCCAGTTATCATCATAAATACCTGTCCAGGTTCCCGGGGCATTAGCATCCTGGGAGAAGAGGTCGGTCTCCCATACTCCACGGCCATGCGTGCCTGTTCTAAGCCTGCTATTTTCACCATTATAATAGATGTCCATATCAAACGAGATGATATTGGGTAATCCATTATTAAATGAAACCCAGTCCTGATCGCCTAATTTAAGATAAACACCAAAGAAACCACATACATAGAGCTCATCATAATCAGTCTGAAGGTCGTTCTGAATTATATCATACCAGGGTCCATCAGGAAGGCCTTGCGAAATGTCAGTCCAGCTAAACCCGCCATCCGTCGATTTGTAAACTGATTTTCCATTGCTCCATTCTGTATTCGTAATCCATAAAGTATTGGGATCCGTTTGCTTTACCTCGACCTGATAGATTTGATTTGCCGGGAAAGGCAGGTAAGAAGTCATCGGAGAGTAATTGACGAAATCATTAAAGGTTTTAAAAAAATTTTCCTTGTTAAAAAAATAGAAAACCTGATGATTGGAAGGTGCGACGGTCATTCTTTTCAGCGGCAGGGTGTCGGGCAAATCATTGATTTTTGTGAAGTTAAGTCCTTTATCGACTGATTTCCAGACATCGGTTAAGCCATAATACACTGTATCCGAAGGAAGTAAAATGTAAGGCTTAAACCAGCTTTTTGTAGAGTCATTGACTTGCTGAAAATGTTGCACGGATGACCAGTTGTCTATAGTAAAAGCAACATCATCACTGTTTTGAGTTTTTATCTGGTGTTCATGATTTACTGGGTTGATCAGACAGTCAGTCCCATCACCTCCTCCAACAAAATCTATCGAATTATTTTCCCAAAGGACGACGCCATTATCCTGCTGTCCCATGATTATTTTATTATAGATCTGCTGCGAGCTGCTGATTCGGTAGGGTTGGTTGATGACCAATCCGCCGGAAATATTTGTAAAGCTTATACCATTGTTGGGTGAAAAATAAATGCCCCCGTCCGTTGTCAAAAACAAGGTATCAGAATCGTACTGAAACTCAAGCCAATGTTCATCAACATGGACATTGCTATTAACGCCACCACAATTGTGATAGCTGTCGTTGACTATTTGCCAGCTCGTTCCGGAATCATAGGTTTTCCATACATTAATCCCTCCGACAAACACATTTTCGGCATTCTGAGGGTTGACGGCAATACATAGATCATAGCCGCCCTGTCCACCACTGTTATTTCCGGAGCAACTCCCTTCGAGAATATTATTGCCAGGAACCGTGCCATCATAAACCAGGTTAAAATGATATCCTGAATCTGTTGATTTGTAAACACCCCTCAAGCCACCAGTAGTATCTGCCACGACTGCATATACCCAATCCGGCTCATCAGGGCTGACAGCGAGCTCAGTCCGGATACCACCGGGAATCACTATTATTTGGGACCAGTTTTCACCATAATCAATGGATCTCCATATACTCGTCCAAGCGGGCCGATACACACATCTGGTTGACAAATATATAATAGCCTCATTTCCCGGATGAAACTCCATATCCATACCAGCCATTGTTTCCTTTAAATCCCAGTTAGCACCGCCATCGACAGATTTATACACACCTTCATTCGTTGAAGCAAATAAGGTTTGATTGTCGCTCGGCGAGATCAAGATACGGGTGATATAAAGACCCGTAGGCGTTAAAGAAGAAAGATCGGTCTGATTCCATGTATATCCTCCGTCAGTAGATTTCAGTACACCCACACCTCTATCTCGGTATGACGCACGATCACCCGTCCCCAGGTAAATGGTCTGTGACACATCATAGTCGGAAGGGATTGCAATTGCCCCAATGCCAATATGACCAATATTGTCTGACAAAGGCGTCCAGGTATTACCATGATCCTGCGTTCCCCAGAGTCCGCCCCATGGCGTTCCTACCCAAAAGACATCCGGATCAGTGGGATGAAAAGCCATACAGTTGATCCTTCCATTTCCATTGTTGCCATATCCCTCTTCCGAATAAGCAAGATTAATCCAGTTACCATTGTAACTCCTGGTATTTGATCTGTTTAAAATATCATACTTTTCATATTCCTTCCAGATATCAATATCATAAAACTCACCTGTCTTCTTGTTATACCATCCTTCCATCTGGATTTCCCAGCGCTTAAATTGCTTCCATCCATAGGCTTTCTTTTTGCTGCCCTTTTCCATATAATAACCGGTTTTATCAATCCCTTTTGCCTGGCACCATTGCTTAAATGCTGCCTGGTAATCGTAATATGTAAGTTCCTTTTCACTCTTTCGCTGGGGAAGGTATTGCATCCATGCCTGAGAGAAGATGCTTCCGGAAAGGATAATAAATGTGATCAGAAAAAGTATTCTTTTCATAGCCTGGCTTCTTTTGATTTGCTTGGTTAATATGAATAATTCCATTCATGTGATGCTCTTTAGTAAGCTAAACTGATAGCTCTCCCACAAGAATGGCCAATATTACCACTACAAGGTCAATAAGCCAAATAATCCATTGATACATTATTGATACAAAGCCTTAAAAAGGTGTAATTATTTTGGTTTGAAAGTAAATTGGGAAAGGAAATGGCCATAGAATGTGCCCGAAAGGGCTGGAACCTGATCCTGGTAGCACTGAAAGTGGGTAAGCTGCCCTATCTTTGTGAAGAACTGGGATGCCGTATCACCCCATTCAGAACAGGGGCAAAGCTGACGCTGGAATGGCCGGCGGATGGGAAGAAATAAATTCTCAACAGTTATTTGGAATTTCCTCTTGAAATGCTGTCAGTCCTTTAAGCAACGAACCGAGTACCCATAATTTTTATCATGGGTCCACTGTAAAACACTGTTAACATTATACTGTACGCTCCTTACATATGCATCGGCGCTATTGTATTCATAAGATGTCCAGAAATAAGCAGCCTGACTTTTACTGATGAATGTGCCAGCTGGAGTGCGTTTTCCTCCGGGAAGAGCAGTGAAGCCACTTTCGTTGGTAGCATCGATATTGGGGACTTGCCAATGTGTTGTGCCAGATTCTTTTATCTTACCACCAGCAACCGAAGATCCCCCCAGATAGTTTACCAGAATATCCCATTCAGCATCACTTGGTAAATGCCATCCATTAGGACATATCCCCTGGACACCACTGGGCACAGAATTACTGCTTCCGGAACCGTTCATAATAGTTGTCCAATCATATAATCTACCATATGTATCACAATTCGAAGGATTATCATAATAGCACCAGGAGTTACCAACTACAATATTCAAGTTTTCAAGCATCCAGCATTGAGTCCCGATTTCAACAGTGTTGTATGGATTACCATCTGTGTCTTCAACTTGATTGATCCCGCAAATAAACTCTCCAGTGACTGCTCCCCATAAACTTCCATCACAGACTTCCAATGCTTTAGTAGTTTTATCATAAATTACCAATCCTTCTGGAGGATTGTTCATCAAATCTCTTTCTGCTCTCGTCATCCTTGGGGGCAGGAAGCCTTTACTGGTACTCGAAAGATCGAGAATGGCAGATGAGTTAGGAGATGTGGTTCCCATTCCGACATTATGCGTACTCAGATCCCCATAAATAGTGTTTCCGATATTCAATTGGTTGGAAGCAGTGGCAGATGGCGCATTTATATTGGCCCCAATGATTATATTTCCGGACCCATCTGTAATATTGTATCCGGCTTTAAAACCAAGGGCCGTATTATTGTCACCCTGGCATACCTGCAAAGACAGGGCGCCTATGGTCGTATTACTATTCCCGGAAGAATTATCTTTTAAGGCCCAGTTACCTATACCGACGTTTTCGTGTCCGTTAATATTTGTACTCATAGCATAGGCACCAATAGCAATATTTTCATAACCAAAGTTGAGGTTAGTGAGTGTAAAACTTCCGAGTCCGACATTCGCACTTCCCTGGTAAGATGAACCTGACATAGTGAAATTTCCGGAGCTATTGCCTACAAAGACATTATTCCCGTTTGCCCCACCGGATTTGAAATTGTGAATAAACCTTACATCATCTTTAAAGATAATACCTGAACCCGATCCGCTCGTGTTAGGGATATTTATTGAACCGGTAACCTCGAACTGCTGCGATGGAGTGGATGTGCCGATGCCCACACTGTCGGTGGGATTAAAAACGTAATTACCCGATACTTCCCAATCATCGTCTGAATTTAGATTGCTAAGACCTGATCCGTCCCCGATAAAACCTGTCGCCATCACATTACCGATAACCTGTAATGCCTCAGCAGGAATCTTAGTATTAATTCCCACGCGATGACTGCTGAAATCGCCATAAATAAGAGGGCTGCCTGCATCCGTATTTGCGATATACAATTTGTTAGAGCCGCTCTCATTGTAACCTGCCCGGTGTCCCAAAAGTACATTTCCACCTCCCGTCGCATTGGCACCACTTTCAACCCCGACATAAGTGTTGTATATTCCGCTGCTTGTCATCATACCGGCAAGTGCGCCTATAAAAGTGTTGGCTTCTCCGTCTGAGTTATACAGTCCACTGTAATAACCTAAAAATGTATTGTCATTCCCTTCGTTGAGGCTGTAACCGGAGGCATATCCCATGGTAGTGTTCTCCTGGCCCGAAGTAAGATCTTTGGAAGCCTGGTAACCTACGATAGTATTATAATTGCCTGTATTCAGTTTGCCGGCTTCCAGGCCCAGGTGAGTACTGGTACCGGCGGCGGAAGTCCAGAGAAGGCTGTCACTGTTTTGCGTCAAAATACCTTTAATATCAAGGCTCCCGTCCAGTTCCGCATTTCCGTTCTTATAAACTGTAAGGGCATTATTCCGATTGGCTCCATCGAGACCATTTCCAATGATGAATAGAGGCTCAGAGTTTATCCAGGAACCGCTAGTTCCGCTGATCAAATTATACCTTCCCGTGACAAATGAGCAATAGGATTGCGATGTGGTCTGAAGGCCAACGGCATTTGAGTAACTCCCGCTTGCCGTTGCATGGTCCCCGATAGCCAGGGATGAATATCCGCTTGCCAGGCTGCCTCCGCCCATAGCAATAGCATAACTGTTTGATGCAATGTTTCCACCGCCGATCGCCACTGCATTCAATGCAGATGCCTGGTTGTTCGTCCCGAATGTTAAGGACTGCCCTGAACCGGTATTGTCCTTCCCTATGGAAAACGTATAACTACCGCTGGTGATATTATTAGAACCCAGGCAAATATTACAGAATCCATCGGCCCGTACATTGCTGCCCATGGCAACCGAATTTGACCCAAGGGCCCTGGTATTGGACCCTGAAGCAAATGAATAGGTTCCAATATTCGCATCATCCCAGTAATTGGTGGTAACGGTCCCCAGCCTGAAGGCGGCCTTGGCAGGTATCCACATTAGCCTGGTGCCGTTCCCGCTAACTGGAGTGTTCCCGTCGGAACCCGTGGCAAGTATGCCCCCATTCACATGCAATTTAGACAGGGGCGGGTCTACATCTATACCGACATTCTGACCAAATGATATCTCATCGACTAAAAGGAAGAGTGAAAATACCAGTGCAAACTTTTTCAAAAATCTGCCGCACGCAGCGAAGACGGGCAAAACAGAATACTTTTTCATGATATTGAATTTTAGTAGATATTATGATTATAAATTTAGAATCATGCTTATTGTATTTTGCACTTTTAGTCTCAGGCATCCTGAGCAGCTTAGAAAACATTTCGAATGCTTATATGAGCCGGAAAGGCTTTCTGCCAGCCAGCCCAATAAACTAAGCTTCCGGTTTATGCCCGGGGCTGATTCAAGCAACTTAGGAGATCAAGTTTTCTAATATCAATGAAGATCAGTATAGGATTATAAATGAAACTTATTGTTTTTAAGCTATTTATAATGAATAGAAGTGGGTAAAGAGCTATACTCTTTAACAGGGCTCAAAGGGTTAAAGATGAGTTGACAGATTAATATTGAATGATTTGGTCTGATATTTTCTTTTTTAATATAAAACGATGTATCGTTCGATTTCTTCAATATAAATATAAGATGATCTAATCTAAAATAAGGAATTTTTTCTTATTTTTTTTAGGGGGCTGACACAAGTCCGTTTAAAAAAAATGGTATATCCATCAAATCAAATATTTCCCTATATTTGAGTATGAAATAATATATAGATGATCTGGAGAGGAATTTTGCCAGACAATTAAACCCGAGATTATCTAATTCCATTATATAAATTCTTAACACTTAAAAGTTCAGGAATTCTCAAAATCCAAATCAAATGATTAGAAAAGTACTTTCCATTCTTGCGGTTCTAAGCATGAACCTGGCGTTCGGACAGGATTATATTCCATTCCCACTTACAAATGCAAACTGGATTTCAGGTATTTCTTTCTCAATAGGAGACCCGAATCCCGACACTTCCTATATTTTTTACAAAACCATTGGGGAAACTACAATAAATGATACGCTTTACACCATGATATCGGGCCCTTATACCGCCATCTATGGTTATATGAGGGAGGAAGGCCACCAGGTCTATTTCCGTTACGCAGCCGACCAGCCTGAGTTCCTGCTTTACGACTTTGACATGCAGGAAGGTGAGGAAGTGGAACTGCCCATGACAAATGGGATGAGCCTTATGGGCAAATATACCAGCATGGTGGAATCGGTAGACAGCATCCTCATCGGTTCGGAATATCACAGGCGGATTAATATTTCAAGCTGGTTAGGATTTGAGTTTATCGAAGGTGTCGGCTCGGCTGAGGGACTGCTTTACTGCGAACTACCCTGGGTCGACTGGTATGGCAGCCTGTCCTGCTTTTCTCATGAAGGCACTATTTATGAAACTGACGGCTCAGGGGAGTCCTTTCCAGGCGACTGCTGGATGTATCTCGGCCTTCCGGAAACGGAAGTTCAGGCTATGGAAATCTATCCTAACCCGGCCTCGAACCAGCTAAATATTAAATCAAATGAAAATCATATTTTGCAGCTTTTTGACCTGAGGGGAATAAAAGTGAGGGAGTCCATGTCAAATTCAATGGACCTGGAAGGCCTCCGGGATGGAATGTATGTTTTGAAAGTTCTGAGGACGAACGGACAATTACTCCACTATGAAAAAGTTAACAAAATAAGCCAATGAATTTTCAGAAATGCGTAATTGTTAATGGGATTTTATGCCGGGTATTGGGAGAAGGTGATATGGTGATAAAGTGATAAGGTGATAAGGTATTTGGAGAGAAACTTTATTTTCATTCCATAAACCTTAGTAGCAGGAAATCCCCCTAAAAAGCCAAACTTATTTTTTTATTACACTGAGTTCCACGGAGATAAAAAGGAGATCCCGGAGGGGAAATTTGAAATATTATATAGAATATTGTATATTGTATATTTTGTTGACTGAAGACTGAAGACTGACGACTGAAGACTGCTGACTGCTGACTGCTGACTGCCGACTGCTGACTGGTCCCTTAGCTGTTCAATGAAAACAATTTGCTGAAAAAGCTCTTCTTCTGCCCGGGTAAGATCCTTTTAATATTACTTTTCAGGGCAAAGCGGGGCAGGGCACCCCTGACCACAATCGGCTTACCTCCCACCGGGATGAAAAATAAGGTTGGAATACTTGTAATCCCAAAGGCTTTCGATACCTGGGGCTCCTTCTCAGTGTTGACCTTATAGACAACTATTTGCCCGGCGTATTCTTCAGAAAGCTCATTAAGTATAGGTGCCACTACCTTGCATGGCATACACCAGTCGGCATAAAAATCTACCACGGCCGGAATATCGCCTTTATATTTAAAATCCTTACTGAGAGTATAGTCAAAGACTTTTTCCTTGAATTCTCTTTTAGTCAGATGTATTACATTCGGATTATTCGGTTTCATAAAGTTTTGATTAATGATTGAAGATCCTTTTGTTGCTCCTGTTTCAGCATTTAACACAGGGACTATTTATAATGAAGAACCCCAGTAAACCGCCCCCAATGCTGCTCATGTAAGGATTGCTCGTAATGGCGCAGGTTCCGGATGAACATCCTACAAAATAATAATAAAGAAAACCTCCGATCCCGCCAATGAGTATGCCTAAAAATGGCTTCCAGAAAAAGGAGGATCTTATAAATTCCCTGAAGGTTTTTGGTTTCTCTTTAATTTCACAAGTTTGAGCCATCGTTTATCAGTTTAATTCTGCAAAGATATAAAAACTTCTATATTAAATCGCTTAAATATCACCTTTTTTATTTTTAAGGAAGGATTTTTATGTAGAAGGACAACCACATTAGTGGAATATGGTCACGACTATTTTACCGGAGCGGGATTTCAGGATTTTAAGTTTAATGCTTATAATTCAATATAAATATACAGGATAAGGAGATTTGTAATTTGAAGAGCTCGCTTAAACAATGCTTTGGCATATGTATTGACCAAAAGTGAGGTTTAAAAAGGAGTATATATGCCTAAACATTATGCAAAGGTCGTTTGGGAAGGGGATTTTTCTTTCAGAAAATGTTCCAGCGCGGAAGAACTAATAGGCGCTGCTCATAACGGATACAGCAAAGGGATGATTTTCGGCAAGTGCACTGCCGCTGGCTTCGGCCAGCTATAAATACATAAAAAAAATGGGGGAAAGAGGAAAAAGTAAGGATAAGGAATGAGATTACATATTTTTCATTATCACCTGGATCATGGGGGAGTCACCCGTATCATCAATTCACAGATCAGAGCATTTGGAGAGCATTATCCTGAAATTCAAATAAAATTATACTGTGGCTTTTGTCCCGATCCGGAAAAGTACAGGAATTACGGGAATACGGAACTGATCATTGATCCCCGCTTCAACTACCTGAAGAATAAATACTATGATAGGGATTTCCTGGAAAATGAAATAAAATACCTGGAAGGCTTTATTAAGAAACATATCCAAAGGGGGGACTTGCTGCATTTTCACAATCTGAATCTGGGAAAAAACCCTGTTTTGACAGTACTTTTCAACCAGAAGCTCAGGGAATCGGGATATCACATTTTCAACCATTGTCATGATTTCCCCGAGGACCGTCCGGAAAAATTACATTTCCTGGAAAAAATCATTAAAAATAAATTGAGAAAAGATCTTCAATCAATCCTTTATCCACAGGGCCCCAATTATAAATTTGGTAGCCTCAACAGTACGGATGCCAAAAGGATCATTGATTCGGGGATTCCTGAAAAGGATGTTTTTCTGATCCCCAACCCGGTTTATCTGGATACTGAGATTTCATTGTCAAAAAGTAAAGAAATAAAGCAAAAAATCTGTGAAAACTTCGGTCTTGATCCGTCTAAAAAACTGGTGACATATCCGGTAAGGGCCATCAACAGGAAGAATATAGGGGAATTGATATTGCTGGCTGTATTATTCCGGGAGACGGCCTCCTTTATGATTACCCTGCCCCCTAAAAATCCGGAAGAAATTCCTGCCTACCGGGAATGGGTAAATTTTTCGGAAAGGGAAAAAGCGGGAGTAGTGTTTGAAGCGGGGATTAAGGCCGATTTCGGAGAGATTATGGTGGGCAGCGATTATTGCATCACTACCAGCACAATGGAAGGCTTTGGCCTGGCTTTCATGGAACCCTGGGTCAGGGGTACGCCGGTAGCCGGTCGCAACCTGCCCAATGTGACAAGTGACCTGATTGCCACGGGTATGAGATTTCCCGCGCTATACGACCGTATAGTGATTCCCGGGAGCCTATCCGACTTTAAAGACCTTTCCGGAAGAGAGCAAAAAGTATTGATCTCGGATCTTCTTCATAATAAAAATAAAAGGATTAAATTCATGAAGCTCAACCCGCAACTGAAGGGGCTTTTTGAACTTGTTATCCCCGAAGTTGTTGATAACAACAGGAGTGTCATACTTACCAGATATTCCCTTGAGAATTACGCAAACAAACTATATGCTATTTACGAATCTTATCCGGGATAAACTGAAGCCCATTGAGCCGCTTCCAACCGGCTTGAAAGCCAGGCTGGGCGAAAAGCGGTTCAAGGCCATGATCTTCGATATCTATGGGACCCTTCTGGTTTCCTCTTCAGGGGACATACAAAGGATCATGATCTCTTCGGAATACATGGAAGAAGCCCTTAAGCTTGCCGGAATAAGCATACTTGCTTCAGGGAAAGATGAGAAGGGAAGGATCAGGGATATTTTACTGGAAGATCTCATCGACGGTGTAGTTCTGACCCGTGAAGAACTCATCAGGGAGGGCACTTATTTTCCCGAAATCAACATATTGGAACATTGGAATAAATTATTGGAGAAGGCTTCCCGGAATGGCTGGCTCAAAGGTGTCGACAGGGAGGCTGAACGTAATGCGGCATTTATTTTCGAATTGCTCAGCAACAAAGTATATCCCATGCCTGGCATGAAGGAAGTAATACAGGAATTACACAGGCGTAATATCCCACTGGGAATAATTTCCAATGCCCAGTTCTACACTCCACTGGTAATGAATTATTTCCTTGAAGGCACGACTGACGAAGACTTGAGGTTTTTTGATCGTGACCTTATTATATATTCCTATAAAATGAAAAGAGCCAAGCCCGACCAGGCGCTATTCACTCCGGTAAAAGAAAAGCTTATGGAAAAATATGGCATTCCGGCAAGGGAAACCTTATTTATAGGGAATGATATGTTGAACGATGTATATGCTGCTCACAAGGCCGGTTTCAAGACGGCCCTTTTTGCGGCCGACGAACGTTCCCTGCGGCTCAGGGAAGATAATAAGACAATTGAGGGCCTGCAGGCAGATATTATAGTAACAAGGCTCCATCAACTATTAAATTTAAGCGAAAATGGAAATAACACACCTTAGTATAGGCATGATACATTCATTGATCGGCAAGAACGATGGGGTCTCCATCGTCATTGACCAGATCGTGGAATGTATGATCAATGATATGGGAATAGAACTGGGTAACATCTATTTTCTGGCGGCCCATACCACCCCACGCTTCAATGCACAGACCAACGAGGTCTTCTGGCATAAAAACGAAATCCATAAAAAGATCATAGAGAATTATTCTTCCGCCCCTCCCGCAGGATTGGACGACCAGATACATAAGTACGCCCTTTATGCCAAGGAAGTGATCAAGGAATGGGTAGAAAGCCATAGTATAGACCTGATTATTGCCCATAATACATCCCATCCCTATAACCTGATCACAGCCATAGGTCTGGGATATTATATAGAAGAACTGCGGGATCAGGGATTGATATGGCCCAAGCTGATGGTCTGGTGGCACGATTCCAGCATGGAAAGGGAGCGGTTCAACAATCCTAACATAGTCATAAAAAAATACCTGAAATACCTGCCAGGGACTTATATCGACGGACTTGTATTCATCAATAAAAAACAACCCCTACTTGCTAAAAAATATTTTAAAGAATATTTCGAAGGGAATTCGGAAAATTTCTTCAAACGCCGTACCAGTGTCATCCCCAACACCAGCGATATTACATGGGACTGGCATTTGCCCGATTGGAGCTGGGACGAGTTGATCTATGCCGAGCAGGACAATTATAACAAGTCTTTCTTTAAGGACCTCGGACTGATCGCAAAATTGAAAAAGGATAGATTTACACTGGAGGATACAGCCTTGTTGCTGCAACATACCCGGGTGGTGCCCAGGAAAAAGATAGAAACGGCTATAGATTTCGCCTTCCGGCTGGAAAAGAAATTAAGGGAGGGAAAATATCGGAAAAAATGTGTTGCCCTGGTGATCAGTGGCCCTGCGGGCGATGAAATGGCTGAATACCGTCAATCCCTGGAAGAGTATTTCAATGAAAAACAGGAGGAAAATCCGGATTCCCATGTTTTTATGATATTCGGAGAGAAGATCATACTCTCACATCGTGACATCATAGTGGACCGGCGCTACTATGCATTTTCCGAAATCCCCTCCATAATAGCTTCCCAGGGAGGGATAGGGACATACTTCAGCGAAATTGAAGGCTATGGGAACAACCTGCTTGAGATGATGTCCTTTGCCCTGCCTGTGGTTGTCAACCGCTATGAGATTTTCAAGCTTGAGATAGAGCCTTTGGGGTTTCGCTTGCCTGCAATTGATAAAAATGAATTGAATGATGAAGTTGTGGATGCAGCCATCCGCCTGCTGACAGATTTCAAATACCGTAACGAGACCGTATTGCAAAACCTGGAAGTCCTGAATAAAAAGCTGAACCATAAGGTGATAGCCAGGAAGTTAAGCAGTATCATCCAGGATATATTTACGAAGCAGTTGTAGACTGAAGGTTTAAAGATGGATGTTGAAGGTTGAAATAATACGGGAAATGCGTCTGCCGGTGCTTATGAGCAGGGGAGCTGCCTGTTCCAGGGCTTGTTGCAGGTCAAGTGGTTTCTCCATTATGGAAAGAATGATCCCAAAGTTTTTATCATAAAGGTCCTCATAGCCCTCCGCAAGGCTTCCGGCAATTGCAATAAGGGGTTTATTGTATCTGGCAGCTATTTTGGCGACACCGTAGGGTGTTTTTCCGTGAGCCGTCTGCGCATCCATACGTCCTTCACCTGTTATGATCAGGTCAGAAGCGGCAATGGCATCTTCCAGTCTGCACATTTGGCTGATCAGTTCAAAGCCGTTCCTGAATTCCGCTCCTGTGAATGCCAATAGCCCGGCCCCCAGCCCGCCGGCAGCGCCGGCGCCCGGAAGGCTGCCAATGTCCCTGCCCTTGAATTTCTTCACAAGCCTGGCAAAACGCTCCAGTCCCTTATCCAGCTTCTCCACATCGGGGGGCTCCGCCCCCTTCTGCGGCCCGTAAACACGGGCCGCCCCATCCAACCCGCAGAGCGGGTTGTCGACATCGGAAGCCAGGAGTATACTGCAATCTTTCAAACGATTGTCCAGCCCTTCGACATCTATTTCCTCCAATTCCACCAGGCTGCCCCCGCCCCTTGAAAGGGGCGCTCCGTTCTTATCCCTGAACCCGGCACCGAGAGCCTCCAGAGCTCCCATGCCACCGTCGATAGTGGCACTTCCGCCCAGACCCAGGATGATCTTTGTACAGGACCTTTCGAGAGCGGATTTGATCAGCTCCCCCGTACCGTAGGTAGTGGTATGCATGGGATCCAGCTCATCCCCACCTAACAATTCCAGTCCGGAAGCAGCTGCCATTTCAATCACAGCCGTATTCCCGTCTGAAAGTATTCCATACTCCGCCCAGATTGCCCGCATCAGGGGATCATGGACCCTAACCCTGATCCTTTCCCCTCCCAGGGCATGCAGCAGGGCATTGACAGTGCCTTCACCCCCATCTGCCAGCGGAATAATCTTGAGCTCCGCATCCGGCATCTCCCGGAGTATACCTTCCCGGAGGTATTTTCCCACATCAGCTGCACTGAGACAGTTTTTAAACGAATCGGGAGCTACCAGAATTTTCATTGTAAATAAAGTTTATTGTTTATCAATTTTCAGCTTTTTCAACCAGTAACATTCATAAGCTTGTAAAATAATACCCTGCTGTAAATTTATTTCTTTGCCTGTCAGCAAATCTATCCATTTAGCATTTTTATCTCTGACAAAATGGAGATCAGCACTGACTTCTTCCTTGCTTATATTCGATAAGCAAAATATTACATTGTCTTTATCCTCATCGTATCTCTCGCAAACGAAAAGCCTTTTATCAGCTTCATGTATCCTCTGCGGCACATCGGGGTGGAAAAGGGCTTCTCCTTTTCGGACCCTGATCCCTTTTATCAGGTTTCGGAATACTTTCGACCGTATATTGTCTTCTTTCAGAAATTGAACTACATCTTCATATTCCAGTTTCTCCCTGTTTATGGTCCTTGCCTGACCGCTTTCTTCAAGCCCTTTTTGATTGTTTGAGCTGGCCAGCAGGCTGTGGATGTAATAGGCCGGCATTCCTCTGAGTTCCATCATGAGGGTCTGGGAGCAGCAGAAGCGTTCGGCCTGGTATGAATCAGCGCCTTGCTTTGTACTCTTCAGGGCGTCGAAATAGGTGATGTTCAGCTCATAGGGGCTCTCGCTGCCGTCACTGTTCTTCTTGGAGCTGATAAGCCCACCGGAATTTTTCACATGTTCGCAAAGTTCTTCCAGCTCCCCGGAGGGGACCAGGCCCTGAAGAGGCCTCAGGCCAATGCCGTCGTGAGAAGCGGTGAAATTCAGGAAAGTGCAGCCCGTAGGTGCGTCGAAGGCTTTTTCTGCCCATTTGCTCAGTTTGGTGGAATTTCCGGTATATAATGCGTGCAATAATAAAGGCGGAAGACTGAACTGGTAAATCATATGGGCCTCGTCACTCTTCCCGAAATAGGAAAAGTTTTCCTTTTGAGGCACGTTAGTTTCGGTGAGCAGCAGGGCCGAAGGTTTGACTTCCTCCATTAGCTTCCTCATCAATTTCACCACCCGGTGGGTCTCCTGTAAATGTATGCAACTTGTGCCTATCTCTTTCCAGAGATAGGCAATAGCATCCAAACGTATGATATGAGCCCCTTTTTGCAGGTACAACAAAAACACTTTCAGCATTTCATACAATAGCTCCGGGTTGGAATAATCCAGGTCAATCTGGTCCTCGCTGAAAGTGGTCCACAGGTATTTTTCCTTTCCTTTCTTTTCAAATTTTGTGAGCAAAGGCTTGCTCCTTGGCCTGACCACATCCGAAAGATCTGAATCGGGATCCACTTCGATGAAAAATTCCCTGCCCGGGTCTCTATCCTCCAGATAATTTTGAAACCATCGGCTCCGCCTGGAAATATGGTTAATGACCAGGTCGGTCATCAGCCGAAAATTCTTTTCCAGTTTCTCCACATCCTCCCAGGATCCCAGATGAGGGTCTACCCGGGTGTAATCGATTACCGAGAAGCCATCATCGGAACTATAAGGAAAGAAGGGAAGTATATGAACTATATTTATTACTTCACTTAAATAATCACCTAAAAAATGGCTGAGGCTTTGCAGGGGCCTCTCAGCACTTTTCCGGATATTATCCCCATAAGTGATCAATAAAATGTCCTGCTCATCCCAGCGATCATATTGGCCGGATGTTTTCCCGGTCATTACCGTGGAATCCGCGAGCCGGATAATTTTATCAATAATTTCCTTTGATGCTTTCTCTTTATATATCTCTTTAAGAAGTTCTTCTATTTTTTGTCTGACATCTTTTTCCATGATCTTTTCTATTCATTATCCAACTCTACCGCCTCATAGAATTTATCCAGGTAATCGGGTATGGCACTCATGACCCTCTTCCAGTTCGGTATGGATACCGGGTGGTCAGGGGTTTCCAGGAATTTTATGCCGGCATTCAGGATATTGTATGAAAACAGGCTGACCATACGCTCCTCCGTATGCCGGTCGTATTCATAACCATTCATCAGGGCATCATGCTGGTAACTCTCGACATAATCAAAAGCAATCCGCAGGTAAGTGGAGCGAATGGAGCGTATCATTCCACTGCTGAATACAGCCCCTTCCTGGGCCAGCTTAACGAAAAGGGCGAAGGCAATGTCGTATGTCATCTTGTTAAGTCCTTTGGTTTTGTCCTCCGGACTTAGGTCCTGGTGTTTATGATCGTAGCGGTCGGCTATGTCTACCTGGCAAATACGCCTCAGGGCATAGTTCCGGTGGATCTCGGAAAGTATGCCGATCTCCAGGCCCCAATCGCTTGGAATACGTATGTTCAGTATCACATCCGATGTCATGGAAAATTCGCCGGCCAGCGGATATTTGAAGCTGTCGAGGTATTCCAGTATTTCAACATCTCCAATGTATTTTTTCAGGGATCTCAGCAGGGGTTTGATCATGAGCCTTACGACCCTTCCATTTAACTGATGTTCATCTGCCCTGAAATAAAATCCCTTGCAAAACATATAGGGAAAATTAGGGTTGGCCACGGGATAGATCAGCTTTGCCAACAGGGATCGCTCATATGTTAATATATCTGCATCATGCAGGGCAATAACCCGGGATCTCCCCGATGCGATCATATACCCAAAACAATACCAGGCATTTCTTCCCTTGCCAAGCTCATTGGGAGCTATATTCTCCTGTTTTAAAAAATTGTCCAGATCCTTCATCCGGGGACCGTCGTTCCATATTATTCGATGGTGTTGTGGCAAAATGCTGAAGAATTTTTTAGCATAATCGAACTCCTCCGCATTTGCTGCATCCAGCCCAATTACCACTTCCCCCAGGTAAGGTACCTTGCTGATTTCAACGATTATCTTCTTAAGGGCCTCTCCCTTGAGCTCCGAAAAAAGACTGGGTATGATAAGCCCTATCGGCCTTTCCTTCGAATATGTTATCAGTTCCTCTTCCAGGTCTTCAATACTGCTGTGCCTCAGGTTGTGCAGAGTGGTTACCAGACCACTCTGATAAAAATCTCCCATTTTAATTAATTTTTACATCCTTTTTCTAAAGAATGATCATTTTTAAGTTATTAATATTGAATATTTTCGAAGATAAATCCTTCCTTAATTCGTTCACAAACTTGTAAAACCATGCCATACTTGAATTTTTGATTGGGATTATAGTTGAAGATGATGAGTGATAAAAAAATCATCTGTATGATCTTCATTCAGGGAGATTTACGATTGCTTGATTATTACTCTTATCAAACAGAAAAAAAATATTATCACAACAATTTTTATTTAAAGAAGAAGAATGTGTTGAGAATAATTTCCTGATTGTGGAAAATATGAAACAGGAAAATTTCTCGTGACCCGACTATAGTCGGGTCACGAGCTCAAATAATATGCTGAAGAGCCTCAAATCCTTTTGCTTGCTCCTCAGGTTCACCTTGTCATCCTCTCCAGGGATTAAACGCTAAACGGGATCGGGCCTGGCGGCCAGTTCCGCTGATATCATCAGCACCCGCTTTGGTCTGCTATTGGGGTTTATGTGGTAAAGTCGAGGAACATAAAAATGCGGTGCCCCTCTTTTAGTTTGTGGTACTTTTCTATGAAGGGGTTCCAAAACACGCTTTTCCCAGTGAGGATGCTAACAATAGAGACAAAACGGAAGATCATGCATTATTCTAACAAATCAACTTAAGCTGCGAGAGAAAATATTCCCCAAAATGCGCTGAAAAAAGCAAGAACGAGAAGGATTATCCGGATATAATTGGCTCTGGCCCAGTCTCGGGCATATTTTACCAATTTCCCTGTATCGGTTATGAGGGGTTGGATAAATAATACTTTATTGCGTGGAACATGAAAAGTGTAAGTGATGGTATCCGTAATTACCAATAATGCGAGGGCCGCTAAAAAGAACCATCTTGATGGAATATGACTCCAGTAGAACAAAGTATTAACCAATAGGATCAGCATGGTGAGAGGTGAGATCAAGCGAAAATAATTTGCGGGGGTAGTTACTATCATAAATTGCCTCACATGCTTCAATGAATCGGGAATATTCGTTTTGTAGTTAGGTGCCATAACCACCGATTCATAAGTTGCGCCTCCCAAAAGCAAGGCCAGACCAATCAGGCCAAAAAATCCAGGGATAACATTTAACATGGGTTTTCCTCCTTTAATTGATTAAAAATATGAATTTCAATGCCTTATCAAAAAGATTAAACAAACCAGAAAGCATGTCGATAGAAAAACAAAATAAAAATTCAAATGTTCAGGATAGATTTTCAGGCATGTACTCTTGACTAAATCAATATCGATCTAAATGCCATTGTTGAACATGGGATCCTGACAATCAATGTAAATGAAAACTAGATAGAATTTTACGATTTTGTGCCCACTGCCCATTATTTACTTTCAGGAGAGGCTAAAATCATTGAATCAAATTTGCGGGGGCAAAATTGCCTGGTAAGGAAAGCCCAATTTAAATAACAGCCAGTTTTTGTAAGGCTTATCTTCATTTCATTCCCCTGGAAGACAAGCTTGTTTCATCATCATATCAACATATCACTTCATTAACAACTCCAGGCGTTCAAGGCGCTCATTTAACTGCTGGTTTTGCTTTTCCAACTTTTTATTTATTTCCTGCTGTTGTTTATTTACTTCAATAAGCAGGGCCGTTATTTTTGAATAATCCACCGATTTATAACCTTCGGCGTCGGTTGAAACTATTTCGGGTAGCACTTCTTCGATTTCCTGCGCAAGTACACCCACCTGCAAGGACTGATCCTCTCCATCTTTCCAGTTAAAATAATAACCATGGATGGCCTCCAGTTTTTCGATTGGCTTATCAATTTCTTTGAGGTTTGTTTTTAAACGGGCATCAGAAAACATATACCAGCCATTTGCCCTGGCTTCGCTTCCATCGCCAGCATTACCGACTTGCAAGCGATATAATGGATTTATTGTTCCGGCACCCAGGTTTCCATCCCCTTACAACCACATTTCCACCTTTGTACAAAAACAAATAGCCGGAATCGGAATTGTAACCAAAAGTACAGCCATAAGCTCCACTTTTATTAATCCCGATAGCAGAAATGCCTGAGCTGCCATCCAGAGTTACCAGGGCAGCACCGGAAGAGTTCTTTACCAATACATTCCCTCTCACATCCAGTTTTTGAGTAGGGGTACTGGTTCCTATTCCGACATTATCGCTGATATACATCCTGCCAGAAAAATATCCCGCATAATTTCCTGACCCGTTTACTGAGCTAAACACACCAAAATGCGTTCCCCCGGCTGATTCGGCAATATAACTATAACTGCCATATTTTGGACCAGACCCGGTACCGGTTAAATAATTATAAATACCCACATGCTGACCGTTTGAAGTGTTATCTATCTGCTGATAGCTTCCATATAGATCTCCTGAACCAGCTCCAGAGAGTAGATTATAAGAAGTAGCATGGTTACCTGAGCCTGTATTATCAATCAGTTGATAGCTTGCATACTGTTTTCCCGAACCCGAGCCAGTGAGTTTATTGTATGTGGCATAATGATCTCCAACTCCTGAATTATCAATTAGCTGAGTATTTCCATATTGCCCTCCGGAACCCGTTCCGGTCAAATAGTTAAATGAACCATAGTGGTTACTAATCCCGGTATTGTCAATCTCTGTATAACTGCCATATTGTTTACCTGTACCTGCGCCTGTCATTGAAATTGCAGCACCAACATGGCTGAGGCTACTGATACTGCTATTTGTAATATAAAGTGTGGAATCGGAAGATGAATTCTGGATTTGCAACTTTGTTGTAGGCGACGTTGTTCCAATGCCTATTTTTCCAGTACTTAAATTTCCATACAATACTCCGCCAAGATACAATTGGTTAGAAGCAGTTGCAGATGGGGCATCCAGTTCGGTTCCGATAATGATGTTATTTGTACCACTGGTTATGTTTTGACCTGCGTTAGTCCCAATCCCAATATTATTACTTCCTGATACTGAAAAAAGTGCTTTATAACCAATGGCTGTATTTGAGCTACCATTGACATTCAATCTTAAACTTTCAGTTCCCAGAGAACTGTTGTTGATACCAATTTGGTTGTCATGGCTTGACCAATTTCCAACTGCGGTATTTGCGCTGCCTGTCGTATTGGCATTTAGCGATTGATTTCCAAATGCGGTGTTTGAACTTGCGGTATTCACATAAAGGGCATAAGATCCAGTTGCTGTATTGTTGGCTCCATCCTGATTGGCAGCTAAGGCATTTGTTCCGATAGCCGTATTGCTGGTACCTATTGTATTACTGTATAATGAGTTAAATCCAACCGCAGTATTTGATCTTCCTTTGGTATTTGTATACAATGACTTAGATCCTATGGCAGTATTTTTACTTCCTTCAACTCCGAACGCCCCCAATCCATTGTTAAATAAAGCCGAATCGCCAACGGCAACCAGGTTGCTGATGACTGTATTTTGATAAAGTGCTTTGGAGCCAAGTGAAACATTTGAGTTCCCGGTAGTATTTTTAAAAGAAGCATAGTAGCCTAAGGCTGTATTGGATGTACCCGAAATATTGCTCCCAAGGCTCCCACTGCCAAAAGAAGAGTTATCACTACCTGTTGTATTATGATGCATTGACCATGTACCTACTGATGAGTTTGAATTTCCGGAGGTATTGGCGTAAAGCGCCTGATCACCTAGTGCGGAATTGCCACTTCCAGTATTTTGGTACAAAGCGTAGGATCCGTTTGCTGTATTATTATCTCCTGTTACATTCAGAGTCAATGCCTTAGTCCCTGTTGCGGTGTTGCTATTGCCGGATATATTGCTTGTAAGTGATAAATATCCTATAGCTGTATTATACGTTCCGGTTGTATTGGCAAACAATGATTTTGACCCAATCGCCGTGTTAAAGTATCCATCATACAGGTATGCTCCCAGTCCGTTGTTGTACAAAGCCGAGTCACCAATGGCAACAAGATAAGGTATGACAGTATTTTGGTAAAGAGCCTTGACACCTATTGCCACATTTCCTATGCCGCTACTGTTATGATACAAAGCAAAACTGCCCATAGCAGAATTACCCGATCCGAGCGTATTATATGCCATACTGTAATTTCCAAGCGATACATTGTTATTACCACTGCTAATAGGACCCGAGGCTACACCGAGGTAAACACTGGTCTCTGCAGTCTTACCATCGTAGAGATCATTTATTGAAAACACTCCCGCTCCAATCAGTTTCCATGAAGTTCCGTCAAAATAATAAAATCCGGGACTACTGTCTGTCTGGTAGACCAGTAAGGCCTTCTACAGGGCTTGCAATATTAATCCGATCTGACTCAATCATCCGCGGGATAAGGATGCCGGAAGTGTTAGACGACACATCAAGCATAGCAGAATTATTTGGGGCAGCACCTGATGTATTGATTGCAACCTGGCTGGTTGCTGTTGAATAGATAACAATAAATACCAGGCAAAATAACATTGAAAGTTTAGTCATAATCTTTGTAATAAAAGGTTATTATTATTTAATGTTAAGATGAAATTAAATATTCAGATCTATAAATATATGAAAGATAGTGAAGACTATCTTTTTCTTTGGAAGAATTTTATTGATATTGAAGCCATTAAATCATTTTTTCAAACTTTCTATTTCCTTTTTCAGTTGTTCGATAATACTATTTTGTTTTTCTATCATTGCCTGTTGTTCCTGAACCGCCTTCACCAGCGGCACCACAAATTCAGCATAACGTAGTGAGAAAAGTTCGTTTTCATTTTCAGGAATGTCCACACCGCTAAAGTCAAAATTTGTCTCTTTTGCTGCCTCTGCAACTTCCTGAGCCAGGAAACCTGTCATCCTTTTTTGTTCTATGTCGTATTTTCCGGGCCAGTCTTCGGTTTCCTTATCGCCGGATGCCATCCGGTTTTGATTGTGGATGTTCAGATTGTAAGTAACAGGCTTGAGTTTCATTACAAAATCCAAACCGGGCACATCCTGCCTGATGTTTTCCTTGATGCGTTCGTCGCTGTATATGCTCCAACCCACCTGCCCGCCAATCCAACCCACGCTTGAATTTCCAATTTCTACACGGTTAGATGGATTAGTCACCCCCGTACCGACTGAAAACCCGATCCCCGTATAATTGGAATAAACAGTTGTTCCATAGGGCCAGCCATTATCCCCGATAACAGTGTTGCCATTGCCACTGGTCAGGTTGTGCAAAGCCCAGCGTCCGACCGCGGTATTATCGTTTCCTGTGCTGCTTTGCAATGCCTGGTAACCATTGGCCGTATTATTGATTCCAGAGCCGATGGTAGAAAGCGACTGAACGCCTATGGCCGTATTGTTGCTTCCGGACGAAACTGCATACAGAGCCTTGTCGCCAATAGCCGTGTTATAGTTTCCGCCGGTAATGGAAAAGATTGCCTGGTAACCCAGGGCGGTATTGTTATTCCCTGTATTGTTTGAAGGAGTTTCTGAGCCGCGCAATGCCTCAAATCCGACTGCAACATTATAGTTCGTAAAACCGGTCTGGGAATTGTTGGCATAGTACATGGCATTGAAACCTATTGCTATAGCATTGTTCCCTGCTTTGTTACTAAATAGGGCGTTTGATCCTATGGCTGTATTTTTATATCCCGTGCTCAGTTGTAATGACCGATAGCCTAAAGATGTATTGTCACTACCAATAGAATTATAATAAAGTGAATAATAGCCAACAGCAACATTTCCATTTCCGCCGGTATTGGAATGGAGGGATCCATCCCCATTGGCCGTATTATAATGTCCGTAATTGTTTGAAAAAAGTGCATTATAACCTGAAGCTGTGTTAGAAGAGCCACTGTTGTTGGAATAAAGTGCCTGGCTTCCTATTGCTGTATTTTCATTTCCTGCATTATTAAAATAAAGCGCTTCCCTGCCTATGGCCGTATTACCACCACCTAATACATTGGTAAACAAAGCACTGGAACCCACCGCAACATTGTCGGATTGAATGTTGTTATAAAGTGCAGAATCGCCAATGGCTACATTGTAACTTCCTGATACATTGTTGGAAAGTGCATAATATCCAAAAGATGCATTGGAATTCCCTGTACTATTGTAATAAAGTGACCCACCTCCAATTGACGTATTGTAATCACCTGTAGTATTGCTCCTGAGTGAAAAAGTGCCGATGGCGTTATTTTCTTTTCCTGAAATATTATATGCTAATGCCCCAAATCCAATAGCAGCATTATCCCATCCGGTCTCATTTAACCAAAGTGCATTACAACCTATAGCTGTATTTGTAGTTCCACTGGTGTTAAATTGAAGTGCATACATACCAATTGCTGTATTCCATACGCCATGTGTGTTTAAGAACATTGCTTTTGAGCCTATGGCCACATTTCCCGAATCAAGGCTATAGTAAAGCGCCGAATCTCCTATGGCCACATTATTTCTACCAGATACATTGCTAAAAAGCGCATTTGACCCTAATGCAGTATTGCTGTACCCAGTGCTATTTAACATAAGTGCCTGCATTCCAACAGCAGTATTGTTGATTCCGGTGGTGTTAGCAAGAAGGGCATTCATACCGTTTGCCGTATTATTCTCTCCTAAGGTATTGTTGCTAAGTGCTGAGGCTCCTGTTGCTGTATTAGCGTTTCCTGTTTCATTTTTATACAGAGCATGCATCCCAATACCCGTATTGTTGCTACCCTCAGAATTGGTAAAAAGTGCTCCTGTTCCACTTGCGGTATTGTAATCTCCTCCTACATTTGAATAAAGTGCTTCCATCCCATTGGCCGTATTCCATACACCGTTAGTATTTGAGTAAAGTGCTTTTGAACCAATTGCCACATTTCCGGATTCCAGATTATTAAAAAGTGCCGAATCACCTATGGCTACTACATTACTTACAGTTTGCCCCAGTGAAGCAGCACTTGCTCCAACAGCAACATTGGAATAGCCGCTGGTGTTTTCAATAAGTGCTCCAGCTCCATTGGCAGTGTTATTGCTTCCCGTGGTGTTTTCATAAAGTGCTGCTACACCAGTGGCCGTATTATTATTTCCTGAAGTATTCAGAAAAAGTGCCTGTGTACCACTGGCCGTATTGAAATCACCCGTTGTACTGTTCAATGACATTAAACCTATTGCAGTATTTCCATCGCCAGTTGTGTTTGCCAATAAACTCTGGTAACCAATGGCTGTGTTGAAAATTCCGGTGAAAATATCTTTTCCGGCCTCAAAACCTATAAAGATGTTGTCGCCTAGAGGCTCAATGCGCTTTTCAGTGATCTGGAAAGATGGAGTAATGGCATTGCCCGAGTAAAACCGGATGATGTTATCGCCCCCTTCATCCACCGTTACTTTGGTGTCTCCATCAGCATCAGATAGTGCTGAATTGTTGTTGGTGGCGATGAGTTCCTTCCAGCCGGGTGCCAGGCCTTCATAAAACCAGAAACTTTTGGTATCGGTGTCGAAAACCAGTAATCCGTTGGCGGGTGAAGATATGTTGGTTCGCTGTGTGCTTGTCAGGCGGGGAATGAGCATTCCGGTGCTTGTGGATTGCACGTCCAGCATGGATGATGCGTCCGGTGAATTGCCATCAGTATTGATGGCTACCTGGGTGAAAGCCTTTGTGTTTGCCAGGAGGAAAAATATTATAAAAAGTATAGTTGTAGTTTTCATTGCCATTATTTTTTAGAGTTGTTTTCCAACTGCTCAATACGTTTTTTCAGATCCTCATTTTCCTGCTTGAGCTCCTGAACGGCTTTCACCAATGGCACCACAAACTCGGCATAGCGCAATGAATAAAGCTCGTTTTCATTTTCAGGTATGTCCACACCGCTAAAGTCAAAATTTGTCTCTTTAGCAGCTTTGGCCACATCCTGTGCCAGGAAACCGGTCATGCGTTTTTGTTCTATGTCGAATTTACCGGGCCAGTCTTTGCTTTCTTTCCCGCCATAAGCCATCTGGTTTTGCTTGTGGATATTCAGCTTGTAGCTAACGGGTTTGAGTTTCATAACGAAATCCAGGCCGGGCACATCCTGCCGTATGTTTTCCTTGATGCGTTCATCGCTGTATGTGCTCCAACCCACCTGGCCGCCAATCCAGACTACACTTGTATTTCCTATTTCCACATGGTTTGTAGGATCCGCAATACTAGTCCCTACATTATACCCTATACCTGTGTAATTTGAGTAAATTGTGGTTCCAAAAGGCCAGCCATTGTCGCCAATCACTGTGTTGCCATTGCCACTGCTAAGATTGTAGAGAGCCCACCGGCCCACTGCAGTATTGTCATTCCCGGTATTATTATATAAAGCCTGAAATCCGGTAGCGCTATTATAATACCCATTAACGTTATTATATAGTGCTTTTGAGCCAATCGCCACATTTCCGGATTCCTTGTTTTTCCATAGAGCCTGGTTTCCTACCGCAATATTAAATGAACCGGTATTATTCCTTTCCAATGCGCTGTCGCCAACACCTATGTTGCAAACTCCCGTATAGTTAGAGGAAAGGGCATTTAATCCATATGCATTGTTACTTGAGCCAGTTGTATTAAGTGCCAATGCACTTCTTCCATAAGCCGAATTACCTGATCCTGTTGTATTTTGCTGCAAGGAAAAATGACCCGTTGCTACATTATCGCTCCCTGTAGTATTGTTAAATTGGGCAAAATATCCTATAGCGATATTTCGGGTGCTTTGATACACATCCGCCCCGATTCCATTATTATATAAACTCGAATCGCCTATGGCAATAAGGAAGGCATGGTTTGTATCACTATGTAAAGCACCATTCCCAATAGCAATTTTAAAATCGCCCGATGTGTTTGAGAAAAGCGCCCCCGCACCTAATGCTATATTATTGGTTCCAGTAGTATTAGAGAATGAGGCTTTTGATCCCACAGCAACATTGCCAGACTCCAGGTTGTTGAAAAGTGCCGAATCGCCAATGGCAACTACATTGCTTTCAGTTAGCCCCTGCGATGCGGCTTTCACCCCAATAGCCACGTTGGAATATCCTGAAATGTTATTTTCCAGGGACCATGAACCCACGCTTACATTGTATGATCCGGAAGTGTCAGAAAAAGCAGAGTTATACCCAATAGCAACATTATAATTCGATTTTAAATTGCTGTATAATGCCTGGGTGCCGACGGCTGTGTTCCGTGATCCCCTATCATTGAAGAATAAACTATTGTACCCCAGTGCGGTATTCTCATAACCTGATACATTCCAGTATAGACTTCTGTATCCTGAGGCTGTGTTCTTTGACCCGGTATTATTCCATAACATCGAATAGGCGCCCAAAGCTGTATTATGGTTTCCTGTGGTATTTAAAGTAAGAGCCCAGGTTCCATTTGCTGTATTGAGTTCACCCGATAAGTTTTCGCTGAGTGCGTAATATCCTGTTGCTGTATTTTCATTGCCAGTGGTATCAGCATAGAGTGCTCTGTATCCTAAAGCGGTATTATTCGCTCCCCAGGTAAGTGAATAAAGTGCTAAAGCGCCTATTGCTGTGTTTCGTATGCTAGATTGATTCGAGTACAGGGCCCCATAGCCATTGGCGGTATTGTAGGCTCCGGATGTATTCGAAATCAATGCCTCTGCCCCGGTTGCAGTATTATAAACTCCATTACTATTTGACCTAAGCGCCTGATAGCCTGTTGCGGTATTATACGATCCGGATGTATTTGATAACAGGGCTTTTGAGCCCACAGCTACATTAGCCAATGCCAGGTTGTTCATTAATGCGGAATCACCAATAGCTACGATGTTACTTACAGTCTGCCCCATTGAAGCAGCGCTCGTTCCAATTGCAACATTGGAATAGCCGCTTGTATTTTCCAAAAGGGCCCCGATGCCCATGGCGGTATTATCGTTTCCTGTGGTATTTTCAAAAAGCGCCCCTGCACCGTTGGCTGTATTATAGTTTCCTGTAGTATTAAGAAAAAGGGCCCTGGCGCCACTGGCGGTATTGAAATCGCCCTGGTTACTGTCAAGGGCCATGGCCCCTATTGCCGTATTTCCGGCGCCAACTAAATTGGCCCTTAAAGTCTGGTAACCAAAACCTGTGTTAAAAATCCCCAGAGAATTGTCTTTTCCCGACTCAAATCCCATCAGAGTGTTCTCACCAATGGGCTCAATCCGGTTTTTGAAAATTCTGAATGACTCATTGCTCAAATCCCCGATATAAATCTTGATTATATCATCATCCGGATCCAAACCATTACCTGTAGTGATACGCGTATCAAAATCAAAATCGGCAATTTCATAAGCAAATTCACTGGTGAGGTAGTTCCATTTTCCGGATTTGTAGTAAAGGAAACTTTGAACATCCGTGGCATAGATTAACAAGCCCTCAGCCGGGTTCGAAATGGCAAAGGCTTCTACTACCGTCATTCGTGGCACCAACAGCCCCTGTGTGCTTGAATTTACATCCAGGATGGCCGATGGATCGGGACTTGAACTGTCATTGTTGATGGCTACCTGGGCGAAAATGCTAATGCTCACCAGGAGGAAAAATGTTATTAATAACAGGCTTGTATTTTTCATTGTCATTATTTTTTAGCGTTGTTTTCCAAGAGTTCGATGCGTTTGATTAAGCATTCAATAAGGGTCTTTTTGTTCTTGCCTGTCCTGAATCAAAACTTTATTTTCCTGTGCTAACTCCTGTACTGCTTTTACCAGGGGAACTACGAATTCGGCATAACGAAGTCCGTAATAGTCCTTTTCATTTTTAGGGGCATCCACTCCGCTGAATTCATAGCCTATGGATTGAGCGGCAGATTCCACATCCTGGGCGATGAAACCGCTGAATTTTATATTTTCTTTACCGGATTCTGCAAGGATTTCTGCTTTTTCGGAGTAATCAATGCCCAGGAATTCGTTGATGGCGGATACATTAAGATTGTAAGTAAGCGGTTCAAGCAACCCGATAAATTCCAGTCCCGGGACATCCTTCGAAACATTCGTTTTAAAACGCTCATCCGAAATATTGGTCCAGTCAACAAAACCCCCGATACTCGAAACGCCGGCATCGCCAATTCTCACCTGGCTGCTTGCTGTAATGGAAGCTTCGTCTCCAAGGGCAGCTGAATTGAAAAAAGTTCCGGTCGTGACATTGGCATAAGCTCCAACAATTGTATTATAATTGCCACTTGTTATATCTGCCCCTGTATGTGCTCCTACAGCAGTATTACGCTGTCCGGTATTGGCGAAGAGACTTTGATACCCGACCGCAGTGTTATTGCTTCCTGCTTCGTTGGAATAAGCAGCCTGGTATCCTATTGCCGTCAAACTGTTTCCAAATGTATTTTGCATTGCAGCTTCCGAGCCTATGGCTACGTTTCCTGAAGAATTACTGAGGGACAGGGCCATAAAACCTACGGCAACGGAATTCCCCGCATCTGTATTTTGTGAAAGAGCCGAAACTCCCACAGCTACGTTTGTTCCCCCGGAAAGGTTATGGTAGAGGGCCTGCATCCCAAATGCAGTATTATTATCGCCTGATACATTGAAATGAAGGGCCTCCACCCCTGCGGCCGAATTGTAGGCCCCTGTTGTACTGGAAGAAAGTGCCGAATGTCCATAGGCGATATTGAAATAACCGCTAATATTTGAATACAAGGCATCTGTACCGACAGCTGTATTCCAGAAACCAAAAATATTGTGGAGTAAGGCAGCGGATCCAACAGCCACATTTTCAGATACTTCGTTATAATACAATGCCGAATCACCTATGGCAACACAATTATTCCCGTCGTAATTGGTCCGTAAAGACAAATTTCCAACAGCAACATTAGAATTTCCAGAGTAATTTTCATGCATGGAATATGCTCCCAGTGCAACATTTCTATTTCCCGTCCCGTTGTTAAATAATGAATGCCTCCCGAATCCACTATTGTCGGATCCACTGTTATAAGGAAGTGAAAAATACCCCAGGGCGCAATTTCCATCACCCATAGTGCTTTGCCAGAAAACTCCCGAGCCTACACCTGTATTGTAGCTCCCCCTTGCATTATTCTGCATGGCTTCCGCCCCTACTGCAGTATTATGAAGACATTCAGAAAAAAAATTAATACTGTTATTTTTTGAAAGTGCCCGGCTTCCTATAGCCGTATTTCCAGATCCTCTGCTATTAAGTTTTAATGCTTCATATCCCAATGCAGTATTGAAAGAACCGGTATAATTAGCCATAAGCGCTTTATTTCCAACAGCTGTATTTTGTTCTCCTTCATAAAAAACGGAATCCTCCGTATCATGATTATAACAAAGGGCGGAATCCCCAATCGCAACAATTCCGCTTTGATTGTTGATTAGCAGCGTATTGTGTCCGATACCTATGTTACCTTCCCCGGGCAATAAGCTTATCCCGGTATTTTTACCAATAAAAATATTTGAAGCCAGAGGCACGATGTGCGTTGAATCTAACTTGAGGACTTCTGCATTTTTCACATAAAACCTTATGGTGTCGTCATCCAATATGCCGCCGCTGGTAATTTTTGTATCAAAATCAAAATCTGCAAGTTCCCATGAAAATTCGCTGGTAAGGTAGTTCCAATTACCGGTTTTGTAATAAAGGAAACTTTGAACATCCGTAGCATAGATTAACAAGCCCTCAGCCGGATTTGAAATGGCATAAGCTTCCGCAGCAGTCATCCGTGGCACCAGCATGCCCTTTGTGCTTGATTTTACATCAAGGATGGCAGAGGGATCGGGCTCGGATGAATCATTATTGATGCCTATACCCTGGGAAAATGATGCTGTACTAATAAACAGGCTGAAAATAAATACAATGGTTCTGGTCTTTTTCATAATTTGTGTTTTTAGAATATCCAAAGTACTTGCATTTGGACAAGAGGGCTTGTAGCATTTATGCAAAGACTGTTGCTATTATTGCAATTAAGGATTAAGGGTATTTATAAGGAAGGAAAAGGGTCTTTTTGAGGATTTAAAGCCTGAGGAAATCCCCTAAAGCAGCTTTTCGATGGGTATGTGTAGCCTATAAGCTGATGAGCCTGTTCAAGAATGCTTGGATCAATTCAAGGGATGATCCAACTTATGTGATTTTGAAGTTCAATGTATCGTAATAGCCATTTACCTTATCCTCTATTATTTCGAATTGTCATCTTCTAATAATCAATTCTATCTATAATATTTTTATAAAAATATGATGATAAACCTTCGGCATCAGGCATAATGAATATAATCACAGCGTATTTGGTTGTTTATAACGAGAATAAATTGCATGGTTTAATATATATTAATTTTCATTTATCGATTTTCACGCACAAATGTCATATATTTATATGTCTACAATATACCTTCCAGGTCTACAATATACCTTCCAAGATTTCAATATAGCATCCAGGCCTTCAATATAGCATTTAGGCCTTCAATATAGCATCGAGGCCTTCTCCTCATTTTCAAACATATTTAATCCCAAAATTATAAAAAAGATACTTTTAAGCATCCTTACCTCATTAATAGCCTTATTTTGTTTGGCTCAAAATGACACAATCACCAACATCACAGTAACCCAGCGTTCTGATGGCAGCGGCTATGTTGATGTTTATTTTACCCTGAAAGGGCCTGACAGCGTATATAACATAGCTCTGGAAGCCAGTTTCGATGCAGGAAGCACATATACCTATGTGCCAGCAGTTTTCCTTGACAGCATCACAGGTATTATTCAGGGTGCCGACAGGCATGTAATCTGGAATGGCGTGGGAAGCTTTCCCGGCCTTAATACCACCCAGGCCAGGATGAAAATACTAGCTTATGAGACAGGCTCCTGCCCGCCTATCATTACTGACATTGACGGCGATATATACTCCACTGTGATTGTGGGTTCCCAATGCTGGATGAAAGAAAACCTGAAAACGACAAAATACAGAAACAATACCAATATACCTTATGTGGCAGATTGGGAAGATTGGTCTAACCTGACGACAGGGGCTAATGTTTGGTACGACAAAGATATTATGTGGAAAGAAACTTACGGGGCATTGTATAACTGGTACACAACTGTTAATGCAAATGGCCTTTGTTCGACAGGCTGGCATGTGCCAACCTATGATGAATGGGGAGCTTTATCTGACTATATTGGAGGAGAAGACCCTCCTCATGGGAATGAGCTAAAATCGTGCAGGCAGGTGAATTCTCCTTTGGGAGGGGATTGTAACACGTCTGAGCATCCCCGGTGGGATGAAGATTTAGATAATGGCAACTATGGTACAGACGATTACGGATTTTTAGGTTTTCCGGGCGGCTATCGTGAGGGCGGTGGTGTCTTCATCTTCGTTGGCTACTACGGGAGCTGGTGGTCTTCGACGGAGTCCTCGTCTAGCAACGCCTGGGACCGCGGCCTGGTTTACCACTACGGCGACGTGTACGTGAACGGCACCTACGATAAGCAAGGAGGTCGTAGTATTCGCTGCCTCCGGGATAATTAACCTTTAGCGGTTATTTAAAAGATGGAAAAGCACATTGTACTATTTAACGGCATAAACGAAATCTTATATCAGTGATACTAAAATTGTAAACCATACAGAGAAACAATAAAGAAATATTTACTTAAAATAAAATTATTATGAAAAACAATTACAGAACTTTAATTTACACATTGATAGTGATGGGATTTGTATTCCTTCTTTTCAACAGTTGTAGTAAAAAGGATGATCCCGTAAACAACCCCAGTGACCATACAGGACCACCTATAACACCAGTAATTTCACCGGTAATAGAATTTAATGACAGAGCAATAAATGTAGCATCGGAGCCCATGGTATTGCAGAGTGTCAATGGAGGAACATATACATATACATTAACTGGCGATTGCCCGATAATTCAAGTGGGTGATCTTCTACTTGGCGATGATGATGAATTTGGTTATATAAGAAAGGTTACAGAAGTAGTCTCTCAAACCGAAACCAAGCTGGTTATAAAGACCATACAGGGATCCTTTACTGAGGTAGTGAAGAGATGCGATATCGACACAACCTTCGCCCTCCCAATGTTACCTCCCGATCTACCCATACCTGGAGTACAGATTATAGGTGACAGCCTTGCAATGGAAAATTATGTGCTGGTGGATGAAACCTTCTCTTTTCCGCCCCTGCCCAGCTTAAATCTATACGCTGCTGTAGACAAGGCATACCTGGTAACCAAAGACCCTACACTTGATTTTGAGCTTCACATCACCGATGGTGTGCTCAACGAATACCGCACACTCTATAAGGCAACCACCACCTTTGGCTGCGATATCAGCGTTGATGTAACAGCGTTGTTCCTATACGATATGGAACCACTTACGCTTTACCAACAGACCGTGCGGTACAAGCATATGGTATGGATTGTGCCTGTCATTCACAAGGTAACAACCACAGTAAAGCTTATGGCCCATTTGGAATTAATGGGACAATTAAACACCGATATCACCGGTATGGGTTTTGATCAGAATATAGAAATAGGCGCCCGTTATTACAATTCTTCATGGGAAGATTTGAACAGTGCTCAAATTTTTTGGAATGAACCTGATGTCAATATGTCAGCACAAGCGATAGCTGTTATCAGGCCTTATCTTGAGATTAAAATTGTAGACGAACTTTATGGGGTTGCAGGCCCGAGCGTTCGCACCGAACCATATATTGAAGCTGTTGCATCTTACACCTGGCCTGATCCAGAGTACTGTATTGAAGTGTCAGCTGGCTTCTCTGTAGGTTGTGGATTTAATGGTCTGGACTTCTTTGGAATTGGCGATTGGAACTCACCGAATTTCCCGATCATAAGTGGAACTATTTTTCCTGAGCACTGTTGGCCAATAAATTAGGAAATAAGTTTAGAATAATCCGGTCATTTTTGCGGGTCTTCAGCCTTATCCGGATACCTCTTATTCTTCCGGATTTATCAACAGCTTGCGGGGCAATCTAAGCCGGATGGGGATACTTCAAGGATAGGTTAACAAACTGATGCGCTTTCTATTCAGGATGGGAAGAATTCACAGATTTGTAAACTGTCTTATTTTTTATTGGATAAGCTAAAGATAAACCCCCAGTCTGATTTATACAAGTAAATAAGTCAGGAGGCTCCTATGATGATTTCTGTCTGTACCATTTTAAAATCAACTCTGGACGTTCTGAATATTGAGTAAGTTTGATACGCTCCAACAAATGTTGTCTTACTATTGAAACAAGCCCGGAGAAAGATCATTTTCTCTTAACGGAGGTCTATACTACTTAGGATCATTTTTCTCACGGGCATCGCTGGGCCTGATGCCATATTCCTGCTTAAATACATTGCTGAACCAGGCCGGGTCGCTGAATCCGACCTGGTAGGCTATTTCGGAGATAGAAAGCGGCGAGGAACCCAGGAGTTCATAAGCTTTCTTTAGCCTGACGCTTCGTATAAATATGGCGCTTGATTTACCTGAAATAGCCTTCAGTTTTCTATAAAGCTGGCTCTCGCTTAAATGCAGTTCGGCAGCTAAGAAAGCGGCATTGAAGCCTGAATTATCCAGCTTGCTTTCAATAGCTCTGGCAGCCTTCTGGATGAATTGCTCCTCTACGCTGAGATGATGATCAGTCCTGGAAATCCAGTCTAATTTTTGAAATTTACTCTGTAGCTGTCGTCGCAGTTTTAAAAGCTGTTCCAGTCTCACCAATAATTCTTTCTTATTAAAGGGTTTTGTAAGATAAGCATCGGCGCCCTGCTCATAGCCTGAGATGCGATCAGCATCCGTGACCTTTGCCGTAAGCAAAATCACAGGGATATGGTCGGTGCGCTCATCCTGCTTCAGTGCCTGGCATACTTCATATCCGTTTTTACCCGGCATCAGGACATCGGAAATCACAATGTCAGGAATGTATTCAAAAGCCATTTGCAGGGCTTTATCCCCATCACCGGCCCATTTCACTTTATACTTCATGCGGATAATATTCCGGACATAAGTTGCCACATCCGGATTATCTTCCGCTAAAAGGACCAGGGGCTTTTCATTCAATATCCTTGTTTCAATTTCTGCTTCATCTTCTTCTAAATTATCCTTGATAACCTTATAAATCTGAGGTTTTTCAAAGTTTTCAGGATGCACTGATGTGAGTAATGCATTTTGTGTGACAGGTAAGATGACTTCGAATTCACTTCCAATACCGGGCTGACTTTTTACAAGAATGCTGCCCCCTGCCATTTCCACGATTTCTTTTGAAAGCGATAAACCTATCCCGGTACCTCCCTGCCTGTACCTGTCAGGGCTATCCACCTGGTAAAAGCGGTCGAAGATACGGCCCAGTTCATCTTCAGCTATCCCGATCCCATTGTCTACTACCTTGATATGAAGCTGATTTTTCTCTTCCTCATATTTAACATGACAGATGACTTTTCCCTTCCTGCCTGTAAACTTGATAGCATTGCTGAACAGGTTCGAGATCACTTTCGATAATTGGTCGGGATCGTTATCCATGATGAGGCTTCCGGTCTCGGAATAAAATGTCAGCTGGATATCCCTGCCTTCTGCCAGTGACTGGTGGCTTTCAACTATATATTTCAGCCAGGGAATGATATCCGATCTTATGGGATTGTAATCCAACCTGCCATGTTCAAGTTTGGCAAGGTCGAGCATCTGGTTTACAAGGTGCAGTAAATTTCCGCTGTTCCGGCCTATGGTTTCGATCTTTTGGGAAAAACGCTCAGTTTGCTTATTATCCATATCTTCTTTTAAATCATCAGCCACACCCATTATAACTGTAAGAGGGGTCCTGAATTCATGGGTAATATTTGCATAAAGCTTTGTTTTGAATTCATCCAGTTCACGTAACCTCAGGTTTTCTTCCTGCTGCAAGCGTCTTTTTATCTGAAAACGATAGAAGAAGTACAAAAGACTGATGGCTAAGATGAGATATGTGAAGTACGCAATGGAATTATTCCACCAGGGTGGGGAAATTATTATGGTATAGGCTGTTTCGGCGCTTGACCTCAATCCTGAACTTTGCTTTGCAAGAATTTTAAAAACATATTTCCCTGGCCTCAGACTGGAATATGAAGCTGACTGGGATGCCGATTCCTTCCAGTCCAGGTCAATCCCTTCCAGTAGATGATACAATTTTATGCTTTTACCTTTAGACAGACATAGGGCGGAATAATCGAAACTGAGGTAATTCTGACCGTGCTGAAGCTTCAGCTCATGTTTTTCCCTTGCGCTCTGGCTGATATTCATCTCTTTGTCAAAAATCCTTATCCCCGACAAATAAGGAATAATGCGCAGGCTTTCGGGCTGAAAACTTCCGGGATCAAAAATTCCAAGCCCCCTGCGATAACCTACAACCAGGTCTCCATTGGATAGTTTGTACAAAACTCCGGGCTGATAAGCCGGTTTATCCGACCAGGTATCCTGCTTTTGCAGGCCATAAAATTCATCCACAACGATGGAATTATCATAACGCGGATCAATGCATTCAATCCCGGAAGCTGTCAGCAACCAGAACCTGTCCTTATCGTCCCTCTCAATACTTTCGATCAGATCCGACAGGAGGTAGTTTTTAGTATCATATTTAATGATCAAACCTTTTTGGGGCCGGTCCGGGTCGAAGTATCCCATGCCATATCTTGAAGTACCGGCCCACAGGGTATCCTTTGAAAAATAAAAACAACGGATATCAACATCATAATCAGATGAATCAAAACACACAAGTTCATTATTTTCAGGGATAAAATATCCGTAGGATTTTCCCCTGATGGCAAACCAGATCCGGCCCCTTCCATCTTTCGCCATTCTTGAAATATTTACCTGGCCCTTTCCCGTTTTAAAAGCATCCTGCATGCCCTCCTTACTTTCAAATTCCCCCTTCATTAAATCATATTTTCGGATACCCGACTGGCTTCCCGAAATCCATACACTCCCTTCATCATCCCTTATCACATCTGTTATTGAAAGTAATTTATATTCGGGCAGATTTAAGGGAGTGATCAGGTCCTTGTTTTCATCCAGCCGGTATAATTCATCCTGGCTCGCGAAAATTAAAGACTTATCGGAAATGGGCAGGATCTTATAAACATTATACTCCCTGATGACTCTTCTTTCATAGGGAAGAACGCCGAATCTCCCGGTCGACAAGTTGAAATAATGCAGTCCTTCCCCTCTGCCATAACCCAGGTAAAGCCTCCCCGAGTTAGTGCTTTCGTACATACAGTTAGTCAGGTACCAATGCTGTTCATCCATGGGATCAAAGAAATAATTTTTTATCCCTGAATTATACGGACTATAAACCTGTAAACCGTAATCAGAACCTATCCAGTATTCCTTCCCTGTATAGTTTTCAAGAAAAGTAGGCCGGTAGCGATGGCCTGATTTGTTTTTAAATGATTTGATGAAATTAATTTGATTCGTCCGGGTGTCCAATATCCCCAGACCTTTTAAAGAACCGACCCATATTTCATTTTTTGATTTTTCGAAAAAAGGTGTGATGGGCCCCTCTTCATATTTCAGGGATGGAAGGGATGAATTTGGTCCTATATGTGTAATGAACTCTTCAGTTAATGTATTAAAAACCAGCAGATCAAGGTTCCATGTCCCTATATATAGATTTCCGCCGGAATGTAAAACCAGCTTATTGAACTGGTTCATTTCACGTTCATATTGATTACCTGCCGCCCGGAATAAGTTGAAGGAAGAATCACTTACATTGAATTTTATAAGTCCCCCCAGGGTAGCTATCCAGTAAACGGATGGATTTTGATGATCCTGAACAATATCATAAACCATGTTGATAGCTGAGCTGTTAACAGTGGCTTTGTCAATCAATTTGGAAGGAATGTTGTAATTATTAAAAATCTTTTCCTGGAAATTAAAATTCGAAAAACCCTTGTCGGTCCCCAGCCAGGCTTCATTATTATTGTCTATCGAAACTGCATTAACAGATCCCGGCAGGGCGAGTTTATTATTTTCATCCGGATAATAATTGATGAAAACATTATCCTTCAGATCAAATATGCTCAATCCATCATCGGTACCTGCCAGGAGACGGTCATTCACGCTATCGTATTTCAGGCAATTGGTCTTTATGAAATTTCCCGTGATCGAAGCTGAATCCAGGGGATCATTCAGATAAGCCAGGGCTTTCATCCCGTCCCATCTCACCAGTCCTTCCGCAGTTCCTATCCATGCAAATCCACTTTTATCAAATACCATGCATGTTACCGCATCATTGGGCAGGCCATCGTGACTTGAAATCACATAAGCAGGATCCGCATTTAAAGCGAATTGAATACCGGCACTCTGCTGGCCTGCCGATATTATTGGCAAGCAAGCCAGAAAAGTGGATATCAGAAAATTAATATGCTGAAATTTTCCAGCCAAGACCCGCAGTTTTAATGTATAAGGGCCAATGTAAGAAAAAAACTGCTTATTACATATGTAGGGAGAACAATTTAATCACATTTAGGAGTATGGAAGGGTAGATCCCAAGTCCCACAAGCAGGATGGTCAGCAGGACCAGTATAAATCCATTGGTAAAAGATAAGCCTTGTGCTTTGATGACAGGCGCTTTTTCTTTTTCACGGGAAAACATGACCAGGATTATTCTCATATAATAAAATAATCCAATGGTGCTACTTATAACCAGTATGATCAGCAGCCACCAATTCCCGGCCTGGGCACCTGACATGAGGATATAGAATTTGCTGATGAAACCTACGGTAAGCGGAATACCGGCCAGGGACATCAGCATGATGGTAAAGCCAGAGGCTATCCAGGGCCTTTTGTACATGAGTCCCCTGTAATTTTCCAGGTCCCCGGCTTCAGCCTCAGAACCCGAGAGCATGGTAACCGTACCGAAAGCCCCTGTCATAGTAATCATATAGGCGACTATATAAAAGCTGGTCGATTCGATAGCAATATTGCCTCCTGTAAGGAAAGCCACCATTAGATATCCCAGATGTGCAATGGAGGAAAAGGCCAGGATGCGTTTAATATTTTGCTGAAAGAGGGCCAGCAGATTGCCTGCAAGCATGGAGGCGGCGGCAATGATAGCGAAAACAGTCAGTACGGGATAAACCTGATAAATATTCAGTTCGTTCATAAACCTTAGCCAGACTGCAAATATGCCCGCTTTGGAAATCGTTGCCACCAGTGCTGAAACCGGGGCAGGGGCGCCTTCGTAAACATCGGGGGTCCAGAAATGGAAAGGTACAAGGGCCAGCTTAAATCCCACCCCTACGATGAGGAAACCCAATCCCCCCAAGGTTAACAATGACTTTTCGAGTGTTGGGATTTTTACTGCAAGTTCGGGGAAATACATGGTCCCGGTCTCGGCATAGATCAGGGCCATGCCAAACAGGAGAAAGGCGGAGGATACGGCAGCCAGGACCAGGTATTTAATGCCGGCTTCGGTCGATATTTCACGATGCCTGAAAAAAGCGATCAACACATATAGTGAAGTGCTCAGAAGTTCCAATCCAATGAAAAATGAAACAAAATGATTGCTAACCACAAGGGTTACGGAACCTAATGTTGCCAGGAGTAAAAGGATGTAATATTCTTCAATGTCTTCGGTTGCTTTGTCCAGGTATGGTCTTGACAGCAGCGAGATAACAAAGCTTGCCAGAAATATCAGCCCCATATAAAACAAGGCATAATCATCGATAATGACAAGCTGTCCAATTTTTCCCGTTGTCAGTCCGGAGATCGGAAAGAGGGAAATAAACGCAGCTACCAGGGTGATAATGGCGGTCAGGTTAGCCAGCATATGATTCCTCTTAATGGCGATCAGGATCAGAAGGATTATTACCCCGGCAGCGCTTATCATCATGGGAAGCAGACTCAGTATATCATTGCTACTCAACACGGGGCTCCTTTCTTTTCATGGGTATATTCACTGATTTACTTAAGGCAGATTTTTCCTCTAAAAAGAAGGCCGAAATGAGGTTCTTTTCACCGGAGTTTCTGTCATGGGTGGAAAGGGAAGTGTCCTGCATATTTACATGCATTAAAATCTTGTTCACAAATGGTTTGGCCCGATTCAGGACTGGCAGGGGATAGAGTCCCAGCCATAACAAGAGAACCACCAGTATAATAGCTACGCTTGTTTCCCTGAATCCGAGGTCGGGAAAAGTTAAATTTGCTTTTGTTTTTCCGAAGAAAACATTTTGCGCAATTCGCAGGGCGTATACAGCTGAAACAATGAGCCCCAGGCTCGCGAGGATGGTGAGTGTGATATTAGCCTGGTAAGCGCCCAGCAGGATAAGGAATTCACCGACAAAATTGCCGAGCCCCGGCAACCCAAGTGTTGCCAGAATGAAAACCATACCTGTTCCTCCCATCCTGGGTGCTTGATCCCATAATCCACCCATTTCTGCCAAATCACCCAGTTTCAAACGTTCTCCGACAGAACCTGCAAGGATCAGCATCGCCGTTGCGCTGACAGCGTGGGCGATAATTGTCATAATTACTCCCTGCATCGCGATTTGGTTAAAGGAATATATGCCAAGAATGAGAAAGCCTATATGGCCGATGCTGGAGTAAGCTATAAGTTTTTTGAGATCAGTTTGAGCATAAGCCAATTTTGCACCATAGAGGATAACCAGCACAGCAAGAACCATGGCATAGGGAGCTATCATACGCGAAAGTTCCGGAAAAATCGGAATGGCATACCTGATAATCCCGTAAGCTGCCGTGGTCCATAAAAATCCTGTAAGTATGATGCCCGCGGCAGTGGGTGCTTCCCTGGTTGCACCCGGAAGCCATGTATGAAATGGCACAAGCGGCAATTTCACTCCAAATCCAAACAAGAGGCCAAGCATCAGCCATATTCCTGTCTGTGGAGCTACATCTAAATTCAACATTTGCTCATAATCAAAAGTGTACAAACCGCTTGTTCTTCCATGAATAAAATATATGCCAAGGATAGAAAGCAACATAATCAATCCCCCGGCCTGGGTGAAAATGAAAAATTTAATGGATGCAGATTGTTTTTTCTTTCCCCCCCATATACTGATCAGGAAATACATGGGGATCAGCATGACTTCCCAGAAGAAGTAGAACAGGAAGAGATCGGAGGCAAGAAAAACTCCACTGATGCCTGTTATCACCAGCAGGAGGTTAAAATAAAAGAAACCCTGGTTTGTATGTTCCTGTTTCCAGGTGCTTATTATGGCAAGTATCGCCATCACATCTATCAGGATGAGGAGCATCAGGCTCAGGCTATCGGCTGCCAGGTGAAAACTGATACCCAGTTGTGGAATCCAGGGCACTGAAAAATTTGCAAGCCAGTTAGCATTATCAGTTCCGCCTGCGGGTTGATTTAAAAGAAGGATAGAAATAGAGATCAGCAGGTTGAGGAAAAGAGCGGAAAGGCTAATCCAGGCGGGTAATTTAGCGCTTAATTTTCCGCTTATCCAGGCCAGGAGGCCGGCAACTATAAGGATAATAATCATCCAGACGAGTATCATAATAATATCATTAAAGTGAAACTAAGCAATGCTCCCAGGACTATCCCTGCCATATACCAGCGGAGGCGCCCGTTCTGGCTGAAACTTAGCCGCCGGTGCAGGAAAGCAGTCAGATTCGTGATGCCGGTATAGAAACGGTCAATAAAATCATTCACATCAATCTGTGAAAGGAAAACGACCGGGCGAACAAAAATCAGGTTATAAAACCAGTCAAAGCCCCAGCCTGAAAACCAGAATTGGAAAAGTCTGTTTCCGACGAGTGGCTTATTGACAGTTCCTTCCATGGAAGCTTTCTTCAGGTAATGGTACCAGGCTATGGCCACTCCCGCCAGGGCAACGATGGCCGAAACAGTTTGGAGCAGCCCTTCCGTTCCTATGGAAGCAGTTTCAGGGGAAGATGCGGGAAGGACAGTATGAAGAAATCCGGAGAACAAGTGAAAATTGCCCAGGGTCCTTGGAAGTTCAACCCAGCCTCCAGCTATCGAAAGCACTGCCAGGATTATGAGAGGTATTGACATTAAATAGGAAGGTTTAATATCGGGCTTGCTCTTCATCTTCCCATAAAAAGTCAGAAATACCATCCTGAAAGTATAGATGGCCGTGAGCAATGCGCCCGCCAATCCGGCTGCCCAGAGCCACACATTCCCGTTCGGCCCTGTCATGGCCCTATATAGAATGAGGTCCTTACTGTAAAATCCGGCAGTTATAAGGGGCAGGGCCGAGAGTGATGCAGCGCCGATCAGGAAAGTCCAGAAAGTCAGGGGCAATGCTTTTCTCAGTCCTCCCATTTTAAACATATCATGTTCATGGTTCAGACCGAGAATGATGACTCCCGCCCCAAGAAACAGGAGGGCCTTGAAGAAAGCATGTATCATGAAATGAAATACAGCTGCCGACCAGGCGCCGACCCCCAGTGCCAGGAACATATATCCGATCTGGCTGATCGTGGAATAGGCTAATACTTTTTTAATATCCTTTTGTGTTATGGCGCTGAACCCGGCCAGCAACAGTGTTATCGCACCGATAATTGCCACAAGGCTCCGGACATGGGGTGCCAGCGAGAACAGAACATTTGTCCGGGCGATCAGGTAAACACCGGCTGTTACCATAGTGGCGGCATGTATCAGTGCGCTCACCGGGGTGGGGCCTGCCATGGCATCCGGAAGCCATGTCTGAAGCGGAAGTTGTGCCGACTTTCCTACCGCACCGCCCAGTAAAAGCAAGGCAGCAGCAGTTGCAAGGCCTGAGCCCATGGCCCATTGAGAGGGAGCGGCACTCAGGATCTCACTGATATTGAGGGTATGGAAAGAAGTGTAGAGCAGCAGCAATCCGATCAGCATAGCGGTGTCGCCAACTCTGGTGACGATGAAAGCTTTCCGGGCTGCATAACCATTGGCGGGGTCTTTGTACCAGAAGCCGATCAGAAGATAGCTGCATAGGCCCACACCCTCCCAGCCAAGGTAAAGCATCAGAAGGTTATCGGATAGTACCAGGACCAGCATGGATGCCACGAAGAGATTCATATATGCAAAAAAGCGGGAATAACCTTCTTCTTCAGCCATGAACGCGCTGGAATACAGATGTATCAAAAATCCTACGAATGTTATAACAAAGATGAATACGAGTGAAAGGGCATCCAGGTGAAAAGCCATATCGACTTTCAAACCGGGGATATTTATCCAGGTCCAGAGGGTTTCATTGAAAGAAGTGCTCTGCTGAAGGCCGGAGATGAACAGGATCCCGGTGAGGATAGTCAAAGCTGCACTGAGGCCCACGCTTCCGGCACCGACCAAAGCAGCCTGGAAGCGCGACATCCGGGCACCGCCAAGTGCCAGGATCACGAAACCTGCCAGGGGCAGGGCGGGTATTATCCATAACAGTCCTGCCATAAATTTATCCTTTCATTTTATTGGCCATATCGGAATTCAATGTTTTAAACTGGTGATACATGCGGATAATCAGGGCCAGGCCTATTGCAACTTCGGCAGAAGCCATGGTGAGGATGAAAATGAACATGACCTGTCCATCTGCCTGACCCCAGTGCGATCCTGCGACGATGAAGGCAAGACCTGCAGCATTCAGCATGATCTCAATAGATATCAGCATAAATATCAGGTTTTTGCGTATCATTGCCCCTGTCAAACCTATCATAAACAGGACAGCCGCCAGTATTAAACCGTATTCCATAGGAATTGCATTCATTCTGTTTCATTTTTAAGGTAACGATGTAAAACTTGTTTTTTTGTTTTTCCAAGATGATAGGCCCCGACTATACCGGCGATGATCAGGAATGCTGCCAGTTCCACACCGATCAGGTAGGGGCCGAACAATGCTATCCCAACCTGCCGTGGATCAATGGCTGTTGAAGCCATAAGAGTATCATTTGTCTGGAAGATAACATACATTACCGCGATTAATAAAAGTGCTGATAGTATCACCGGTCCATTCCATATTTTCCCGTTCATCAATTTTTTCTCTTCTTCAACCGATTCTTCTCCCAGGTTCAGCATCATGATCACAAAAATGAAAAGTACCATAATGGCCCCGGCATAAATAATGACTTCGAGTGCCGCCATGAAAGGCGCTCCCAGCATAAAGAAAATTAAAGAGAGGGAAAGGAGGGATATAATCATATACAGGAGTGCGCTCACGGCATTCAGCCGGGTAATGACCATAATGGCGGATACAACGGCAATGAGGGCGGCTATTAAAAAAGCTATCATCATGACAGTAAACTTTTAAGGTCCACAGGTTTTTCTTCATTAATGGCCTCTCCCTTATCCTTTCCGCCTATAGCCATTCCCGAAACTTTATAATAATTGTATCCAGGATACTTGCCTTCTCCGTTTATCAAAAGGTCCTCTTTTTCATAGACCATATCAGGGCGGTGATATTCTGAAAGCTCCACATCGGGCGTAAGCTGGATTGCATAGGTAGGGCATGCTTCTTCGCACATGCCGCAAAAGATACAGCGGGAAAAGTTGATCCTGAAAAATTCGGGATATCTTCTTCCATTCTCATCTTCAGTAGCCTGCAGTGAAATACAATCGACAGGGCAGGCTACAGCGCAAAGATTGCAGGCCACACAACGTTCCCCTCCGTCAGGATCCCTGCTTAATATGATCCTGCCCTTATACCGGGGAGGCAGCTTGATTTTTTCTTCAGGATATTCAACTGTCAAACTTTTGGTGAATATATGTCTGAAGGCTATAAATATAGATTTCAGTATACTCCACATATCTATTTTTCCTTTCTTATTTCATTATTAAATTCTTTTTGCCCCCTGTTCATAGTTTTTATTTTAATGTCATGAAATGAACAGAAGGACAGCCGCCGTGATTAGCAGGTTCAACAGGCTGAGCGGCAATAATATCTTCCAGCCATAACCTAATAACTGATCATATCTTGGACGGGGCAAAGAAGCCCTGAGCAGGACAAAGAACAGGATGAAGACAAGTGTTTTCAGGAAGAACCATAGCAGGGGGGGCAAAAAACCTGGTCCCAGCCAGCCACCAAAAAAAAGTGTGACTATCAGGGACGAAACCATGATGATACCAAGGTATTCTCCCACAAAAAACATCCCGAATTTCATTCCTGAATATTCCGAATGATATCCTGCTACCAGCTCACTTTCCGATTCGGGAATATCAAAAGGCAGACGGTGTATAACCGCTATTCCTGCCATCATAAAAATGAAAAAACCTACAAACTGTGGTATAACATTCCACATGCCCCTTTGGGCCTCCACAATATCTTTCAGACTGAATGAACCACTCATCAGCACAACTCCCATGAGTGACAATCCCATGAAGACTTCATAGGTGATCATCTGGGATGCACCCCGCATGGAGCCCAGAAGGGCATATTTGTTATTTGAGGACCAGCCGGCCAGAACCAGGCTATAGGCCCCCAGTGAAGCGCTTGCCAGGAAAAATAATACGCCGATATTCAAATCAGCCACATAAATTAATGGTGTGAAGGGTATAATTGCAAAACTCATCAATATTGAAATCATGGTTATGGCGGGTGCAATTACAAAAATCCGCTTGCTGGCGAACGGGGGGATCCAGTCTTCCTTAAAAAATATCTTTATGACATCAGCAAGAACTTGAAAGATCCCGAAAGGGCCCACCCGGTTCGGGCCTTTTCTGTCCTGCCACAGAGCCAGCATACGCCGTTCGCCCCATATGAGTCCGGCAGCCAGGCTAAGGACCACCAGCAATATTCCGAATACGATCAGTATTATTTTAAGATTATCACTCATAATTCAATTCAATTATTTCAACGATGGCCGGCAAACCGATATATGGCAGGCCCGGAAGTCCCATTGGCCAGCCCAGTGTGCCGGCGGGAAGGTCCTCACGTAATTGAAGGGCTAAAATCAGGCTTTGCCCCCCCACTATTATTTTTACTTTATCCCCTGATTTACGACTTGCACGCGCTGCGTCTTTCTTATTCACAGCCAGGTATGGCTCAGGAATCCGTTTTCCTACAGCCTCCGAACCGGCGCTGAGTTCCTCTGATCCGAATATGTGGTAAAGCGGTATCAGCAGCCATTTGTTTTTTTGCGGTATGAAGGCTTCGGGAACGGAGTCAAAATAAGATATTCCGGAAGCTGAATTTATATGTTGAATGAGCCGTTTACCCGGATTTCCGCCATGCAGGGAACCACCGACTTCTATCTGGTATTTATTGATGGCCTGGACCGAATTCCATCCGGGTGACCAGAAAAAGGGAATATCCGATGAAGGAGGTTCACCGTTATAGCCTTCCATAGTGTAGCTCAAGGGGCTGTCAGTATCAATCGGCGGGACCAGCTCGTTTATCGATGTATCGGCATGCATTGAAGTCCGGCCACTATAACGATGCGGTTCCCGGGGAATCTTTTGTCCTGCAATCCGGTATTCGGGTGGAGGTGTGATTTCAGAGATACCATTCAGGGCCGGCACTTCTTTTTCAATAGCTTCGCTAAAGTCTTTAAGGGACTCAAATTCAGCTGTACTACCCAGGCCGCATTCACTTGAAATAGCCCGAAGCCATTGCCATCCCGACTGAATTGCATTCGGAGGGACAAAAGTTTCGAAAAAACGTTGTGCTCTCCCTTCGTTGTTTACATAGGTGCCGTGTGATTCAGCTGCAGGTGCAGCTGAAATAACAATTCCTGCCTTTATAGTAGTATGATTTTCTATATAGTCGAGAACAATGACATTTTCAGTCCTCTCCAGGAATTCCCTGACTTTTTGTTCAGCGGCCCTGCGGAAGAGATCATTTTCGAGAATGATAAGTGTATCGGGAGTTTCATGAATATTATCTTCCATGATTTCCGAAAACTTCTTTCCTTCCAGCATGGTAAGCCCAAGACTGTTGGCCTCCTGGAAGATGATCCCCAGGGAGGCGTTCTTATTTTCTTTATACAAGGCTGAGGCTATATTGGATGCCGCCATCAGGATGGCTTCGTTCCTGCAGGATGTACCCGTGATGATCGCAGGTTTTTCAGCCTTTTTTAAAGTCTCTGCAATTTTAACTGCCAGTTTTTCCTGGTCCTCGGGCATTGCTTTGGGGGCTGCTGCATTTTCGTCGAGAAGATGTGCTACTGCAAATCCAAACCTGGCAATATCGGCCGGACTGATTATAATTGTTTCCGAGGCAATGTCATCCAATTTGGTTCCGCAAGGTGTAATCTGAAACAGGGGCCCTTTTTCATCCTGCATAGCTTCACGGATAGCTTTGTCATTCCAGGTTGGAATATTCAACCCCTTCATATTTTTTACAGGCACATTATTCACGGATTGCCTTATTGCAAGGGCCATCATGGGGGCTGTATTGCTGAGGTCCTCGCCCAGTACCAGTACCGCATCGGCTTTTTCAACATCCTTCAATGAAGGGCTGCAGGCGGGATTGTCTTTAAGTATACTCCAGGCTAATAAATTCAGGTCATAATCAATATCAGACATGCCTGTATAGAAGTCATCATCTCCAACCAGCTTTTTTAAGGCAAAGTTCGATTCGAGTGAAGCTCTCGGAGAACCTATGCCGGCTATTTTATTACTCTTTTTGAATATTAGCCTTAATTCGTTGAAGGTCTTGTCCAGATCCAAAGGGATGTTTTCACCGCTTTTCAGATTCCGTTTGTAAGGTGTTTTAATACGCATGGGCCCATTCATATACTCATAGCCAAATCGTCCTCTGTCACAAAGAAAATAACCATTAACTTCCTGGTTATAGCGGCTCGTGACAGATCTTATAGTACCGTAGCGCTCACTATTGATGGTGTTACATCCAAGGCTGCAAAGATTGCAAACCGAAGGCGCGCTGGTAAGGTCCCACTTGCGGGTATAATGTTTTTTGAGGGTTTTATCGGTGAATACTCCGGTAGGACAAATCTCCACAAGATTACCGCTGAATTCATTTTCCAGCGGCCCATCAGTATAACGGCCAAAGTAAACATGATTATGAGAAGCAAAGGCATCCAGATCATGTCCGCCTGCATATTCCTTATAGAACCTTACGCAGCGATAACAGGTGATACATCTGTTCATTTCATGGTTCAGGAAAGGCCCCAGGTCCTGGTTTCTGAAAGTTCTTTTTGGAAAACGGTAGGTCCGGTAATTATGCCCTGTCATCACGGTCATATCCTGTAAATGGCATTGCCCGCCCTCGTCGCAGGTCGGACAGTCGTGAGGATGGTTTGTCATGAGACTTTCAATGATGTGAGCATGAAAAGTTTTCACCTCGGGGTCTTCAAGCGAGATCCTCATACCATCACGAACAGGTTCCATGCAAGCCATCACAAGTTTGCCTTTTTTATCGTTTTCATCCTTGTATTCCTTCACAGCGCATTGCCGGCAGGCTCCCACCGAGCCCAGTGCCGGGTGCCAGCAGAAATATGGGAGGTTAAGTTTAGCTGAAAGACAGGCTTCCAGCAGGTTTTTCCCTTCTTCAAATTCGAATTCCTTATTATCGATATATATCTTAGGCATGCTTACCTCCAGGGACATTTATGGTCTTGTATATGCTTTTCAAAATCTTCTTTAAAATATTTTAGTGCGCTTTGCAGAGGTTCCATTGCCCCGGGAGCAAGTGCGCAATAGGTATGGCCCGGTGCCAGGTAGGATGTATGGAAAGCCAGCGTATCCAGATCGCCGGGTTTTCCTGTTCCATCTTCAAGGGCTTTCAGAATTCTTTCTACCCAGGGCAGACCGTCACGGCAGGGGGTACACCAGCCGCAGGATTCTTTAGCAAAGAACTTTTCAAGATTATGGACAAATCCGACCGGACATGTCCGGTCGTCCAGAATGATAACAGTTCCTGTTCCAAGACGGCTACCGGCCTGCATAATCGAAGTATAATCCATTTTAAGGTCAAGGTGTTCTTCCACAAGGAAATCCGTTGAGGCTCCTCCTGGCAGGGCAGCCCGGAATTTATAGCCATTTTTCATACCTCCGGCATGTTCTTCAATGAGTTCCCGCATGGTGGTGCCCAGGGGGAGTTCCCAGCAAGCGGGATTTTTAACATTCCCGCTCACCCCATAGATTTTCGTACCACCTGCCTCTGGTGAAAGGCTGAGGGATTTGAACCATTCAGCTCCATTCAGGATGATATGAGGGATATTGGAAAAGGTTTCCACATTATTCACGATGGTAGGTTTGCCGAATAAACCGCTAACCTGCGGGAAGGGTGGTTTGGTATGCGGAACACCTCTCCGGCCTTCAAGTGCATTTAAAAGGGCGGTTTCTTCCCCGCATATATACCTTCCGGCACTTACATGGAGATGCAATTCCAGGTCAAATCCCGATCCCAGGATGTTTTTCCCAAGATAACCTGCCTGATATGCTTCTCTGATAGCAGTTTCGAGATGATGTTCTGCTGTTTTGTATGCCCAGCGGAGAAAGATATATGCCCCGTGGGCCTGGATAGCAAAAGCACTGATGATCATTCCTTCGATGAGCTGATGGGGATCCCCTTCGAGCAGGAGGCGGTCCTTGAATGTTCCCGGTTCCATCTCATCGGCATTGCAAACCAGGTATTTAACTTCAGGAGCATCCTTGCCCATAGGTACAAAGCTCCATTTTTTGCCGGTATTGAACCCGGCACCACCGCGTCCGTTCAGCTCCGATTTCTGAACTTCAGCCGTGATATCAGCCGGCTCCATTTTAAGAGCTTTCCTGAGTGCCTGATAGCCCTCAGACTTTTCATACTCATTCAGGCTGAAAGGCTGTTTACCGGGTCTGATATTTTTAGTGAGAGGTTTTTCCATTTTTATATGAAACTGTCATTCGTATTTTTCCAGGATATCATCCAGCATCCCGTTTTGTACATCGTTGAATGTATCATTATCTATCATTATGGATGGTGAATGATCACAATTTCCGAGACATTGTATGGGTAAAAGGGTGAATCGACCATCCTTGCTGGTTTCACCGTAGCTTATGTTCAGTTTATCAGAGAGTTGCGATTTGATGGTTTCACAGCCTTTGATCCAGCAACTGATACTGTCGCAAACCAGGATTACGTGCCTTCCGACGGATTTGCGGAAGATCAGGTTGTAAAAAGTGGCGACACTGTCAACTTCAGAGGGTGACATTTCAAGGAATGCAGCGATATCTTCCAGGGCCTCATCGCTAACCCAGCTTCGTTCACCCTGCACGATCTTTAAAGCATCCAGGCAGGCTGCACTTTTCCTTGGAAATTTTTTAATTTCCTCTTCTATCTTTTGTATTTCAATCGTTGATAACATTTATCCATATCATATTAATAATAAATTACCTGTCAACATCCGATAACACAAAATCAATGCTGCCAAGGATAGAAACCAGGTCGGCAACAGTATAACCCTTGCTTATAAATGGGATCATTTGCATATGGGCAAAGGAAGGGGTCCGTATCCTTGTCCGGTATGAACTGGTATTCCCGTTACTTATGAGGTAATAGCCGTTATATCCTTTCGAAGCTTCTATCCCGCCAAAAGCCTCACCTTCCGGAATTACCGGTCCCCAGCTTACATTCAAAAAGTGATTGATTAGTGTTTCGATATCATGCATGGTCTGTTCCTTTCTTGGCGGAGTTGTGAGAGGATGATCAGATTTATAGGGTCCGGCGGGCATATTTTTGACGCATTGTTCAATGATCCGCAGACTTTGTCTCATCTCTTCAATTCTCACCAAGGCCCTGTCATAACCATCGCCGTTATGCCCCAGGGGTATATCAAAATCAAACTGATCGTAACCTGAATAGGGACGTTTTTTCCGGAAATCCCAGTCAAATCCCGTGGCCCGCAATCCCGGCCCGGTAACACCCCATTCAATTGCTTCTTTGGTATTGTAAATGCCGATGCCCCTTGTACGGCTCTTGAAAATGCTGTTTTTCATAACCAGGCCGTCATATTCTTTCAGTCTTTTCGGAAAATATTTAAGAAATTCCTGCACAGGCTTTTCCCATCCCTGCGGCAGGTCCTGAGCTACCCCACCTATGCGGAACCAGCCAGGGTGCATCCTGGCGCCGGTAATATCGCCTATTATATCAAGCACTTTTTCCCGGTCGCTGAACATATAGAATACCGGGGATAATTGTCCCACATCCTGGGCATAGGTTCCGTACCAGACGAGATGACTTGAGATCCGGAACAGTTCACTCAGCATAACACGGATAACTTTTGCCCTGTCGGGTACTTCAATGCCCGCGAGCTTTTCCGCGGCCTGTAAATAGGCTAGATTATTCAGTACACCACCCAGGTAGTCGACCCTGTCGGTATAGGGTATATAGGAATGCCAGGTCTGCCTTTCCCCCATTTTTTCCGCACCGCGGTGGTGAAATCCGATATCGGGGGCTATATCGATAATATCTTCCCCGCTTAACTGCAATACAAGTCTCAGCACTCCATGGGTGCCCGGGTGCTGAGGCCCCAGGTTCAGGAACATGAAATCGGAATCTTTTGTAAATCGCTTCATTCCCCATTCTTCCGGTTCAAAACGCAATTTGTCCTCATCTTTTTCCATTTCAGAATCCGGAAGCAGAAAAGGAGCAAGCTCTGTTGCCCTGGCAGGATGTTCCTTTCTGAGTGGGTGCCCCTTCCAACCGCGTGGCATCAGGATCCTGGACAGATGGGGATGCCCGCTGAATTTGATGCCAAACATATCGTAAACCTCCCTTTCATACCAGTTTGCCGAGGGCCATATGTTAGTGATACTGGGAAGAGTGGGGTATTCATCCTTTAAGCCGACCTTAATCCTGATATCCTCGTTACGTGAATATGATAAAAGATGATAAACAACGACAAATGGTGTCTTCTGGTGTTTTTCATGTCTTGAATAAGCTCTCATATCTATTGCTGTGAGATCGCATAGCATTTCGAAGGGTTTTTCTATATCATTTTTCAGATAAGAAAGAAGCGGGGCTGCATATTCTGCGGATATCCACAAGGTGAGGATATCATCTTTAGTTTCCTGGACTGTAATATCCGTATCAGAAAATCTTTGCTTAATATCTTTCAGAATGTCATTCATAACAAACCTTAATTCAGAGTATTAAATTTCCAGAATATCGGGTGGACTAAGTTTCGTAGCCTTCATCCTTTGTTCCCGTTTTTTTTCCTTCATCGATACGGTTTGTGGTTTAGATACTCCCTGTGGGCCTATCCGCCAGCTCAGAGGCCTCTTTTCATTACCTACTTGTTCTCTCAGCATCATCAGGCCTTCCATAAAAGCATCAGGCCTGGGTGGGCAACCGGCAACATAAACATCCACCGGCAGAAATTTATCGACACCCTGAACCACGCTGTATATATCATACATCCCTCCCGAATTTGCACAGGAACCCATGGAAATGACCCATTTGGGTTCCATCATTTGTTCGTAGAGTTTTTTGACAATAGGGGCCATCTTGATGAAAACTGTTCCGGCTACTATCATAAGGTCGGCTTCACGGGGCGTTCCCCGGATGACTTCAGACCCAAAGCGGGCAATATCGTAACGGCTGGTGAGGCTTGTTGCCATTTCGACATAGCAGCATGATAGGCCGAAATTAAAAGGCCAGATAGAATTTTTACGACCCCATGCCAGCATATCCTGAAGCCGGCTGAAAACTATACTCTGTTTCAGGGCATCTTCAAAAGAATAATTTCCAGAGGAAGTTATTAAAGGCTCATTTACATCAGATAACCACCATTTCATATCTTCAAAATATAAATTTTAATCAGCTAAATTCTTCTTTTCTTTTTTATGGAATGCATCCAGGATTTGCTTTCCAGTCGTCTCAAAATCAAGGGCACCCGTACGCCATTCATACAACAGGACGACGAAAAGGATCAGGATAAATATGAGCACACTTAAAAATCCGGCCCATCCAAGCTCTCTGAATGCTATAGCCCAGCTTATGATAAAAACCGATTCTATATCGAACAATACGAAGAACATGGCTATGAGATAAAATCTGGCAGGAAAACGTAAACGGGCCGAACCGGTGACATCAATACCCGATTCGTAGGGCTCACTCCGCGAATGATCTTTAGTTTTTTGTCCTAAATAATAAGAAAGGCCTAACATCGCGCTGACAACCAGAAATACGGCAGCAGCATAAATTATCAGGGGCCATACTATGTTTTCATGAATCAGACTGTAATCTGTCATATTTTAAATCTTCATTTATGAATAAAGATATAACATAGAAAATGGAAATTCAATTCCTGTTCCATGCTTTAAATATTAATTCAAATGACTGATTGCATGAATGATATACATTTTCCTGATCCATACCTGAATTTTAAGATGTGGAATCGTGGCGGGAAATCGTGGAAAAGGCTCTACATAAATGCTCATTAGGGATAATCCATGGTTGAACTGAAAAGCTATGGCCTGACTGAGCTTGCGATCGGATTATGCAGGGATATTAGATTGTTTTAAGTCTTGCAACTTCATCCAAAAGTTGCTGCAATTGCTCAAAATGAAATGGCTTTCCCAGAACATATTCTATTCCGTGTTTGATTTTGATTTTCTCATCTATCTCAGCTGCCCATCCCGAAACAATAGCTACTTTTAATTTGCCTTTATATTTTTCCTTAATAATATCTGCCAGTTGCCACCCGTTCATTTCTGGCATACCTAAATCAGTAATTACAAGGTCATAGGTTTTTTGCTGAAGACATTCCAGTGCTTCTTTCCCGCTGCTTACCGTATCTCCTTTATGGCCCAGGATTTCGAGCATAGGCAATATAATATCCCTTATTAATTTATCATCTTCTACCCACAATATAGTCACGGGACCAAAATTTGCAACTACTGTTTCTTCATCCTTTATTTCAATTTCTTCTTCTTTAATAATTATTTCAATGTGCGGAAAAGATATTTCAATTATAGTACCTTGCCCGGGCTCAGAATGTTTAATATAAATAGCTCCGCTATGCTCTTTAATAATACTATATGCTCCACTCATACCAAGGCCCCTTCCGACGGCAATTTCTTTGGTCGTGAAAAAGGGCTGGAATATCCTGGATTTAGTCTCCTCATCCATGCCTATCCCCTGATCACGTATTGTTACATAAACATTTAAGGAATCTTCCCAGGTCTCTACCAGGATTTTTCCTCCTTCCGGCATGGCTTCAATACTGTTTTTGATTATATTATAAAACACCGCTCTTAATTCACCTTCACTGCCGGATATATCAGGAATTTCAGCAAAATCAGTCTGAATTTCTATTTTAAATCCTTTTTTAGCTACTTCATCTTTCCACATAGGTCGCAACTGGCTTATTACTTCTTCTATAAGTATATTCAGATTAAGGGGGGAATATTGACTCTCAGCCTGCTTTTTCCCGCCAAAGCGTTGTAAGACCTGGACGCGGGTAGTGGCATCTTTGACTACAGTAATAATAGTTTTTAAATATTTAAGGGTGCTTTCCGAAAAATTTGATTCGTGCATCGCGAGTTCAAGATTTCCGGATATTGCATGGAGAGAATTATTAAAGTCATGTGCCACGGCTGATGCCATTTCACCTATGATTCCCTGACGCTGATTTTCAAGGAATGCTTTCTCAGCCAGTTTACGTTGGGTAATATCCTCAAATATAGTAGCAAATTGAGCATTACCGGTTGAAAAAACTGAAATGAAAAAATGCTTTTCCATGGGGGCAAAATAGGTTTCGAATTGAACGGGCTTCCCGGTTTTAGTGACTTCCTCATAGATTGGCAGGTAAGGAGGCTCAGTGGTGCCGTATATTTCAGAAGCGGGCTTGTTCAGAACATCTTCCCTTTTTAAACCAAGGATCTTTTCATAAGTCGGATTTACATCCAGTACCTTGTAATCAATAGCTTCAACCTTATGGTTGTAAATCAATTCATGAAGTGCCACTCCTTCAAGCATAGATTCGAAAAGTGATTTAAATCTCAGATCGCTTTCCCTTAAAGCCAGCTCCGCTTTTTTACGGTCGCTAATGTCCATGTATGAACCGAGAACACCACTGACTTCTCCTTTTGAATTTCGCAAAGGGAGTTTGCTTGTAAGAATTGTTATCGTGTCACCTTCCGGCGTCGTCTGTTGTTCTTCTATATTTATTTTTTGTATCCCTGTCCTGATCACCTGTAAGTCATCACTACGGTATTTGTCAGCATCCTTATGCCAGCCCATCTGAAAATCATCTTTCCCAATAATGTCCTCAGGCCCGGAAAATCCCGCATCCAGGGCAAAGGCTGTATTACAACCAAGATATTTCAGATCTTTGTCCTTCCAGAAAACCCTTACAGGTATGGCATTGATGATACCTCCAAATAGCTGCTTTGATGAACGCAGGGCTTCTTCCACCTTTTTGTGTTCGGTTATATCTATTAAAGTTGCAATACATTGCTTCAAATCTTCATCTGCGATGCCGCTCAATAAGACACAAATGGAAGAATCGTCTTCGGTTTTAAGATTCAGCTCGCAGGATACCCTGGTCTTGCTTGCAAAGACCTTCTTGAGGAATCTATTGAAGATTGGCAGTGTTTCCTGGCTAATAAAAAAGCCGAACAGGCTGTTTTTCAGAACTGAGATTTTCTTACCGAGCATTTTTGCCCCCAGAAGGTTTAACTCGAGGATTTTACCTTCAGGGGAAAATGTAAAATATGCTGTGGGAGCTGTACGGTATAATTCAATATATTTATCATTCGCAATATCTGTGTCAATTTTTGCCCTTACGAGTTCTGCATTCATTATTTCCAGTTCAATCTGGTGTACTTTAAGTTCGTGTATAATTTTCAGGGCATTACTTTCAAAGAAGAGGGGTGAAAATGAGTCCTCTTTATTTTTAAGCTGATCAAGAGCTTTTTTGCGTAATTTGACTTTATATGATTTTTCAGTGTTTTTTTTCATAAGCGACAAGAGAATCTTAGTCTTTTCAATTTAAGGAATTTGATAAATTGCAATAGTTCGTTTAATACAAGAAAATATATATAAGATCAGGGAAATTAATGAGACTGGAACGATCTGAATTTATTATGTTCATTTTAAAAAACTTAGCAAATTGCCCACATTTATATGCTTTAATATATTTCAATGCTTTGCATTTATTACTAATAAAACAGCATGATATTAAGCTTGGTGAAGATGGTGTATTTCATTTATTTATATTAAAGTTAATATATTTAATTGTAAAGCTTAAAAAATACAGTGTTTTATTTTTGCCTGATTAATATTTTGTTGAGATAAATGAAGGGACAAGTTGTCGGACACCTATAGGTGTCCGACAACTAAAAGCGACAAATCCATAGTATCTTTAGCGCTTCAAAATCAATCAAGCCTGAATCCATATGCTGACCTCAACCTTTAGAAAGAACCTCAGGAACTTCCTCATTACAGGGTTAATATCAGGAAGTATTACCGCACTCTTCATGTACCTGTTTTATTACCGCGGTATAGAATCGATTCTGGCCGGCCTGTGTATTGGATTTTCAGTATATGCCGCCATCGTTGCGTATAGGGCCTATATTGAAGTACTCTACATCCGCAAAGTCAATCTGCTCATATTGTTAGTGCTCAGTACCCTGGTCCAGATCCTTATAATTATGCTGGTGGCCACCCTCTTTGTCGGAATATTTTATATGAAAGGGCATTTTGAGATCTATCTTGAGAACCAGAGGCTCTTGCTCAGTAAGCAATTTGTGCTTGGACTGCTCTTCGGACTATTCCTGAGCATGCTCTTCAGTTTTATCACTATTGTCAGCACCCTCATTGGGAAAAGCATACTCTGGAACCTGTTCATAGGAAAGTATCACAAACCAAAAGAGGAGGACCGCATTTTCATGTTCCTGGACCTTACCGCATCCACCTCAATAGCAGAACAAATAGGGCATCTCAGCTACCTTTCATTATTAAATGATTTTTTCCAGGATATAGTCGAGCCCGTAGAAAAGACCAGGGGAGAGATCTATAAATATGTGGGAGATGAGGCGATTATGAGGTGGTCTAAAAAAACTGGACAGGAATTTAGTAACTTTAAAATTTCTGTCATATGAAAAAATCCAGACGAACATTTAGTGCGGAATTCAAGGCCAAGGTTGCACTTGAAGCCATAAAAGAAGTCAAGACCATCTCTGAACTGGCTCAAATATACCAGGTTCATCCCAATTTGATCAGTCTGTGGAAGAAAGAATTTCTTTCCAATGCCGAAAGGGTTTTTAATGCCGGTAAGGATGAAACAGAACAGATCAAAAAACTTGAAAAGGAGAGGGATGATCTGATACAACAAATCGGGCAGTTAACGGTAGATAATAACTGGTTAAAAAAAAAGCTTCTATGATTCCGTTAGATATTCGCCGGGGCATGATAGACCGAAATGGCCCCCGGAGTATTTGCAGTCAATGTGAACTTTTAGGACTTTCCCGAAGTACGCTGTACTACACTCCTTCAAAGGCAACTGATCAGGATCTTCAGCTAATGGAAGAGCTTGACCGGCTCTACCTGGAAGATCCGACCCGGGGAACCCGGAGAATGGCCAAAGAGTTGAAAAAGAAGGGTTATAAAGTCGGACGTTGTCATGTACGCACCCTGATGCAGATCATGCGACTGAAAACGGTTTATTGCCGGCCCCGAACCACGGTGATCGATCCGGCCAAATACAAATACCCGTATTTACTGCGCAATCTGGACATTGATAAGCCAAATCAGGTTTGGGCATTGGATATCAGCTATATTCCCATGCACAGAGGGTTCATGTACCTGGTAGCCATAATGGATTTGTACAGTCGGTATATTGTTGGCTGGAGTTTATCCAACACCATGGAGGCAGAATGGGTTGTGGATACCTTAAAAGTAGCCATTGACCGGTATGAAAAGCCGGGCATCATTAACTCAGACCAGGGGAGCCAGTTTACATCGGATGAATACGTGGATTATGTAAAAAGTCTTAAAACGGTGAAAATATCAATGGACGGAAAAGGAAGAGCTACTGACAATGCGTTTATCGAACGCTTCTTCCGGACCATTAAATATGAGAAAATATATTTGGAACACCCGGAAACCGGACATGAACTTCATCAGGTTTGTTCACAATTTATCCACTATTACAATGAAAGAAGGGACCATTCCTCCATCGGGGATAACCCGCCAATAGCGATATACAGACAGGCAGCATAATTTATCAACAAATAAACTGACTTATGAGTCTCCCCCAGTCCCCCTCTTTAATACAAATACAATTAACTTTGATTAGGAAACTGTCCAGTCAAACTAGACCATCTCAATTATCACATGGAAAACCAGGACGGGAATAAAGAACAATAATTGCGTGCTGTGCTTTCATTATATAGAGGAAATTATCCGGAAGAAGTCAGAATTTTACAAGAAAAAATATGGCCTGGTACCCGCCTTTAAAGCCGGCATGCATTGCGGTATGACAGTAATGGGGGAAGTGGGTTATAAGCGCAGGGAAATTGCCTTTGTGGGTGATGTACTGAATACCACCGCACGTATAGAAGGAGAATGCAATCATTTCAACCGTGCCCTGCTCATTTCCGAAGACATGGTTTTGAAGCTCATCCCCAATGGTGATATTATACCAAGAGAAGAAGGTACAGTGATTTTGAGGGGTAAAGAAAATGAGATGAAACTTTTTAGTTTAATTTTTAAAGAGGAATGATTTTCAGCCGATTTCCTTCTTTAATTGCTCTCCCAAGCCAAAATCCAAAGGTCTTTTCTGATCCCCTGCCAGGTAAAGCGTCTGGGTTGGGAAGGCAAATTCAATCCCGGCAGCGTTGAACTGACGGATGATCTCAAAATTAACTTTCTCGGAAAAGTCCATATATAACCAGTAATCAGGAGGATGATACCAGTAAAGCACAAGTATATTGAGCGAATCACTGTTGAAATCACTGAAATAAACTTTGGGAGGCAGATCTTCCTCCATACCTTCATGATTTTCAAGAATTTTCTTAAGTATTTCAATGGCTTCCTGTATTTTTTCAGGAGGGGTGTCGTAGGTGATGGTTATATTCATTAGCCTCCGGATGAAAGGCCTTTTGCCAATATTCTGAACTGTCCGGTTGGCCAGCTCTCCATTTGGGATGGTGACCACATGGCCCTCCAGGGTCCGGATGCTGGTACTGCGCAGGCCAATACTTTCAACCGAGCCGTCATGGCCATCAACCACAACCCTTTCCCCGATTTCAAAAGGCTTGTCACCTGCTATCACGAATGAGCCTATGAAGTGTTTGAGTGTGTCCTGCGCTGCCAGTGCAATAGCAAGACTTCCGATCCCAAGCCCGGCAATAATGGTAGTGATCGGTTTATCACTGAGTATTTGTATAATTTGTATGATTATGCCTACTATGGTGAATAACCTTAGCGTTTTCCTGATAAAGGGGATGAACATTTTATTCATGTTCGACTTCTGGGACTTTTCGAGGAGGTTTTCAAACCAGATACTGGGAACCTCCACCAACTGGTAAACAAAATATCCGATAGCCAGTACCATCAGGATCTGCCGGGAGGTTGATACCATATCATTATAATGCTCGGGCAGATTCAGCATTTTTAAGCCGGCTATCAGGCCGAAACTGAGCAGCAGGATAGTCGCCGATTTAGCCAGTGCAACCAGGAAACTGGCATAGACGTGCTTGCGGGCAATACGATTTCTGTGGGATAATTTCATAAGACCCTTGCGGATCAGAATTCCCAGGAAAAATGATACAAGGATGATCAGCAGAAATATCAGATAGCGCTGCAGATCATCCCTTTGTTGTATCTGGTTTATTATAGAATGAACAGAGCTCATAAAAAATTTCTCATAAATTCCGGCCAGCTTTTAATTTGAAACCTGAAATCTCTTATCACTTATACCCGGAACTTTGTATTTGCAAAATGTTTACTCCTGATAAAATACCTTATTTTAAGTCTGATCAGAACTTTCAATGGATGTGCCAAATAGGGGATGTTGAATTTCAGCCTGTTTAAGAATAATGTAAAGACTTGTATTTGACAGCAGAACTCTGCCGGTATCCTAAAATTCCGGCCGGCGCTGCCATTTTTCACTTGTGGCCTTATTCCCCTAATGGGGAGTATATTCTACATGAAAAGCCAAGTCCCCGGAGAGTCTTCAGATAATTAAGCAGTATAGTACAAGGGCCTGGAAAATAATTCGGAATTTAATTGTGGCACAGTATTTTCAATTCTTCTTCAATCAATAATAATAAATAAAACTATGACTGAATTAAGAGATAGAAAATGTGCTCCCGCTAAAGAAGGGACCATGCCAATGAATCGTGATCAGATAAAGGAATATAGCTCAAAGCTTAAGAGCATTTGGAATGTTATAAACGAGAAAGAGATCCACAGGGAATTCCCTTTTGAGAATTTCAGGAAAGGGATGGAATTTGCCAATAAGGTAGCAGCAATTGCAGATCAGGAAAATCATCATCCGGACATGTGCGTACATTATAAAATGGTTGGTATCACCCTGAGTACCCATAATATAGGAGGGCTTTCGGAGAATGATTTTATCATGGCTGCGAAGATTGAGATGCTCCAGTAGAGTTTATTTTCGCTATCAAATCATCGCTGTTTAAAAGACCATTCAGGACAGCTGAAATGAGTTCCGCCTGATTATATACCATCAGGTGGGTTCCATCCAATAAGATGTCGCGATGTATGCCTTTTGTATTAAAAGTCCGGTCCCTGCTCCCGTTAATTTTAACAAGGCCGGGGGGCTGTATGGTATTGTCGAATTTCACAATCTGGTCGATCGACCAGAATATTAAGTCAGTATCATAGCCTCTGATCATTTCCGTCAGAAAAGCTCTTTCTTCCGGCGTAACCTTACCAAAACATTTACTGATAATCATTCGGGGACTCTTGAGCCATTTTCGGGGGATCATCCTGTGAAAAGGAAATATCTTCAGGAATTTGAACTTAAATGGTTTTTCATCCTTAGTAGAGAAACCCGAAATAAGGATGGTTTTACTATTTCTGACTGTTTTTCCGATGATTGTTGCCACCAGAGCCCCAAAAGAAGTTCCTATAATAATATCTTCCTCGCTTATATTGTTTATTTCGATCAATCTGCCGCAATAACTCTCCAAAGATTCGTTTTCAAAGGGTTTGAGCCAGGCAACATGATGGATTTGGTATGGGCTCGAAATGTGGATATTCGTATAAATGTTGCTATCGGAACTCATGGCGCTGATCAGGAATATTTTCTGTGCCGAAATCAGCATCGAACTGAGCATAAAAACCAGCAATAGAATAAAATTTTTCATGACTCTTTTTTTGTTTTAAAAATGCTTCTTTAACTTTTTCATATAAAGAATTCATTTTCAAATCAAAACTAAGATCAATGAAAGGGTTTTCAGAATTATTAAGGAAGGAAGGGGGTTCAGGATTCACGGTATAATAATAAAATTTCAGAAATAATTGGAAATTGAAAGTGTTTTTCCAATTTGGGAATAGGTTGCGGGATAATTTTTGCAATCCTTAATAAAACTGATTGCAAGCATTATTGATTTTTGCACATTTTTATTCAGAGAAAGTGGCAGACTAGTAATTGGAATCAGATCATGGATTAAGATGGCTTTTACCAGGGATTGTACATGCCCCTTGGTGCAAAGGGACTGTAATAAGGGCTGTACCCGTTTCCGTATTCAAGGCTGGCATTGATCTCGAAATGTTCAGTAGGGCGGTAGTTCAGGTTCAGCATGAGCCCCTGGCTATCGGGCATTTTCAGCCTCGGGTCCTTAATTCCTATATTACCGGGAGAAAAACTTTTGTAAGCAGCCCCTGAAAGCATCAATTTATTGCTCAGTAAATAATCCCCCTGTACGTAAATGCCCATTGTTGGTATTGGACGCTTTTCACCGGTGAATTGAAGTATTCAAATCCATTGGTATAATAAGCATTCCCGAAATAATTATTAATAGAAACCCCTGCATTCAGTCGAAATCTTTTAGATACATTGTATGAAAATGAAGGGGCTGCCCAGCTGCTGAAGATGGAATTGCCGCTGAAATTGCTCCCGAAACCAGTCCCGACTTCCATTCCGAAATGGCTATCACCAGGCTTAAAGAGGATATTGCCGGTGGAATCATTCGTATATCCGGTCTGTGGAAAACGGTATCTAAAAGAAGGTCCACCGTAAAAGTACTGGCTGAATGCGCCTGTACCCAGGCTCAGCAGTAAGATTACTAAGACTAGTGACTTTTTCATAGTCTGCAAAATTAGCTATAATATAACAAGCATAAGGTGAAAATGTCATGAAAAATATGGGATTTCTCATTATCCGGCCACTTAATATTTCAGGACCTCATTGAGTCCGTTTTTAAATAATTCCAGCTGTTGTTTTGATATTTCACCGATTTTCCTTGTCAAACGCTCCTTTGAAATGGTCCTGATCTGGAAACTGATGACTTCAGAATCCTGTTCCAGGCCATTTATGTCATCTTTCTTAAGTACAAGGCATCCGGCGTAATTTTTGATTTTGGAACGAAGCGGACTCACAATACAGATCCCCAGGTGGTCATTCATCGAATTTCCGCTGACTATCACCACTGGCCTTGTCCCTCTTTGCTCGCTGCCAATGACCGGATTTAGGTCGGCCAGCCAAATCTCCCGCTGTTTCATAAATCGTCAAGGATTTTAAGATAATCTTCCAGGCCTTCTTCTGCCATATTTTGCATATCAGGATCATTCGCGGCTTTTTTAAAAGAGCGGATATACTCGGCCTGTTTTAAACGCTCAAAGTATGCCCGGAGTGCCTGCTCCATGATACGGTTTTTAGGAACCTTGAACTTAAGTGCATAAGCATCCAGCAACTGTAAAATGTCAGAAGGGAGTGAACTGGTGAAATTGACGGGTTTCATTATAATTTTATTATAAAGATAATTAATAAGTATGAATTGTACTTATAAAAATGATATTCTTATAGATCTTGGTTCCAGTTGATTTCTTGATTAGATTCTTATTTATGTACAGGAAGAATTACTCAAATTTAATATCATGCTACTTAAGATTCCCTGTGACTATTAATATATATTCTTGTCTTTATCAAGAAGGGTGTGAAGTCCTTAGATATTGTTCCGAAAGCTTGAAAACCTGCGGACAACTCCATACTTAAAGAACTGCCATTGAGAATGCATATGGAACTGAATTTTTATATTTTTTTATAAAAACATTAAAGGATGGATATTGTTAGGTTTTCAAAATGCAATCATTTTTTTTATGTATTCGGATGACAGATTTTTTTTATCAAATATGAAAAAAAAAGCCAATAATATTTTTTCATCTGTAGGAATAAGTATCAGATTATCTTATATTTATAATTGAAAGGGAGTTTTTGATGAAAAATCGTAAAGCATTGATTACAGGAGCCTCCAGTGGCATTGGAAGAGCTTTTGCCCGGAGATTTGCAAGGGAAGGTTATGATCTTATTATTACCGGACGCCGGCAGGACAGGCTCATCTCCCTTGCTTCCCGGTTAAAGCTCCAGTATAAGGTAGATGTGCGCGTGATCGTGGCAGAATTGTCAAATGAAAGTGAACTGGAGAAATTATCACAGACCATACGTTCGGAAGAAGATATTTTCTTTTTGGTAAACAGCGCCGGTTTTGGTTCCGGCATGAACTTTAGTAATGGCGATATAGACTCTCATTTAAATATGATGAGGGTACATTTGATGGCTGCAATAGAACTGGTTCACGCGGTTTTGCCGCAAATGATAGAACGGAGGGAAGGAACGATCATCAATGTGTCGTCGCTGGCAGCCTTTTTTCCGGCTCCCGGAAGTACAATGTATTCAGCCACCAAATCATTTCTATTGAGTTTTACCGAATCCCTGCTTATGGAGGTCAGACAATATGGGATTAGGGTTCAGGCCTTGTGCCCCGGGTTCACCCGGACAGATTTCCATGAAAAGCTTCAATTTGAAAATTCAAATAACCTGGTGAAATGGATGGAGCCTGAGAAAGTGGTTGATATCAGCATTAAATCTCTCAATAGTGGCAAAGTAATTTGTGTTCCGGGAACTCTGAACAAAATCCTCGCTGCTATGCCCCTTATCCTTCCCAGACGGGCATACTTTGGGATCATGAGGCAACTTGCAAATCATCAGCAGGGCGAAGCCTCCCTTTTGCATCATCAGGCTACTGTCCACTAAAGACCGCCGACCAAGGACTGCCAACCGACGCCCGTAGGTCCCGACCTGCGCCTTCATTAGTTTCTCTGATAAATAAAACTGCTGACTGCTGACTGTTGACTGCTGACTGACGACTTCCTCACCCTTCTTTTTTCAAAACCAGCGCCGTCCGGTTCGTATTGTAGATGCTGAGGTAAGCTTCTCCATCCTTTTCAGACGTGAAATAGGGGATGGAATTTTGGATACGTCCGTGGCCGCCGAATTCTTTATCATCGGAATTCAGGATGATGTGATATTCACCCGCTTTCGGCACCCTGAAATGATAATCCGGTATGGAATTGAAAGGATGAAAATTAAAAACGAAGATCAGGTTTTTCCTTTCAAAGATTATTGTCTTGTTGGCTTCATCCATATTCAATTGCTGCCCGAACAGGGAAGTCATCACTTCATGTTCCTTGATCACTTTTATCATCTGCTTGTCGAAAGCAGCCAGGAACTGATATTTTAGTTTGGGATCATCCACCAGCGACCATTGCCGGCGGGCGTATTTATAGCTCCAGTTATTGCCTTCCCGGGGGAAATCAATCCATTCGGGATGCCCGAACTCATTTCCCATGAAATTCATATAAGCCTGTCCGCCCAATGAAATAGTGAATAATCTGATCATCTTATGCAGTGCCAAGCCACGGTCTATGACCAGGTCCGGATCGTCTTTATGCATATGAAAATACATCTCCTTATCCATCAGCCAGAAGGCAAGGGTCTTGTCGCCAACCAGGGCCTGGTCGTGGGATTCGGCGTAGGCTATGGTTTTTACGTAAGTGAGCCGGTCGTTCAATACCTGCCACATCTGGTGTATATTCCAGTCTTCGTCTTTATTTTCTTTCAGGAGTTTTATCCAGAAATCAGGGATACCCATTCCCAGCCTGTAATTAAAGCCTATGCCGCCTTCTTCCACCGGGAAGGTGAGGCCGGGCATTCCGGTCACATCCTCCGCTATGCTGACCGCGGCCGGATTTAACTGGTGGATGAGAGTGTTTGCGAGCTGCAGGTAAGTGATGGCATCCCATTCCACTCCCTGTCCGAAGTATTTTTCTCTCGAATCAATGGGCTCAAGCCCATGGTGGTAGTACATCATCGAGCCTACTCCATCGAAAC
>CAWBCI010000041.1:0-4661 GCA_963787195.1 uncultured Bacteroidales bacterium
TCAAGCTTAGTGAAGCCGCAACAGAACTTTCGGGTGTAGAAGTAGTTGCTAATCGAAACGATGTATTTGACGGAAACCGGACAGGCGCTCAAACTAATATCGGGAGCGATGCGATCAGCCGTATGCCTTCAGTAGGAAGAAACATCTCCGATTTTGCAAGATTGACCCCTGAAGCTTCTGTAAATTCAAACGGAGGCCTTTCAATTGCAGGTATGAACAACCGTTACAATGCCATCTTCATCGATGGTGCTGTAAATAATGACGTGTTCGGTCTGGCTGCTAATGGCAATAATGGCGGACAGATTGGCATTTCTCCTTTCAGTATGGATATCATTGATCAGATCACTATTTCCGTTGCACCATATGATATCAAGGAAGGCGGTTTCGCCGGAGGAAGTATCAATGCCGTTACCCGCCGGGGGACAAATGAATTTTCCGGATCGGCTTATTACTATCTTCGTAATCAGGGTATGGCCGGCCTGACACCTACTGATAATCCGGATGTTACTCGAACCCAGTTAGCTGATTTCACATCAAAAACTTATGGTTTCCGTCTGGGTGGCCCGGTTATAAAAGACAAACTGTTCTTTTTTGTAAATGCAGAATTACAGAAGGACGAAACTCCTATTCCTTTCGACTATAGCAATTATAATGGCTCTTTAACCAAAGATTCCATTCAGTATTTGGCAAAATATGTATCTGACAAATACGGCTACAATCCCGGAACCTTTGAATCCGCTACCAACACTCTGGACGGAACTAAACTTTTCGGCCGTATTGACTGGAATATCAGTAAACAACATAAGCTGACCCTTCGTCATCAATATACTTATGGACGAGCAGTACTTCCAGCATATTCAAGTAATAGCCGCATCTATTTCTCCAATGCGGGTCAGGATTTTAAAAGCACTACCAATTCAACTGCCATTGAGTTAAAAAGTGCTTTCAGCCATACTTCAAATGACTTGTTAATAGGTCTTACTTATGTAAGGGATGACCGTAACCCTATGGGTGGCAATTTCCCCTATGTCAGAATTAAAGATGGTAGCAGCGATGTATATTTCGGTAGTGAACAATATTCAACAGCCAATATCCTGAATCAGAATATTATCACCCTTACTGATAATTTTGAAATATACAAAGGAAGCAATACATTCACCATAGGTACACATAATGAATTTTATAAGTTTTATAATCTTTTCATCCGTCAGAATTTCGGGTCTTACCAATTTACTGATCTGAATACTTTCCTGACTGGGGGTGATGCTTATCAGTATGACAGAACTTATTCATTGTTGGATAATGTAACCGGTGACGGTTCCATAGCCGCTGCAAAATTCAATGCCATGCAATTCGGCTTCTATGGGCAGTGGGAAAAACAATGGACGGATAATTTTAAAACAACAGTAGGAATCAGGTTTGATCTCCCGATGTATACCACGGATCCTCCGAGTAATGCCAATTTCAACGATACCATTATTCCTATTCTGGAGAAAACATATGGATATGATCTGAAAGGTGCTACATGTGGAAAGATGCCCACCATTCAAATCATGTTTTCTCCCCGCATAGGATTTAACTGGGATGTTAAGGGAGATCAGAAGACCCAGGTAAGAGGCGGTTTAGGGATTTTTACCAGCCGTCTGCCTTATGTTTGGCCGGGTGGTGCCTATACCAACAATGGAGTTACTCTGGGAGGTATGAAAGTTACAGCAAGTAGCCCTGAAGATCAGTTGCAGTATCTCCAGTTTAATTCGGTTTGGGATAATCAACCCTCTTTACCTGCAGGACTTCCGTCAGGTGAAGTTGACCTCTATGCGAAAGATTTCAAATTCCCGCAGGTATTCCGTGCCAGCCTGGGAGTTGACCAGAAAATACCATGGGGTATTGTTGGTACTGCTGAATTAACCTTTACCAAAACCCTTAATAATGTTCTGTATCATGATTTCCGTTATGTTAAGGATGGTACCCTCACAGGAACCGGAGATGACAGGCTGATTTGGAATAAAGTCGACCTGAGTGGGACTAATTCCAACTATACCGACATCGTTTTGGGTGAAAATACAAATGAAGGTTATGCTTATAATATGACTGTGCGCCTGCAGAAAAGTGACATCCAAGGTTTTTCAGCTATGCTGGCCTATTCTTATGGTTATGCTGCCAGTATAAATGATGGCGTCTCTTCTCAGAATATTTCACAGTTGAAAGTACCCAATGTGAATGGTATGAATGATCTTAAACTGTCCACCTCTGACTATTCCATGGGATCCAAATTCAATGCCTTCCTGACCTACAGATTTGATGGTTCAAAACACAGGGCTTTGACTATTGGATTGTATTATAACGGACAATATTCAGGGAGATATGCTTACGGATATGCTGATGGTACTTCTTCCCATCTGGGTGAGGACACTCAAAGCCTTGAGCTGATGTATGTTCCTAAAGATGAAAATGATATTCACCTGGTGGCTTATAATGATGCAAATGGTAATGAGGTTAGTGCCCATGATCAGTATGTTGCTTTGAATAGCTTCATTGAAGGTGATAAGTACCTGAAAACCCGCAGGGGTCAATATGCAGAAAGAAATTCTGAACATACTCCCTACGAACATATTGTTGACCTTCATCTTGCCCAGGATTTCTTTGTTGATTGCAAAGATGGCAAACGCAATACTCTTCAGATTACTTTCGATGTATTTAACCTGACCAATCTGATCAATAAAAAATGGGGCCGTAGGTACTATGTGTCAAATTACTATGGTAATTATGCCTTGTTGGCTTTTAAAGGATTTGAAAATGATACTCAGGGAAATCCAACAACTGTGCCTACATTCCAATACAAAGCACCTAAGGGTGATATTTGGAACATCGACGATTCTGGTATCAGCAGCTCACGCTGGCAGGGCCAGATTGGAATTCGTTATATCTTCAACTAATCTTTCTTAACAAAATAATCAAAGCCGCAATTTCCGGATTGCGGCTTTTTTTTTACTTTTAATTGAATGATCATAAAGCATTTATTTTTCCCGTTTGTTTCATATTTTAACTTGATTTCAAATCATATTTCATAATTATTAATATTTAAAATAAACACCTTACAAAAATGAAAAGATTCCGGAACAGCTTTTTCCTGTCCTGTTTATTACTGATAGGGATATTCAGTCTTCAGGCCCAGTCAGTTAAAAATGAAGATGCTCCCTATGTAGTCATGCTCTCAATGGACGCTTTCCGCTGGGATTATCATTCGATCTATTCCACCCCTAATATGGATTCCATTGCGGCTCACGGCGTACATGCCGATTTAATGAAATCATGTTTCCCTACCAAGACCTTCCCGAATCATTACAGTATTGCCACCGGACTCTATCCCGATCACCATGGTATAGTGGCCAATACATTCTATGATCCTGCCTCCGGCCGGACCTTCAAAATTTCAGATAGAACCGCAGTTGGAGATCCCTATTTTTATGGGGGTGAACCTATTTGGGTTAGTGCTAAAAAACAGGGAATCATCACTGCTTCTTTATTCTGGGTTGGTACAGAAGCTCCCATTGAAGGCATACAACCTGACTATTGGAAACCATATGATGGGAATTTGCCTTTTGAACAAAGGATCGATACAGTCATAGCCTGGCTCAGTCTGCCTGAAAAAATACGCCCCCACCTGATTACCTGGTACTTTGACCAGCCGGATGCTATCAGTCATAAATATGGCCCCCTTTCCCCTGAAACAGGGAAAATGGTCGTTCACCTTGACAGTCTGATGGGCGTCTTTATGAAAAAACTTAAAGAACTCCCAATAGCTTCCAAAGTGAATTTCATCATAGTCTCTGACCATGGAATGTGCGAGATAAGTCACGACAGGGTAATCTATCTCAATAATTATATAAATAAAGACTGGTTTGATGAAATCAGCCCGAATAATCCTCTCTTCCTTTTTAAAGTAAAAAAGGAATATGCCGATACCGCATTTAAAGCATTAAAAAGTATCCCGCATGTGAGTGTGTGGAAACATGGGGAAGTGCCTGAACGGCTTCATTATGGAACGAACCCACGCACCCTGGATTTTATTCTGGTGGCCGACAGCGCCTGGCAGGTGACCGACCGGAACAAGATATCCTATGGAAAAGGAAATCATGGCTATGATAATGACAACCCAACCATGGGAGCTATTTTCTATGCTACGGGCCCCGCATTCAAAACAGGCTGGAATATATCCACTTTTAACAATGTGGATATCTATCCTATGATTGCTCATATCCTGGGTATTAAGCCAGTAAAAATGGATGGCAAACTTGAAGATGTGATGCCTCTCCTCAAATAATAATCCATATGAAAAGATACATTTGCCTTATCAGTATTTTTATCATACTGTTACCTGCACTTCACGCGCAGAAATAATTCCTTAATAATTCCTTTCCTTATCCTAAATAAGATACCCCGCCACAAGCAGCGGGGTATCTTAAAGAAATATCTCTTATTCGTCTCAAGAGACGGGGAATTTAATCCCAGCAGATCCCGAATAAGACTGCGACTAGTCGGGATCAATTCGACTGACAATTTATTCTTCGCTTCGCTTGAAAAAATTGAGTCTCATTGATTAAAGGCCTTTAACTTTATTATTGGCGTCACAAGTGCTCAACTGAACGAAGAACAAAAAA
>CAWBCI010000042.1:0-155877 GCA_963787195.1 uncultured Bacteroidales bacterium
TGCACCATTTACTTTCCATTGATAAGTTGGGGAAGAGCCCCCATTAGTTGGAAAGGCAGTAAATGTAACCGAAGTACCATTACAGACAGGGTTTGCTGAGGATTCAATATATACACTAACTGGTAATGAGGTACTGACACTTACACTTTTAGTTTGTTCAGGGCTGTAGCCGCAAGCATTGTTAGCTTTAACTTTAACCAGCCCGCCACTTGAATCTGCAGTAGCATTAATTGTATTTGTATTTGAATAACCAGTCCAACCTGTAGGCAATATCCATGTATATGAAGTCGCACCTGATACTTCTGAAATACTATATGTATTTGTTGTATTTTGGCAAACAGATGAATCACCAGAAATAGGGCCAGGTATTTGAGGGACAGAACAGGTGACAGTAATAATATCAGATGCGAAGTTATTATCTTCAACAGATTCATTTACATTCCCGTCACCATCAGCCCAGAAAAACACATAATAATTTCCCGGAGTAGTTTCAGCAGGTATAGTTACCACAGCATTAAGAACTATACTGCTGGAATTTGGACTTAGGCTTGGAAACCCTGTGATGTTTCCGAGATATTCATCACTGCCATCAAGCTCTAAAACATCATCTTGCGAAAGCCATAAACCAACTACATTGGAGCCGGATGTGGCATCACCAATATTATTTTCGGAAGCATATGCAGTTATAGTTGCCCCAGCCGAAATTGTTGTTGGAGTTACATTTTGACTACTTTCTGTGATAATTAAATCAGGCTGAGAATCAGATGGAGTACTTATGCATATATCGAAAGTTGTATAATCTGGTTGGGATGATCCCCAATCAAAAACACGAATAAAATAAACTTGCCCGATGGAAAAATTGTCATATGTATAATTAATCGTTGAAGGTGAACCAGTTGGGTCATAACATTGTATAAAACTACCATTGCAAGAAGGCCCTTGCCTTATTTCTATAACTGCATCAAAGTTGTTTAAATTAGTAAGTTGAATAGTATGTGAGTTATTGATAGCTGTAAATCTGAACCATACATCCATTGCAGTTGGAGAAGTACAATAACATCCGATACATTGATTTGGAGCTAAACTTTGAGTAGCATTATTTACATCTTCACCGGAGGATACACCAATGCAAGAACCTGCTTGAAGTGAAGGGAATTGAACTGCATCTGAACAATTATCATTGATTGGAAATTCTCCACCTCCGCAACCGGCATTATTAAAATAAGAAAACCATGTTGACCATGGCAATGGACCTGGACAGGCAGTATTAGTACCTGGCATATCATTATGTCCACAAATTCCCGGACTTTCATTTTGAATTATCGGGAATCCATATTCCTGTTGAAAGTAACAAGCCATAGTCGCTGAAGCCTCAAGCATCGGAGCGCTGTTCCACATACCTGGGTTTGCTGCAGTTGCTTCATGTTCCACACCAATTGATCTGGGATTATTCGCAGGATAATATAGGGCTCCACAATGCCATGCAGTATTTGCCACGGCTACCATTTGCGTTATTTCACCATTATCATTTTTTACTACAAAGTGTGCACTTGAAGGACCATACGCATCATTACCTTGACATCCCCTATAACCGGCCGGACAATTATTTGGACAAGAACCATCCGGGCAAGGGCAAGTTTGAAACCAACTGATAGCTCCATAATAAGTACCTGTACCAATCCAATGATTTACCCAGGTATCAATACTATAGGTTCTGCCAATTGCATAATTGCAGGAAGAAGCCCAATTAGTTATTGCAGGACCATAATCTGCTGATAAAGGGTCGGATTTAGGATTTTCATTAGATTTCTTTAGATATTGATTGCTTAATTCTATCTTTTTTGGCTCAATAATGATTTTTTCTCCCCAGACAGTTTCAGCTTTTACCCCATTTTTTAATGTTTTAAAATAATTAATGGCTTGCATATCCCTTAATTCGGGACTTATTAAACCGCTAAATTGAGCTACTGCAGAAAACCAATCTTCCAACCTGGTAAAATCCTTACTTTCCTTACCCGCATATTTTGCGATCAATGCTGCAGCGCCCCGGATATTTTGTAGAGCATCGTCTTTTAATACTTGTTCTGGAATTCCTAATAATTCTCCGGCTTCTGAAAGAGTATTACAATAGTTATTTTGTACTAAATGCATAATACCCCAGCCTTGATCTATTGTTGGACCAATTTGCGTCCAGTTATTTTCAATTTGTCCAATAATCATTAATATTGAAACCGGAACGCCAAACTCATTCGATGCTTTTGTAAAATACTTTTTTATTGTTGAAACGTTTGGGTGGGAACGCATGAAGTAATCTCTTAAAATGGAGATATCGGAAGAGGATCGGTCTTCTATTCCTAATGTTAGGTTTAAATAATCTGTCAAGTCACGCTTTAGAAGTGTATCCCCGTTTATTATTGAAACAGTGACTGGTCTGTCAAGCAATTGGTCAATGTTCTTATTTTGGCCTAAACCATTAAGACCCAGCAAAGCCAAAGCGAGAATTAAGCATATTTTCATTTAAATAATTATTAAAATCGGTAGAAATTAATTGCTAAGTTCAACTTGATAATAGCCAGGATAATTAGATAGTCAATAATATATATAAAACCGGAGATTTAGTAAAATTAAAAAAATATAGCATATTTTGGGAAAAATTTGACATGTAACTATTCAGATTAAAAATACGGATTCTAATCAAAGCCTAATATACACGAACAAATTCTGTCTACCCACCTATTGATAAATACCCCCAACCTCTTTGTTTTTGGGAAACTACTTTCGCACACCGGCCCCTTTACATACACACCTGCCCACGCCGAGTTGGCCTAAGTCTGGACACATGATACATATCCAATGCTTAAGAGGTTCAAAAAAAGAAGCCGACGGGCAAAATTGCCACTCAAATCAAATTGTTCGTTTAGTGCTCAAACAAGGATAATTGTTTATAGGATCCGGGATATAACTTAAATCCTTTTTTACTATTTTTTTAGAATGACGTGCAGGAGATTACAATCGGTTCAGAAAGCTTACCCATATATAAGCCAATCAAAAAATTTTCAATTTCTTATATATCATGATCAATTTAGGTTTATGACTAAACATATTATCCTTTTCAATATGTAAAATACAAATAAGTTTTTATGCGGGTAGATTGCATGATTAATTCTAACTTAACCTGAAATCCTCCCGCTTGTCAATCAGGTTTGTTTGTTAGGGCAGGTTGAAAAGTTGAATGATAGAAAATTTAGGCCCTAATCTGTCATTGTTCCATGATGATATTTTATCTTTGATCACTTCATCAGCAATAAAAGTCCTGGATGGCCTGTTTATCAAAATTTTTTATCACATTTTCTCTCTTTGTTGTGATTCATTCAAGTATCATGTCACAGGTTAGAAATCCTGATTTTTTTGAATCACGCTATGATAAAGCCGGACAATTGATCCGGAAAACCGTTGATTCCCTGGATGCATTCGTGGAATTAATGAAACAAGATGAGAACCTGACAGAGATACAAAAGGCGAAAATAAATTTGATCCGCTCAAAAATCCGGATACTTGACGATATAATTTCTTTTTCCCAACCTCTTGAAGTGGTACCTTCCGACACCATTTTTAACCAGGATGCTTTGATGAAGAAAGCCCAAAACTTTATTGTCCAATCCAGACCGGATGAAGGGATACCACTCATTATAAAGTATCTTAAAGATATTGACGGTCAAAGCGATTCGGCAGTTTATGCAAAGATTTACCTGGCAGAAGCTTACCGGGAAAAAAGGGAATACATAAAAGGCATCGACATAATTTATGAAATCCTCCGTGATCAAAACCTCAGTGTGAAAAACAAAGCCTTTGCATGGAACAGGTTGGCGGCCTTATACAATGAAATGCTTCCATTTGAGGGGAACAGGCCGGATTCGGTGATCAAATATTCCCGCCTATGTATAAATCTTTCTATAAAACACAATCTGACAGAATATCTTGCGGCTTCTCAAAACGAATTGGGGAGTGTTTTCCTTAAACAAAAACAAGCTGACTCGGCTCTGTATTATATTTCAAAGGCTGCACAAAATTTCCTGCAAATAAAGAAGTATCCGCAAACCATCAATACATACGTCAATCTCTCCCGGGCTTATGCCCAGATGGGACAGATTCAGAAATCGAAAGAAATTTTGCTTAAAGCGCTGGCCTTAGGCCCCATTGAAAAGAACAGGAATTTATTCAAGTATGTTTATTATTCTCTGGCTGAAAGATGTATTAAATTAGGGGAGTACCAATCTGCTTATGAGTATTTACTTGTTTCCTACAATTTGATGAGTCAGTTTTTTAACGACAGGATACAGCGCCAGATCAATGAGATGTCTGCTAAATACGATCTTCATGAAAAAGAAACCAAAATTAAGGGAAGAGGAGCAAAAAAGCAGGACCTACCGCTTACAGAAGAATTATCTGATTGTAATTGCCCTGATTTCAATAAGTTTGTTATTGATCCTTATTGTATTATTCAGGTTTAAAAACCGAGCCTATAAAAAGCTGGTTGAACAGAACCTGAAATCGATGAAACTTGAAAAACAGGTTCAGCAGAGCCTTATCAATCTTTCAGAAAATGACATAAGGATAAAAATTGACCCAGATGACCGGAATTCTGAACTGGCACTGAGGTTTGAGAAATTTCTTGCAGAGGAAAAGCCTTACCTATGGAGCGAGGTAAGTCTGGATGAATTTTGTAAAAAACTGAACACCAATCGCACATATCTTTCAAAGCTTATCAACGATAAGTATAGCATGGGATTTTACGATCTGTTGTTTGAATATAGGATACGAACAGCGATGGAATACCTGAACGATCCAAAGTTTAAACATATCTCTGTTGAGGGTATTGGCGAGATGACCGGTTTCAAATCCAATTCCAATTTTTATAAGAGATTTAAAAGCGTGGTTGGAATGACCCCAAACCAGTTCAGGGAACTGGCCTTGAAGTCCGTGCCCCATCATTTTTCCTGATACTACCTAAGCCTTACATTTATAAGGCATAATCAAGAATTTTTATCCAGAGACAGTCTTTTTTACCCAGAGACAGTATTGCAATATATCAGCCTGAAATCCAAAAAGGGACCAATAGCCTGACCTTCCAACCAATAGATTTACAATTTGTTATGATAATTGTTTTATCCACAGATAGTCCTCTTTATTCAGGGACAGCACCATTCTTTTTCTTCTGGTGAGGAGTGCTGTAGATTTGCCCCATGCCTTGCTACAAAATTCATATTACGGGATCTGTATTCAAAACCGGGCTTCAGGTATTACCTGAAAGCAAAAGCTTCTATGATCGGAATAAAGGGCAAAGTGTATTACACTAATGCATCTTCGGTAGAGGTAATTGCCTCGGGGGACAGGGAAAGAATAAATAATTTCATGAAGGTCTGTAAGGAAGGAAATCGATTATTTCACATTAGCAATATAGAAATATCTGAAATAGCAGACAGGGAATTTTCCTCATTCGAAGTGGAAGACGATATACTTGAAGATAATTCGTCAACAACAACAATAAATGATTATAAACCTTAAGTTCATGACTATGAAAAAGATAATTTTTTTCTTTTTTACCACTGTGCTCTTTGTCACCCAAATAGGTCTTCAAGCACAAACCAGCGAATTGCCTGCAGGCGAGGGCACCGAAATCAATCCATACAGGATTGCGAACCTCAATAACCTTTTCTGGCTTTCGATGAATTCCGGCTATTGGAATTCGCATTTTTTGCAGACAGCCGACATCAATGCCGCCGAAACCAAAAACTGGGACAGTGGATTAGGATTTTCTCGTATAGGACTTTCCGGAAATGAGTTTACGGGTACTTACCATGGGGGAAGCCATATAATTGACAGTCTTTACATCATCCGGCCTACAAGCAATTATGTGGGGTTGTTTGGGTATATTTATCATGCAACCATCGACAGCCTTGGGCTGACAAATGATTCTATTGTTGGAAATTCTTATGTGGGAGGTTTATTTGGGTCTTCTTATTATAGCAGAATCAGCTATTGTTATACAACAGGAATCGTAAGAGCTAATAATTCAGTATGTGGAGGATTTGGAGGCGGCATGTATGCAACATATACACCCCAAAATGCTTCAACCTGTGTGTCATGTTATTCCCGGGCGGATGTATTTAGTTCAGGAAATACTGTGGGTGGCTTTTTGGGTCAATTAAACGGGAGCGTTAAAACTTGTTATTGTTCTGGTAATGTGCTTGGCACAGATTATACAGGCGGATTTGTCGGGTTTGTGAGTTTCCTGGATACGCTCATAAATTGCTATGCTAGAGGAATGATTACAGGACATGTCAACGTGGGAGGTTTTGCAGGATGGGCCGAACAAGGGAAAACTGAAAACTGTTACTGTACCGGTTTCGTTTCGGGAGTTTCTCGTTTGGCAGGATTTCTTGGATACGATTCATACGGTAACTATGCGGTAAATCAGTCCTACTTTGACACCATTTCAACAGGTCAGACTAATGGCGTGAATAATAATTCCCCTCTTGGTTGCGAAGGGAAATCAACCGAAGAAATGGAACAGCAAAGCACATTCGTAAATTGGGACTTTAAAGATGAGACCATCAATGGAACTAAGGATATTTGGGTGATAAACAGTGCCCAAAACGATGGTTATCCTCTTTTCTATGAACCAATTTCAATTAGCACCCTTGCACTTACAGATAGCACCGATTGCTCTGTCAGGGTTCGTGGCAAAGTCTTTAATTTTTGGGAACAAGGAATAGTGGCACATGGCGTTTGCTGGAATACAAGCGGAAACCCAAACTTGTCCGATAACTTCACCGATCTTGGAAGCCTCAACACCCAGCGGGAATGGGAAACGGAAATAACCGGACTGACCAGGATTACGACTTATTATGTAAGAACTTATGCAATTTCAACATATTCAGATACGGTTTACGGTGAAACCCTGAGTTTCAGGACTACCCTGCCGGGCAAAGGCAGCGAAAATGACCCTTACCTTGTATATACCTACAGTGACCTTAAAGGCCTGAAATATAACCGGGGGGCTTACTATAAACAGATGGCCGACATCAATGCCGTGGAGTCCCAGTCGGAAAACGGTGGGGAAGGATTTGAACCGGTCGGAAGCAGTTCAAATATGTTTACTGGTGTATATTTAGGCCAGGCTTTTATTATTGACAGTTTGACAATTAACCGGAGTGGATCAGATAATATCGGCTTGTTCGGGTACCTCAGTGGAGCCAAAATAATAGATCTAGGCTTGTCAAATGTTACAATTAACGGTAATCAAAATGTTGGAGGAATCGCAGGAATGCTTGACTCAAATTCCGAAATCCGTAAATGTTATGTTTCCGGAAGTGTATTTGGTGCGAATTATTATGCCGGAGGTTTGGCCGGATATGTCAGCTATTCTTCAGTGTCGCTGTCATATTCAACATCAAGCGTAACGGTAACCGGACAACAGGGATATGCAGGGGGATTGATTGGCAAGACCGACCATTCGACATTAGACAATTGCTACGCCACCGGAACGGTTACTATTCCCGGAATTCCACTATATGCAGCCGGCCTGGTAGCTTATAACGGGCTTACAAATATTTCAAAATGTTATTCTACCGGCTTAGTTGCCGCTTCCAATTTTTTGGGTGGAGCGGTAGGCGGCCTTTTAGCCTTCAATAATTCAACGGTCAGCAATTCATTCTGGGACGTTCAGACTTCGGGCAAAAGTACAAGTGCAGGAGGAACGGGAAAAACTACCACCCAAATGAAAACCCTGACAACCTTTACTAATGCAGGATGGGATTTTTATGGCGAATCAGTCAATGGTTCAGAAGATCACTGGGACATGAATGTTTCCATTAACTCAGGCTATCCATATTTAAGGATGGATTTTTACCCTGCTGCCTTGACCACGGAATTAGAATCGCAATACCTCGATTTTGTGGTTGTAAAAGGGGGAATTACCAATTTGGGCAATCCGCTGCCAGTTCAGCATGGAATATGCTGGAACACAACAGGCACACCCACAATCAATGATCATAAAACCGAAGAAGGGCTGATTGAAACTATCGGCGACTTTTATTCTACTGCAACAGGTTTGGAGGTGAACACAACTTATTATCTGCGTGCCTATATGAGTAACAGGTCAGGGACAATTTACGGAAACGAAATAAGTGTTCAAACTTCTAACCAATCCGGAGGGTGTGCATATTTCGATGGTGTGGATGCTTTAATCAGAATTGATAAGGACCCGGGCATATCGGTTGGGAACACTTTCTCAGTTGAAGTATGGGTAAAGCCTTTATCCCTGTCCTTAAGATATGTGGTATATTCCACAATCAAATACGCTGGTCTGGGCTCCGGGTATCAAATTGAAATAGGACCGGGAAATAATGGCACCAATTGCGTGGGTGTTTACAATACAGGAACATGGTATGCCCAGACAGAAAACAATGTCATCGAGATTAATAAGTGGAACCATATTGTATATTCAAGAGAATCAGGAACTCAGCAAAATATTTATGTGAACGGTTCACAGGTATCGCTTGTAACAACCAATAGCGGAACAATTTCGGACCGGGACTATGACAGGGCGATTGGGGATGGTTTATCAACTTCAGTGCATAATTTTTATGGGTATATTGATGAAGTCCGCATCTGGAATTATGCCCTTACACAGGAAGAAGTCCGCGAGAGGATGTATAAAAGCCTTTCAGGTGAGGAACCCGGGCTGGTTGAATACTGGAAATTTGATAAAAGGTCGGGGCTTAGCACTTCGGATGAAAAGGTGAATAGAACTGGCACATTAGTTTCCATGGATAGTACTGCATTCATAGCTTCCACTGCTCCCATCCCATTTGTTTCCGATGGGGACGGAATATGGGCAGATGATAATAACTGGCTAAGTGGCCAGGGGTCTCCTGCAAATGCATGGTCGCGTGTCCAGGTAAATTCAAACCTGGTATTGGACAACGATATGGAGCTGATCTTTCTTGAAATTGCAACAGGGAAAAGCCTGACTATAAGCGCGGGTCACCATATGGAGCTTAGCGGCGGCAATTAGCATCAGCCGAAATCCCTAACAAACGAACAGGCGAAATCCGATTTTAATTAGCATCGAATATCGCCTGTTCGACTGATCGCTCTATCGCCCGATCTTGTAGCCCCACCAGGAATCGAACCTGAATCTAAAGTTTAGGAAACTTCCATTCTATCCGTTGAACTATGGGGCCTTATTTGTGCCGGTTTTCCGTTGAAAACCGTGCTGAACTTTCAGCGCGCAAAGATATGAATAATTTTAAAATCCTGTTCTGAATGAGGTAAGAAAGCTTACTTCACTTCACTTCCGTTTTCAAAGACATCCCAGGATGAGATCAGGCTGAGCTTGCCATCGGGGTTTTCGGCCGAGAGGATCATGCCCTGCGACTCTATCCCGCGTAGCTTGCGGGGTGCAAGGTTCACCAGTAGTGCAACCTGCTTGCCCACCAGGTCTTCCGCTTTGTAATGTTCGGCGATACCTGAAACGATGGTCCGTTTGTCAAGTCCGGTATCAATGGTGAGTTTCAGAAGTTTGTCGGCTTTTGGCACTTTCACCGCTTCCAAAACAGTTCCGATGCGGATATCCAGCTTGGCGAAGTCCTCGTAAGCGATGGTATCTTTCTGCGGGCTTATTTTCTGACTAGCGGCTGTTGCAGCTTCATTATCGATTTTAGTCTGTTTGAGTTTATTGACCTGGGCCTCAATCACGCTGTCCTCTATCCTATCAAAAAGATACTCAGCCTGCCCTATCTGGTGGCCAGCTTCCAGTAATTCGGGATTGCCGGCAACGTCCCACTTGCGTATGGGCAGATTCATCATGCTGCTCAGGTGAACCGATGTGAAAGGCAGGAAGGGTTCGCATAAAATAGCAAGGTTGGCGCAGATCTCCAGTGAGATGTTCAGTATGGTCTTCACCCTTTCGGGGTCTGTTTTGAAAACCTTCCATGGCTCGGCGTCGGTCAGATATTTGTTTCCAAGACGGGCCAGGTTCATCATCTCAGCAAGGGCTTCCCGGAAATGGAAGATCTCCAGCTTAGCGCCTATACGGCCGGGGAAAGTTGCAATTTCTTCAATTGCGGCCTTGTCGGAATCACTTAATTGTCCTCGCTCCGGGACTTTCCCTTCGAAATACTTATGGGTGAGCACCACGGTCCGGTTCACGAAATTCCCGAAAATTGCCAGAAGTTCGCTGTTATTCCGGGCCTGGAAATCCTTCCAGGTAAAGTCATTGTCCTTGGTCTCGGGGGCATTGGTGGTGAGGGCATACCGAAGCACATCCTGCTTCCCGGGGAAATCCTGCAGGTATTCATGCAACCACACGGCCCAGTTCCGGCTGGTGGATATCTTGTCGTTTTCCAGGTTCATAAACTCGAAGGCCGGCACATTGTCGGGCAAAATGAAAGTCCCTTCCTTCTTCAAAATGGAAGGGAATATGATACAATGGAAAACGATATTGTCTTTCCCGATGAAATGGATGAGGCGGCTTTCCTCATCTTTCCAGTAAGGTTTCCAGTCTTTTCCCGTCTGTTGTGACCATTCTTTGCTTGCCGATATATAGCCTATAGGTGCATCAAACCATACATAGAGAACTTTTCCTTCCGTACCAGGCAAAGGAACCTTCACACCCCAGTCCAGGTCACGAGTGACGGCCCTGGGCTGCAGGCCGGTATCCAGCCATGATTTGCATTGCCCGTAAACATTGGGTTTCCAGTCTTCCTTATGGCCTTCGATGATCCATTCATGCAGCCAGCCCTGGTACTTATCAAGGGGAAGATACCAGTGTTTAGTCTCTTTCTTTACAGGGATATTCCCGCTAAGGGCTGAATGGGGATTGATCAGGTCGTCTGGACTGAGGGAAGTGCCACAGTTTTCACATTGGTCGCCATAGGCTTTGTCGTAATTGCAATGCGGGCAGGTGCCGGTAATATAGCGGTCGGCCAGGAATTGACCGGCTTCAGCATCGTAGTATTGAAGGCTGGTTTTTTCGATGAATTCCCCTTTTTCATATAAGGTGGTGAAGAATTCAGAAGCGGTTTCGTGGTGTATGGGATTGGATGTCCTCGAATAAATGTCGAATGATATCCCGAATTCTTTAAAAGATTCCTTGATGATTTTATGATATTTGTCGACGATGGCCTGGGGCGACACTCCCAGCTGGCGCGCTTTAATCGTAATTGGCACCCCGTGTTCATCCGATCCACCTATAAACAACACATCCGTTCCCTTAGAACGAAGGTAGCGGACATAAATATCAGCCGGAATATATACTCCTGCCAGGTGCCCGATATGAATGGGCCCGTTGGCATAGGGCAGTGCAGAAGTAACCGTGTAACGCTTCCAGTTTTTCGTTTCCATAACAATCTTTTCAGGAATAAAAATATCAGGCAAAAGTATAAAATATAAGGGATAATATAGGTGAAGGCGTACCAAAGAGATGAAATGCATATAACTTTGTGTTCATCTATTATGAAAAATATAAGTCCTCCATACCTGCAAAAAGGCGATCGTATCGCCATTGTTTCCCCTGCCAGGAAAATCCGTCCGCAGGAAGTTGAAAATGCCGTGAAAGCATTTGAATCCTGGGGATTGGAAGTGATACAGGGGGAACATCTCTTTTCCTCCGACCGGCAATTTGCCGGTTCCGACGAACAAAGAACGGCCGACTTCCAGCACATGCTCGACGATCCATCTATAAAAGCTATCATGGCTTCCAGGGGTGGCTATGGAACAGTCCGTATCGTCGATAAGCTCAACTTCGACAAATTCGTCGAAAATCCTAAATGGATCATTGGTTACAGCGATATAACCGTACTGCATTCCCATATAAACCGGCATTTTGGAATTGAAACCATGCATGCGGTCATGCCGGTCAATTTCAAAGGGCATTGCGAGCGCAACCCTTCGGTGACTTCTCTTAAGAAAGCACTTTATGGTAAAGACCTGCTTTATAAATTTCCGGCAGGTGATTATTGCCGCAAGGGAGATTGCGAGGCCCAACTGGTTGGCGGGAACCTTTCTATTTTATACAGCCTTACCAATACCAGCTCGGATATCAGCACTATCGGGAAGATTCTTTTTCTGGAAGATATCGATGAATATCTTTATCATATAGACCGTATGATGATGAACCTGAAACGCTCGGGTAAGCTGGAAAACCTGGCTGGCCTGGTAGTCGGGGGCATGACAGGCATGCGTGATAATGAAGTCCCTTATGACCGCACAGCCAACGAGATCATAGCAGAAGCAGTGGAGGATTATGATTACCCTGTTTGCTATAATTTCCCTGCCGGCCACCTCGACGACAACCGCGCGCTTATCCTTGGACGCAATGTAAAGATGAGGGTTGGGGAAGACGTTGAGCTTCAGTTCTAAGTTCAAAGGGCAAAGGGCAAATTCAATGAGACTATCTTTTTATGAGTCCCGAATATTCGTATTGGCGTCAAGTTAAAATAACAGGAATTAACAATAGGGTGTTAAAAATAAGGTCGTTATACAGATTTCATTAAATAACAAAAAGGGCAACTTGTGATTCAAAACACGACTAATGAAAACAAGAAGCCCTTTTGGGAACAGTTCCTTATACAAAGGAAACAAAATTTCAAAGATTTTCAGTTCACATGCGATAAATAAAATTGGAGAGAAGAGTGGTTACAAGAAAAGGAATAGTGGAAAGATTAGTGCCAGAAATTTAATTGTAGGTTTTATGCTGATGGTTTCCAAAAACCGTAATACATACGAGAGTTGGGCACAGGAAATTTCTTTGCTGATTAAATCTCTGGTAAGCAAACAAGCCATCGAAGAACGCATGGGTCCGGAAACAACCAGTATGGTGAAAATGGTCCTGGAAGAGAAATTAGAGGGAAGTTTAATAAGAAAAAGGCAAGCCGATAGAAAAAGCATTCAGAAGTTTAGATCAATTAAAATAGAAGATAGTACAACTATTAAATTACCCGATGAGTTGTCAGATGTTTTTTCGGGCAACGTATCTAAGGGGAAAAAGAAATCACAAATAAAGATACATGCCCTGTTTGATTTAACTCATCATGTCTTTCGCCTGATGGATTTGCATAGTTTTACAAGAAATGATCAGTCATTAGCGGCTCAAGCATTAACTTGTTTAGAACGAGGGGATTTATTACTTCGGGACATGGGATTTCTGGTCTTGGATATATTAGAAAAGATCAATAGACAGGGGGCATATTTTATAAGCAGAAAGAAGTCCCAGATTAAGACGTTTGACCCGCAGACGGCTAAGGAAATCGATTTACTCAAGGAACTTGGGAAAAAGAAAACCATTGATAAAATGGTATTGGTCGGTAAGAGTAGAAAACTTAAAATGCGCCTTGTTGTGGTGCCATTACCTGCGGATCAGGCTGCTGAAAGAAGAAGAAAAGCCAGACGGGATAGGGATAAGCGATTAAATCACAGCCAGGAATATTATGAATTGCTGGGGTACACCATTTTCATCACAAACTTAGCCCAATCCCAATGTACAGCGAATGAAATCATGAAATTATATGGCCTACGCTGGCAAATCGAAATCATTTTCAAGGCATGGAAAAGCTGTTTTTCAATTGAAAAGCTCATCCCTTCCAAATGTAATAATCCTGACAGAATCTATTGCATGGCCTATTTATGGCTCCTATATATCCTATTGTTTCATGTGGTATGGCTCAGCCAGTTTAAGTGGTCCAAAATACCAGAGGTGAACCTGAGTCTCCTAAAAATGGCCAGGTTTTTCTCGATAAACTTTAATTTAATTTTTTGGAATAAACCTAGTGAATTAATCACCGATATTATTCTATCTAAATGCAGTTATGATAAACGATCCGATAGAATTAATATGACTCAAAAATATAAAAACTTGATTACTTAGCTTGACGCCAATACGAATATTCGGGACGAAATGAAAAGATTAAGTCGAATTAATCCCGCGAATGAAATGAAGCGGGAGTTGAAGTTAAGAAGTTATAAAGTGATTTCCTGAATTGCAATAACTTAACTTTCCTTACTAATCAGAGTAAACTTTCATATAAATAAAACCATCCAAACTAATTATATAATTAATTATCAATATTTTAATGCTCATGGACTTTTTTTCTTGGTGAATATTCTTAGTGCATTTGTGCTTTTGTGGCTATATCTGAAAAACAGCCATTTGTAAAGTTCCCTTGTAGCCACTAAAGCACCAAAACTCAAAGGTTTCACCAAGATTTATTCAAATTTTAAGTTTAAATATGGCTAAAGTTCGTCATTATTAGCGCCGTTGCCAGAGGGATATGTTCTTCAATCTGAAATCAGCCATCTGAAATTTACCAGATACCTCCTGCGTCGGGATGACTCGTTTTTGATATTAGTAGTTTAGGCATGCCACCCCGCCTTCTCTTATATAATTTTGACCGTCATTCCGAGCGAAGCGAGGAAACTGGTAGCATCCGACTACATCCTATTTAGTGATGTCCAAAACAGATCTTATTAACTATTAACTTCTCTATAAAGTTATTAACAGGACAGGTATTTTTTGTTTTTTATTGGATTAACAGTAAAAATCCAAATGGAAGGTCCGGTTTACAGGAAAAGTATAGAATTTTCGATACAGGTAATAGGTCTTTATAAAGAAATGATCAAAAATCAGGAACACATCATTTCTAAACAATTATTGAAGTCCGGGACAAGCATCGGAGCTAATGTCCATGAAGCTACATCAGCTCAAAGCAAGAAAGATTTCATAAATAAAATGTCAATTGCCCTCAATGAAGCCAAAGAAACAAGATACTGGCTAATCATCTTATCAGAAGGAAATTTAGTTAGTTACAATTTTTCTGGATTGCTGGGTTTGGTTGATGAACTTATCAAAATCATCAGCAAAATAATTATCACCTCGAAAAACAACCTCATTAATAAAACTTCTTAACTCTATAACTTCAACTCCCGCTTCATTTCATTCGCGGGATTAATTCGACTTAATCTTTTCATTTCGTCCCAAATATTCGGGACTCATAAAAAGATAGTCTCATTGAATTTGCCCTTTGCATCTTGAATTTTGAACTTAAGTTATAAAATTATGGCAGAACATAATGAACTTGGAAAACAGGGGGAAGAACTGGCTCTGAAATACCTTAAAAAAGAAGGCTATGAGATCCTTGAAACCAATTGGAGGGCCGGTCGTTTCGAGATTGATATCATTGCAAAAAAAGGTGATTTCCTTGTAATAGTGGAGGTTAAAGCCAGGCAAAGCAATACGGTGGTAGAACCTGAATTTTCGGTTACCCGCCAGAAGCAGAAGTCGCTGATTACGGCGGCGAATATTTATATCAAGTGGAAAAATATAGATAAAGAGACCCGTTTTGATATCATTTCCATCATTATTAACCCGGAAGAGTTCAGGCTGAAACATATCCCGAATGCTTTTTATCCCACACTCCGTTAATGTATGAGTTAGTTTCGTAATTTTGTAGCCGAATTGGCTATCCAATAAAATCGCCCCTAACTAAGCGGGAAATAAGCATTTATAAAATTCACCCATACAAATGGCAATCAAAAAAGATCCCCGGGAGGGGAACGCAGGAAGGTCCGGCAAAAGATCCGGAGACGACAAACCGGCAAAAAGGACCGGTAAAACAGATGGCACACGACCCAAATCAAGACCCTATAAAGATGATTCTTCAGATGAGAAGAAATCTATTGGAAGGGGCAGGAAGAAAGAAGGGGAATATGTAAAGTTCAGAAGAGAAGGGCTCAAGAAGGACAGAAATGCTGCCGGTCCGGAAAAAAGGTCAAGCAGGTCAAAATCACGTGATGAAGGTTCTTCGGAAGAAAGGAAAAGCTATGGACGTGGAAGGACTAAAGATGGTGATTTTTCAAAGTTCAGCAGGGATAAACGCAAGCCTGTTTTTGGAAGGGGACCCGCCAGGCCACCCAGGGAGGATAAAGAAAGGACAGGTACAAAAAGGCCGATAAAGAGTTGTCAAGAGAGTGAGAAGGCCCGATGATGGAATGATCAGGCTGAATAAATATATTGCCAATTCAGGGATCTGTTCTCGGCGTGAAGCCGATGAGCTGATAGCTGCCGGGGTGATCAAAGTGAATGGTGAAGTAGTGACAGAACTCGGCACGAAAATAAAGCCGGAAGATAAGGTGCAATATGAAGACCAGCAGTTGAGAAACGAGAAAAACCGCTATCTTCTTCTGAATAAACCCAAAGGTTATATTACTACTACCGACGATCCCTTTGAGCGGAAAACTGTGATGTTGCTTGTGGAAAATGCCTGCAAGGAAAGGATTTACCCCGTAGGACGGCTCGACCGGAATACTACCGGTCTGCTTCTCTTTACCAATGACGGTGACCTGGCTAAAAAACTCATGCACCCCCGTTCCAATGTGAAGAAATTATACCATGTTGTCCTCGATAAACCGATTTCGAAGAATGACATGCTGAAAATAGCAGAAGGTGTGGAACTGGAAGACGGAATGGTGAAGGTTGATAGTATTGCCTACGTTACCGATGCAAAGGATAAAAGAGAAGTGGGCCTTGAAATCCATATAGGAAAGAACCGCGTGGTAAGACGCCTTTTTGAAATTCTCGGATATAAAGTTGAGAAACTCGATCGGGTCACTTTCGGTAATCTTACCAAGAAAAATCTTGCCAGGGGAAAATGGCGCTTTTTGGATGAGAAGGAGATTGGGATGCTGAAGATGCTATAAATTCAGTGTAGAGTTTAGAGTGTAGAGTGTAGAGTTTGAGTTAAAAAGTTAGGCAAGTTTAATTTATAGCGATTCATTTCCAAGGACATACAAATTAAGCTTTAATAGATTGAAGAAAAAGTTTCCAGCCAGACAGGTATAATTGTATGTTTTTTGGATAAACAGGTAAAATATTATGAAAGGGCCTGTTTATCAGAAAAGCATTAAGTTTTCAAGTAATATAATTCAGCTTTACAGGGAACTTATTAAGATTAACGAATTCATTCTTTCTAAACAAATTGTCAGATCGGGAACCAGCATCGGTGCCAATGTCCACGAAGCAGGCTCATCCCAGAGCCGTAAGGATTTTATTTATAAAATGTCCATAGCCCTTAAGGAAGCCATGGAAACCAAATATTGGCTTGTAATTCTTGAAGACAGTAAACTTATCAATTATAATTATCAGGACCTGCTTAATCAGGTCGAAGAACTTATCAAAATTATAAGCAGCATCCTTATTTCATCAAAAAAAAATCTAACTAAATAAAAAAAAAGCACCAATTTAACTCTACACTCTACATTCTACACTCTACACTCTGTAAGTTAAAAGTTAATCAGTTATCTATGCCACCTTGATATTTTCCGAATTTAGGCCCTTGCTTTCAAATTATTTATCTACTTTTGTGAAAAAATTAACAATACCAACTCATTATGAATCTTACTCATATTGAACACATTGGAATAGCAGTTAAAAATCTTGAAGAGAGTATTAAATATTATGAAGACGTACTCGGCCTGAAATGCTATTCTGTAGAAGAAGTTCCTGAACAGAAAGTGAAGACAGCCTTTTTCAAAATCGGTCAGACCAAGTTAGAATTGCTCGAATCTACTAATCCGGAAGGACCTATCGGGAAATTCATTGAAAACAGGGGAGAAGGTATGCATCACCTGGCTTTTGCTGTGGAGGGTCTGGAAGATAACCTGAAGGAAGCTGAATCAAAAGGCGTCCGTCTGATTGATGCTAAACCGAGAAAGGGTGCTGAAGGACTGGATATAGCTTTTTTGCATCCGAAATCTACTTTCGGTGTATTAACGGAATTATGTGAAGATAAAAATAAATAGAGAAAATGGCTAAAGAGAGGTTTATCCACGACCGTCACAAAGAGATACAGCAATTGCTGGACATGCGGCAGGAGGCAAAACTCGGCGGAGGTATAAAGCGTATTGATTCCCAGCATGCAAAAGGAAAACTTACCGCCAGGGAACGTATCGATATCCTGCTGGATGAAGGTAGTTTCGAGGAATTTGACATGTTTGTTACACACCGCTCCGATGAATTCGGGCTTGAAAAACAAAGGATATTGTCGGATGGTGTAGTTACCGGGCATGGCACAATTGACGGAAGGGTTGTATATGTGTTTTCGCAGGATTTTACCGTTTTTGGCGGATCACTTTCAGAGACTTTTGCCCTGAAAATTTGCAAGGTCATGGATCAGGCTATGAAGGTTGGTGCGCCCGTTATCGGTATAAATGATAGTGGTGGGGCACGTATTCAGGAAGGAGTGAGAAGTCTCGCCGGTTATGCCGAGATATTCGAGAGAAATATCCTGGCTTCCGGAGTGATACCTCAAATTTCAGCCATCTTTGGTCCCTGTGCAGGGGGTGCCGTATATTCGCCGGCCCTTACCGACTTTATTATCATGTGCGAGGAGATCAGTTATATGTTCGTAACGGGTCCAAAGGTAACGAAAACAGTTACAGGAGAAGATATTACCGAGGATGATCTTGGAGGTCCCATGGTTCATTCATCCAAATCTGGAGTGGCACATTTTGTCTCTGAGAATGAAGAAGAAGGCCTGCTGATGATCCGTAAACTGCTGAGTTATCTTCCTCAGAATAATCTGGAAGATCCTCCCATCAGCGAATGCACTGATCCGATCGACCGCCTGGAAGACAATCTCAATGAAATCATTCCGGAAGATCCCAATAAACCTTATGACGTAAAGCTAATTGTTTATGCTATAGTAGACGATGGGGAATTTCTGGAGGTCCATCAGAATTATGCCAAGAATATTATAGTGGGATTTGCAAAATTCAACGGCATGCCGGTTGGTATAGTCGCCAACCAGCCGATTTTCCTGGCGGGGGTTCTGGATATAGATGCTTCACGCAAAGCTGCCCGTTTCGTGCGTTTCTGTGATGCTTTCAATATTCCTGTTGTGACCCTGGTGGATGTACCTGGTTTCCTCCCGGGAAGTATGCAGGAATATGGCGGGATCATAATTCATGGGGCTAAACTCATGTATGCCTATGGGGAAGCTACCATACCAAAAATCACAATTACTTTGCGGAAATCTTATGGTGGGGCCCACGATGTTATGAGTTCAAAACAGCTTAGGGGAGATATCAATTATGCCTGGCCATCGGCTGAGATTGCCGTTATGGGACCGGCAGGCGCTATTGAAATACTCGAAGGGAAAGCCTTAAAATCGCTGCAAACAGAAGAAGAAAAAACGGATTTCGTGGCCCTGAAGGAAAGGGAATATCGTGAACGTTTCGCGAATCCTTACGAAGCTGCCCGTTATGGTTATATCGACGATGTGATCGAGCCACGAAATACCCGCTTCCGCATTATCCGGGCTTTGAGGACCCTGGCAACCAAAAAGGATAGCAATCCTCCGAAAAAACACGGGAATATCCCTCTTTAATCATTATCATCATTCATAAACCATAAAAATATGAATACAAACTGGTCGGAAATTATGGGAGATGGATTGATCATCACCGTAGTCGGATATGTGATCGTCTTCACGTCCCTTGTTATACTCTACCTGGCATTTACATGGATTGCAAAGCTTATGAATCTTTATGTACGTAAAAGACTGGAGAGAGAAGGAAAGCCGGTATTAAAAAACGGCAAGACGCTTATGGTCCCCGGAGATGAAGGAGCCGCTATTGCAATGGCGCTTTATCTGTACAATGAACTTCATGATGAAGAAAGCACAATTCTGACCATCGACAGAGTTTCAAAAATTTATTCCCCCTGGAGCTCTAAAATTTATAACCTCCGAAATTTTTAATAAAAATCAAAACATAGCCAATCAAGCTCATGAAATCATTCAAATTCATCATAAAGGGTCATGATTACGATGTCGAAATCAAGAATTTTGACAATAACCTGGCCGAGATAGAAGTGAATGGCACACTTTACCAGGTTGAAGTCCAAAGGGAGCAGAAAACAACCAAGACGCCCATACTTGTAAGATCGGACCAACCGGCGCCAAGGAGCGCTCATAAATTCAAGAAGAAGATCGGGGCGCATTACGATGTGAAAGCCCCGCTGCCGGGGAATATTATGCAGCTCTTTGTGAAGGAAGGGGATGAAGTGAAAAAAGGCGATAAGCTCCTGATGTATGAAGCCATGAAAATGGAAAATATCCTCACGGCTGAAAAGGATGGTACCATTGCAAAAATTCGGGTTGCTGCGGGCAACAATGTTTTGCAGGGTGATTTGTTAATGGAAATAGCATAGCGTATGACCCGGAAATCAGCTTTAACATTATTTGCGATCCTTGCGATCATTGCATTCGTTCAACTTGCTTTCAGAAGCCCTGAGGATAGCCTTCAGAATACAAAAGCAGGGAATACCGAACAGATCAGTAATAGCCCGGACCATTCTTCCCTGATCAACAAAGAAGAAGGCAAGGCTATTCAGGGCATTAAGAAATTTTTAAACTATACAGGTTTTGCCAACGCGACTCCCGGAAATCTGGTTATGATCTTCATAGGCTTGGTCTTCATTTTTCTGGCCATAAAATATGAATACGAACCGCTTTTATTGATTCCTATCGGAACCGGCATCATCATTGGAAATATACCATTTTTGCAGGCTCCGGGGATTAATCTTCAGATTGGTGTTTATCAACCCGGTAGCGTGTTGAATTACTTGTACATGGGGGTCACAAAAGGGATTTACCCGCCTTTGATTTTCCTGGGAATCGGTGCCATGACGGATTTCTCTTCATTGATTTCCAACCCTCGTTTAATGTTATTGGGAGCTGCTGCCCAGGTAGGTATTTTTGCCACATTCATGGGAGCGCTTTTCCTGGGATTCAATTTACCTGAAGCAGCTTCTATAGGAATAATCGGGGGTGCCGATGGTCCCACGGCTATCTTCCTTTCATCCAAACTTGCCAATGGCGGACTTGTAAACGGGGTGCAAACTATGAATTTGATAGGTCCTATTGCTATCGCGGCCTATTCATACATGGCCCTGGTTCCGGTGATACAGCCTCCCATAATGCGCCTGCTGACTTCCAAAAAGGAAAGAAAGATCCGGATGAAACAGCCCAGGACTGTGTCCCGTTTTGAAAAGATTATGTTTCCTATAGTCGGCCTGATCCTGACTACTTTCATATCTCCGGGAGCCCTTCCATTGCTGGGCATGTTGTTTTTTGGCAATATCCTGAAGGAGAGTGGCGTTACCCGGCGTTTGGCCGATACGGCAAGAACCTCGTTGATAGACATAGTCGTGATTATCCTGGGCGTAACGGTTGGGGCATCCACACAGGCCGATATTTTTATCACAAAGCAATCACTCCTGATATTCGTATTAGGAGCCCTTTCATTCATGGTTGCCACTGCAGGTGGCGTTATATTTGCCAAGGTGATGAATTTGTTTCTGTCGGAAGAAAACCGTATCAATCCGCTTATCGGTGCAGCAGGAGTATCTGCCGTTCCCGACAGTGCCAGGGTAGTACAGTTAGAAGGACTGAAATCAGATCCGACAAATCACCTGCTGATGCATGCCATGGCGCCTAATGTAGCCGGGGTTATAGGTTCGGCCGTTGCCGCCGGTATACTCCTGAGCTTCCTTTTCATGTAAACAGAATACCATCGCTAATTTTAAGTATAAAGGGGTGATATAAACTTTTGCTAACTTTGCCTCCCTTGATTCAACTTTATTTCTTTTCAGACGATGAAACAGGAAGGCAAAATCAAACACGCGAGGCAAAAGAGTAAAGAACTCCTTAGCGGACAGGAGAAAAGCAAAATCCGGAACCGGATATTTATTATCCTGGGGATTATCCTTCTTGGAACATTTCTTATATATATTCCTGCTCTTAAAAACACGATACTCTATGGGTGGGATGATGGTATATATACGGAAGACAGTTTTATCCGGATGCTTTCCTGGGCCAGCATTTCCCATTTCTTCTCAAATTATTACCTGGGGATGTACCAGCCTCTTGCTTTACTTTCGATGGCCCTGAATGACGGGGCAGGAAAGAGCAGCGTTAATTATCTGCATTTCACCAATATACTTCTTCATCTTATAAATATTGTCCTGGCATTTTACTTTATATACCTGCTCACCGGTAATCTGAACATTGCTACAGTGGTAGCCCTGCTCTTCGGAATACACCCGATGGAAGTGGAAGCCGTAGCCTGGATCGCCGCCCGAAGTACTCTTTTATTCACTTCATTCTACCTCTTGGCTTTATTATTTTACCTGCGATCATTCAAGCATAAAAAATACATTAATCTTTTTTTGACTTTCTTGTTTTTCCTCCTTTCAGCTTTCTCTAAATCCATGGCAGTTACGTTTCCTATGGTTTTAATTTTGCTGGATTATTATAAAGGAAGAAAAATAGACCGGAAGCTTGTCCTTGAAAAGATCCCATTTTTTGCCGTTTCAATAATTTTCGGGATTATTTCAATTAAGGCCGCTGAAAATTACAGTCATATTACGAGTCTTTCTGCCGATTACAATATTATCGACCGTATTTTTCTTTTGAGCTATGGGCTGGTATTTTATATTTTTAAACTGATCATTCCGCTTAAATTATCTGCTATTTATGCCTATCCTGAAAAAGTGAACTCCTTCCTGCCCTGGGAATATTACGGATCATTCATTCTTCTCGTATCATTCATATTATTAATAATTAAGGCCAAGAAAAACAGAAAAGACTTGATTTTTGGTTCAATGTTTTTCGTCTTAACTATCAGTATCGTGCTGCCATTTTATTGGTCCCGGATTTTTATAGCAGCTGAACGATATTCTTATCTGACCTATATCGGTTTATATTTTATTATTGGAGTGTATTTAGCCCGGCTTATTGAAGGAAAGCGATTGATTATCAGAAAAATAAAACCATACCTTTTGGGACTTGCGGGGATATTATTTGTTTTTTATGCAATTACAACAAACAGAAGAACAAAAGTATGGAAAGACACTAAGCTATTACTTACCAATATAATAGATCAGCGGAGTTCAGGGCCGACTCTTTCGGCAGCATATTTTTACCGCGGAAATTACCATGATATGTTGGATGAGTTTGACAGTGCACTGACCGATTATAATAGAGCCATCGAGATCAACCCAAATTATGTGCTGGCCTATAATAACCGGGGGATAATTAAAGGAGTGAATAAGGATTATGAAGCTGCGATTGCTGATTTTACCAAAGCTATAGCCTTAAAGCCTGATTATCCTGATCCATATTATAACAGGGGATTGTCATATCTGCAACTTCAGGAAATGGATAAAGCCTGCAGCGACTGGAAGAAATCGGCTTCACTCGGATCTTCACAAGCTCAGAAATTCATCGATCAATACTGCCGGAATACCTATGAACAGAATCAGACGCCTTAATCAATGAGACTCAATTTTTTCAAGCGAAGCGAAGAAAAAATTGTTAGTCGAATTGATCCCGAAAAGACGAAGTCTTATTCGGGATCTGATGGGACTAAATTCCCCGTCTCTTGTGACGAATAAGAGATATTTCCTTAAGATACCCCGCTGCTTGCGGCGGGGTAGTTTATTTTTTAAATTGAGGAAAGGTATTCAGAACATTTTCCTTTTATCAGGTGTTTAGTTTATATTTACATGAGCATATGGCATGCTTAAGATGTTTTGCTTTATTTATATTTTATTCATAATATTTTAGGAATGAAAAGAAATTTCCTTTTGATCTTAGTGATATTAATGCCTGTATTATTTACGCTGGAAGGATGCAAGAAAGATAATAATAACTCGCCTGTAATCAACATCTTCAGCCTTCAGGATGACATTGACCTGGGAATGCAGCTGGATGCCCAGATAAAATCGGACCCGGCGGATTATCCTACTTTTAAGTTCACAGCAATATCCTGTTCAATATCAATATCTTGAAGGCTTACGAGATTCTATTCTGAATACCGGCCTGGTTGATCATGATGTCGATTTCACATGGCAGGTTCATATTATTAAAAATGATACGGTATTGAATGCTTTTGCAACCCCGGGGGGCTATATGTATTTTTATACAGGTCTGATTAAATTTTTGGATAATGAAGCGGAACTGGGTGGCGTGATGGGGCACGAGATGACACATGCCGCCAAACGCCATTCCACCAATCAGCTTACTAAAGTTTATGGTTTGCAGTTGCTGATTTCAATTGTTCTTGGTCAGAACCCGAATATGCTGGCCCAGATGGCAGCCGATATAGCTTCCGGATTGGCGGCTCTTGCTTTTAGCCGTGACCATGAATACCAGGCAGATGAATATTCGGTAAAATACCTTTATCAAACTTCTTATGACGCAAGGGGAGTGGCCGGATTTTTTGAAAAACTCGACAGCCAGTCTAACCCGCCTGAATTCCTGAGTACACATCCCAATCCGGGGAACCGGGTTGAAAAGATTAATGAAATCTGGCAGAGCCTGGGTGGCAAAACCGGGAATGTTTATCAGGAAAGATACACTCAATTCAAAAATACCCTGCCTTAATTCAATTCTCTTCATTAAATAAGCTATTTGTCATACTTTTGCGCCATGGCAAACAACGAAGAAATTTTTAAAAAGATCATATCCCATTCGAAAGAATACGGGTTTGTATTTCCATCCAGTGAAATCTATGACGGGCTTAGTGCAGTCTATGATTACGGGCAATACGGAGTGGAATTAAAGAACAACATCAAGAGCTATTGGTGGAAATCTATGGTTCAGTATCATGATAACATCATGGGGCTGGACTCGGCTATATTCATGCATCCGACCGTTTGGAAAGCTTCCGGGCATGTGGATGCATTCAATGATCCGCTGATCGATAACCGGGACTCTAAAAAACGCTACCGTGCTGATGTGCTGGTGGAGGATTATATTGCTAAGATTGAAGGCAAAATAAATCAGGAGGTCGAAAAAGCCCGGAAACGTTTTGGGGATACTTTTGATGAAAAGATGTACCTGGCCACCAACGAACGGATATTGGCAAATCAGAAAAAGATTGATGATGCCCGGAGCCGGATGGTGGAGGTGATGGAAAAGAATGACCTGGCCGGGTTTAAGCAACTCATTGTCGATCTCGAGATAGTTGACCCGATTTCAGGTTCCCGCAACTGGACAGATGTAAGGCAGTTTAACCTGATGTTTGCCACTCAGATGGGCTCCCTTTCAGAGGATTCCAATGTTATTTACCTTCGTCCGGAAACTGCCCAGGGAATATTCATCAATTTCCTGAACGTTTTAAGGACCAGCCGTATGAAAGTTCCTTTCGGGATTGCCCAGATAGGAAAAGCTTTCCGGAATGAGATCGTGGCCAGGCAGTTCATTTTCCGTATGAGGGAGTTTGAACAGATGGAAATGCAGTATTTCGTCCGTCCGGGAGAGGAGATGAAATGGTTTAATTACTGGAAAGAACAGCGCATGAACTGGCATTTGGGCATGGGCATTCCTGAAAGCAAATATCGCTTTCACGCGCATGATAAACTGGCTCATTACGCCAATGCTGCTTTTGATATAGAATTTGATTTTCCTTTCGGATTTAAGGAATTGGAAGGGATACATTCGCGCACTGATTTTGACCTGGGTGCCCATCAGAAATTCTCCGGAAAAAAACTCCAGTATTTTGATCCGGACCTGAATGAAAGTTATGTTCCTTATGTAGTCGAAACTTCAATCGGGCTTGACCGGACTTTCCTGGCTGTTTTAAGCTATGCTTATACTGAAGAGAAACTGGAAGACGGATCTGAACGGGTTGTGCTTGAAGATACCTCCATTTCTTTCTCCCGTAAAAGCGGCTGTATTGCCTCTCATCAAGAAAGACGGGTTACCTGAGAAGGCAATGGAGATTTTTGATTCTTTAAAATCCGAATTTATGTGCCAGTATGACGACAAGGATTCTATCGGTCGTCGTTACCGCCGTCAGGATGCTATCGGAACTCCTTATTGCATTACGGTTGATCATCAGACACTTGAAGACAATACGGTAACTATTCGGGAACGGGACACGATGAAACAGGACCGGATTGAAATTTCTAAGGTTAGGACGGTCATAGAAGATCGCTTACGGCAGAGGATTTAGATACTTTTTTCCTTGAGGAGCGCTGGTATTTTAATAGCAATTTAGGACTGCAAAAAAGGTCTTTTTTTTTAAAAACTCGTACCCCGACTATAGTCGGGGTACGAGTTTTTTTAATCAACACCAGATCAATAATATACAGAAGCAAAATTAGCTACTATTGTAGACATAGACAATCAGCTCAAAAAATAGTTTTTCAAGTAAAAAAGGCGGAAAAAAAATTGAAAAGAAAAATCGGAATAATAAGAGATTCAGATCAGTTGTCAATGGCAGCATCCTCCTGGTCAGCCTTCTTGTTGTAAGTCGTCATGGTGAGTTGGGGCCCGGCCTGGATAAAGGATTTGATCATTTCAACAGCCTTGTCAACACGTGGAATTAGAATTTTTTCTTCTGAACCTGACCACTTGCCGAGGACATAATCGATCTGGTAGCCTTTTGCAAATTCATTTCCAATACCAAACCTGAGCCGGGAAAATTCGTTAGTTCCCAGAATTTCAATAATACTTGATAGTCCATTATGACCACCGTCTCCGCCCTTAGTTTTCAAACGAAGCTGGCCCAGTGGAAGGGCAATATCATCATTAATTACAAGGAGATTTTCAAGTGGGATATTTTCTTCTTTCAACCAATAGCGGATTGCCTTACCACTCAGGTTCATGAAGGTGCTTGGTTTGATAAGGATGAGTTGTTTTCCCCGGAATTTCATCCTGGCAAGACTTGCGTACCTTCCCGCTTCGAAGTTCACACCTGCATTTTGCGCGAGGGCATCGAGTACGATAAAACCGATATTATGCCGGGTATTGGCATACTCTTGTCCAATATTTCCAAGTCCTGCTATTAGGTATTTCAAGTGAATGGAATTTATTGCAAAATTAAAAAAGAAACCGGATACCTGATCGCGTTCTTATTTCGGCGATGGTATCCGGTTTATTGTAGATTCTCAATTTGAAAACCTTAAAGATCAGGAATAGTTTATTCTTCGGTACTCTCGTCTTCAGTCTCAGTGGTAGTAGTGGTAGAAGCTGCCAAACGTGTTGATTTGATTCCGATCACAAAGCGTTCGTCTTTTTCCAGGATTTTAAATTTATTCTGGGCGATATCCCTGACATGAATGGTGTCATTTAAATCGAGACTATTAATATCGACTATAATGGATTCCGGCATATCGGCGGGCAAAGCGCGGACTGTCAACCTTCTGAATTTTTTTACAACCTGACCACCTTTGAGGATGCCGGGGGCATTCCCCACAAGCCTCAGCGGAATACTTGTTGTGATATAAGTTTTCTCATCAAATTCAAGAAAATCAGCATGCAGGACCTGGTCACTGACAGGATGATATTGTATATCCTTAATCACGCAATCATGGTCCTTGCCATCGATATTCATTTTGATGAAGTAAGCTTCAGGGGTAAAGATGATTTTACTGAGGATTTTATCTTCCACAACAAAGTGGAGTTCCTCTTTTCCACCATACATTACGCAGGGTACACGCCCTTCGCTACGGTGTTTTTTAGCATCTTTTTTCCCTACGCCCTCACGAAGAGAGCCGCTCATAGATACTGTTTTCATAATTAAAAAAATTAAAAATTAATATTAATTTCAGGCAAGTTTTGCCATTAAACTCGCGAAGATAATACAATCCCCGCAATGCTTTTTCTATTTATCGCTCTTGTCAAATTTGAACAAAGAACTGATTGATTCATAATTCTCAACCCGCTTAATTACTTCAGCAAACAGGTCGGCTGTTGAAAGAACTGTAATTTTTTTGTTTTGAACCTTCAGCGGGATAGTATCGGTAACCACCACTTCCGCTAAAGGGGATTTATCAATCCTTTCGTATGCTTTTCCTGAGAAAATCGGGTGGGTACAAAATGCCCTGACACTATTGGCCCCTTTTTCCATCATCAGATCGGCTGCCTTGGTAATAGAGCCTGCAGTATCAATAATATCATCTACAAGAATTATATCACGGCCTTTAACTTCCCCAACGAGTGCCATCTTTTCAACTTCATTTGGTTTGGCACGTTGCTTATAATTAATTACAAAATCGGTATTCAGGACCTTTGCATAGGAAGCGGCCCTGCGTGTTCCTCCTGTATCAGGTGAAGCCATCGTTATGTTCGGAAGATTCAGGGAGCGGATATAGGGAATAAAGATGGATGATGCATAAAGGTGATCCACTGGAACATCGAAAAATCCCTGGATCTGGTCGGCATGCAGATCGATGGTAATTACTCTTTGCACCCCGGAGGCTGTAAGTAAATTCGCTAATAATTTTGATGCAATGGTGACCCTCGGGCGGTCTTTTCGGTCCTGCCTTGCAAATCCGAAATACGGAATCACGGCCACTATATTTTTAGCTGATGCCCGCCGGGCTGCATCGACCATCATTAACAGTTCAAGAATATTGTCAGCCGGGGAGAATGTTGATTGTACTATGAAAACGTGACGCCCCCGGATATTTTCTTCAAACGAAGGTTGGAATTCGCCGTCAGAGAATTCAGTAACGAGGGTTTTCCCCAATTCAAAACCATAACTACTGGCTATTTTTTCAGCAAGATAATGAGTTGCTCTGCCGGCAAAAATGCTGACCATTTTTTCATCGTATGACATAAATATCAGGTATTAAGGGGCTTTTGGGCTGCAAAATTAAGATAATATGTGAAACCCTGCAAATTAAATTAGGCCTTATACAAAAAAACCTGCGCCAAGCGCAGGTTTTTGTACCCGGAGCCGGGATCGAACCGGCACGGGAATTACCCCACTGGTTTTTGAGACCAGCGCGTCTACCAGTTCCGCCATCCGGGCATGGAATTAATAGTCTGCAAAAGTAGGGAAAATTTAAGATACTGGGGCATTAAAAACCGAATATTTGAGTGCCTGGGCAGGCCTGATAAGAGAAAACTCGTACCCCGACTATAGTCGGGGTACGAGTTTTTATAAAAAGCCTGAAATTCAGTACCTTATTTACAAAGTAAATCAAACAAAAACAGGAACCTGTTCCCCTCCCTTTAAAACCGGTATACCAGTGAGTTAATGTTCATCCCTGCCCCAACTGAAGCCAGTAAAATCAAATCTCCTTTTTCAAGGATATAATCTTCCAGTTTTTTCTTACGAACCAGATCGATCAGTGTAGGTACAGTTGCAACTGAGCTGTTCCCCAGCTTATTGATGCTCATGGGCATAATCCCTTCAGGAATATCCTTTAAATTATAAAGCCGGAACAGCCTCTTGATAATTTCAAAATCCATCTTCTCATTAGCCTGATGTATGAAGATCCTATTTACTTCGTGTATGTCTGTTCCGGCTTTATCAAGACTGATTTTCATTGCCTGCGGAACATAGGTCAGACCGAATTCATAGATCTTCCTGCCAAACATCTTTATATAACGTACTTTAGGATCGGAATCTTCTAAATAACTTTTTCCTAAATAAAGGTAATAGGCTTCATCCTTAGCATAGGATCCGGAATGGTATGAAAGGATACCTTCTTTCTTTTCCCCTTCACGTCCCTCCAGTATGCAGGCCCCGGCCCCGTCAGAATAAATCATCGAATCCCGGTCATGCATGTCGATCACACGCGAAAGAGTTTCCGTTCCAATAACCAGGCATTTTTTTGCCATACCTGACCTGATAAAGGCATCTGCCTGAATCAGTCCCTGTATCCAGCCAGGACAACCAAAAAGTAAGTCGTAGGCGATACATGAAGGGTTTTCAATTCCCAGGCTATGCTTGATGCGGGCTGCCAGGCTGGGAACTGCATCAGTTTGAATAGTACCCTGGCGGACATCCCCAAAATTGTGTGCAACAATTATCTGGTCGATTTCTTCCTTGTTAATTCCCGCATCTTCAATGGCCAAGCGGGCAGCGATCGCTCCAATATCGGAAGAGGTCTGATTATCGGTAACATAACGGCGTTCTTCTATGCCAGTGATAGCTTTAAATTTTTCGGCTATTTCTTTATGTGATTGATCGAAGGCGGTTCCGCCTTCATCAAAAAACACGGTTCTGGCAAAATCTTCATTGGTAACCACTCGACTGGGAATATAACTGCCCGTGCCGCTTATGATGGTGTTCAATTGAGTCATTACGGATATAATTTTACTATTGGTTTTCGATATGCGAAGATAAATATATTTTCATTTTCAGTTATATAGTGCAGGGGCTAATTATAGCAGATAATCGATACCTTTGCAGCCGAATGTTTGTAAACAATAAACTGCATACGATTGAGTTTTTAAGCATATGAATAACAGAAGAACAATATACCTGCCTATAGCATTCGCATTAGTGCTGGTACTGGGACTTGTATTAGGAAACCGGCTTTCCGTCATGACAGCCGGCAAAAAAGCCAATATCTTATTTACTAATCCCGCGAATCAGGACAAAGTAAACCAGGTGATCAATTATATTGAAAAAGACTATGTGGATTCAATAGGCCAGGATAATCTGGAACAATATGCAATTGATGGAATACTGGATAAGCTGGATCCTCATTCACAATATATCCCTGCTGAGGAATACAATGAAGTAAATGACCCTTTGATTGGAAATTTTGAAGGCATCGGGATACAATTTCGGATTGAAAGGGATACCATAATGGTGATTCAGACCATTACAGGCGGACCTTCTGAAAAGGTAGGGCTGAGGGCAGGCGACCGGATAGTGATGATCGATGACAGTCTGGTAGCGGGAATAGGTATAACAAATGCCACCGCCATTAAGAAACTCAAAGGCAAGAGGGGCACCCTGGTGCGGGTTGGGATACATCGCCGGGGTGTTGAGGGACTGGTTGACTTTACTATTTCCAGGGATGTAATCCCTACCTACAGTATAGATGTTGCCTATATGGTGAATGATTCCATAGGTTATATCAAACTCAGCAGATTTGCCGCCACCACCTACGATGAATTTGTGCATGCCACCAGAAAACTTGAAGAACAGGGAATGAAAAGACTGATCCTTGACCTGAGGGGAAATTATGGGGGATATCTTCAGGCAGCAATAAGTATATGCGATGAATTCCTTGGGGATCACAAACTGATAGTCTATACCGAAGGCTTCAACCGGCCCAACAGCTATGCCTATGCTACTTCAAAAGGACTCTTTGAGAACAACCCGCTGGTGATCCTGATCGATGAATCCTCAGCTTCTGCGAGTGAGATTGTGGCTGGCGCTATACAGGATAATGACCGGGGTCTCATCATAGGACGGCGCTCCTTCGGCAAAGGACTGGTTCAGGAACAACTTAATTTCCCTGATGGCTCGGCTGTGAGGATGACCGTTGCCCGTTACCACACACCCACAGGCAGGAATATTCAAAGACCATATGATAAGGGGACAAAACAATATTATGAAGAACTCTATGACCGCTATACCAGCGGGGAAATGGAAAATCCCGATAGCATACCTATTAACGACTCTCTTAAATATACCACTCCGGGGGGAAAGATTGTATATGGCGGCGGAGGCATAACCCCCGACATATATGTACCTCTGAAAGCAGATGAATCCGAAAAGTATTACAACAAGTTGATTCATAAAAATGTAATCTTTCAGTTCGCATTTGATTATACTGACCAGGAAAGATCAAAGCTTGCACAATATGACACGGTTGACAAGTTTGAAAAGGAATTCAAAATCAGCCCGGAAATGTTCGACAATCTTGTGAAATATGCGAAACAGCAGGGAGTGGCAGGAACAGCCAAAGAAATCTCTGATTCCACACCCAAGATCCGGATTTTGTTGAAAGCATTTATCGGAAGAAATATACTGGATGATGCTGGATTTTATCCTATTTATCATAAAGTAGATAAGGCATTCAATGTTGCAGTCAAGGAATTGGAAAAATGATACCAGAGCTTTTTAGCAGGATTGTTTCGGGAATATTCAATTGCAGATTTTAAGATAATTCATTGCCTGATGAAATCGATTTGACCGGACTTTGAAAAAAATTAGAGGAATTAACATTTTTTAAGGTCTTTCCCAATTATTCCAATTGTTTTCGCAGCTGCTTATTCGTAATTTTGGTTTGACAGAAAGATTTATAATCAAACCAAAAAAAAATCATTATGCCTTTCGAATTACCCGTTTTAGCTTTTGAATTGGATGCTCTTGAACCATTCATTTCGAAAAAGACCCTGGAATTTCATTATGGAAAACATCACCAGGGCTATATCAATAATCTGAATAAACTTGTGCCCGGAACAGAATTTGAAAATGCCAGTCTGGAGGATATTATTAAAAAAGCCAGTGGTGGTATTTATAACAACGGGGCCCAGGTATGGAACCATACATTCTACTGGAACTGCCTGAAACCAGGCGGGTCACAGGGGCCGTCCGGGAGATTGTTGCATGCCATTGAAAGGGATTTCGGCTCCTTTGACGAATTCAAGGTAAAATTTACTGCCGCGGCAACAGGCCTTTTCGGTTCAGGCTGGGCCTGGCTGGCCGCAAACATATCCGGCAAGCTCTTTATTGTTCAGGAAAGCAATGCAGGGAATCCCATGAAAAATGAAATGATCCCCCTGCTCACCTGCGATGTGTGGGAACATGCCTATTATCTGGACAAGCAGAACCGTCGCCCTGATTATGTAGCGGATTTCTGGAAACTAGTAGACTGGGATGCGGTTGCCGGAAGACTTTAAAAAGGCAATTTTATTCCACAGTTACTGATTTGGCCAGATTTCTTGGCTGATCGACATTACAGCCTCTCAAAACGGCCATGTGATAAGATAATAATTGAAGAGGAATGGTTGCCAGCAATGGCACCAGGAGTTCTTCCGTTTCAGGGATTTCAATTACATAGTCGGCCAGCTCCCTGACCAGCTTATCGTGTTCGGTAACTATGGCAATGATGATCCCTTTCCTGGCTTTAACTTCCTGTATATTGCTCAGCACTTTTTCGTAAGTTCCTTTATTGGTAGCGATAAAGACAACCGGCATATGTGCATCGATCAATGCAATGGGGCCATGCTTCATCTCAGCAGCCGGATAACCTTCTGCATGTATATAGGATATTTCTTTAAGCTTTAATGCCCCTTCAAGTGCTACCGGGAAATTATACCCGCGTCCCAGGTACAGGAAATTCCTGGAATCCTTAAATTTCCATGCGAGTTCTTTAACCAAATTATCGACCTTCAGGGTTTTTTCGGCTTTTTCAGGTATCAGATCAAGTTCATGGATAAGAAGGTTGAATTTCGACCTGGAGATAGTCCCTTTTTTCTGTGCAATCGACAGGGCCAGCATTATAAGTACAGTAACCTGAGCAGTGAATGCCTTGGTGGAAGCAACCCCGATCTCAGGACCTGCATGGGTATAAGATCCTGCATGGGTAGCCCTGGCAATAGAGGAGCCGACAACATTGCAAATTCCGAGGATAGTTGCACCTTTTGACCTGGCCAGTTCGATGGCTGCAAGGGTGTCAGCAGTTTCCCCTGACTGGGAGATAGCGATCACTATATCATCCTCATTGATAACCGGATTCCGGTAGCGAAATTCAGAAGCATATTCCACTTCGACCGCAACGCGGGCTAATTCCTCCAGGACATATTCTCCTACAAGACCTGCATGCCAGGAAGTACCACAACCAATTATGATTATGCGCCGGGCATTCATAAGTTTCTGCTCATAGTCGACTATACCACCAAGTGAAACAATCCCTTCATTGAGTCTCAGCCTTCCACGCATACTGTCGCGGATAGAACGCGGCTGCTCGAAGATCTCCTTCAGCATGAAATGATCATAACCACCTTTTTCAAGGGCACTGAGGTTCATTTCCAGCTTCTCAATATAAGGCGTCTTGTCTTTATTTTTTATAGTCTTGATCTTAAGGTCTTTTCCCCGTTCAACAATAGCCAGTTCTTCGTCATTCAGGTAAACGACATCCTTGGTATATTCCACTATCGGGGTAGCATCCGATGCTATAAAGAATTCATCCTTACCAATTCCAACCACCAGGGGAGAGCTCTTACGGGCTGCGATGAGCATGTCGGGATGATTCTTTGAGATAACAACGATCGCATAAGCCCCGATTACCTGGTTGAGGGCTATTCTTACAGCTTCAACCAGGTCGACATTCTCGTTTAATTGAATATCCTCAATGAGATGGATAAGGGTTTCGGTATCTGTGTTGCTTTCAAATTGATATCCCCTGTGGATGAGCTCTTCCTTTAAGGTCAGGTAATTTTCAATGATTCCATTATGGATGATGGCAAGGTTTTTAGACTGGGAATAATGAGGATGTGCATTGACATCATTGGGTTCCCCGTGAGTTGCCCAACGTGTATGGGCTATTCCGACTGTGCCATGAAGATCCTTGCCTCTGAGAAAATTAGCAAGTTCCGCAACTTTGCCTTTAGTTTTATAAACCTTCAGTTCGTCGTTCAGGATGGCAATGCCTGCACTGTCGTAACCACGATATTCGAGCCGGTATAGGCCTTTGATTAAAATTGGGAAAGCCTCTTTTTCCCCAAGGTAAGCTACAATTCCACACATCTTATTTTGAATCAGAAATTATTAGGGCAAAAATATACTAAAATGGAGGCAATTATAATTTTTAGGCTCATTTATTTTAGATGACAAATCCATCCTGTGAATTATTGGACCTTGGTGTATGTAATGATCAGCTTAATTCTGTCATCTGGTTTAAGGACGGGATCCGTTCCGTAAATAACGGCTCTATCTGCATTGACAGCCCCTCCTGAAGAATAGAGCTCAAATCCGTAATCAGGTGTCTCGTTTTTCAACAGGGCTTGTATCGAGTTGGTAATCCGGAACCAGTATTCATTATTAAGGGAATCATAATATCCCCCGAAATAAGTGACGCCTGTAAGCTGATCGCTCAGAATGGAATAACTGCCAGCACTATCAGCTTTAACAAGTGCCAGGGAAGAGGAAGGTCGGAAGTTTGGATTTTCATCTCCTAATTTGAACACGATTTTAGCTTCATTAACTGCAAAGGTGTCAATATTATTAAAATCTTTTAAATAAGGGAATCTCAGAAAAGTTTTTACCCCTCCCATGGATTGCATATAGCAGGTGTTTTTCCCGAGGCTGGTGTCACCATTCAGGACCTGTGCCTTAAATGCAGGGTCAGCAAGCGTGTAATCATGAGTAAAATTCTCAAAACGGGCACAGGAGCTGCTGATACTAAAATCAAATTTTATGGAGTCCTTTTCGTCATTATGATAGTATAAACTCATGCCTGAAAGTGAGGAGACCAGGTCCAGGTAAATTATCCTGCCGGTAGGGTCACTTGTTTCGGCGGTAATATAAAGGCCATAAAAATATTTAAGAAAATCGTCATTGGTATTCAGATCTGCGGCGGACGCAGCCAGTAATTTATCTACCAGTTCGGGCGATAAGGAACTGAGGTTTATCCGGAGCAAGGGTGGAACTTTCTTGCCGTCTATAGTTAGCGAATCAACCAGATCGGGTTTGACGGAATAATCGGCCAGGAGCGTTGATTTGACAGGGACGGTACTGAAGGAGTAATAGGGAGTGGTATAACCGATTGTGTCATCCATCTCATAGACCTTGATCCGCAGGTAAGCTGTGGAATCACCATAGGAACCTGCATATAGCAGTGAAAGCATCAGGGAGTCGGACACCGGGTTTGTTCCCCAGTCAAATGCGGTTTGGGTAAGTTTTAATTGTGTATAAATGCTTGCCGTTGTTTTGCCAAAAATTGGGTCATTTATCGCACCCCAGAGGCTCAGTGTTGTTCCATTCGTTCTAACTGTATCCACCAGTTTGGAATAGGCTGTAATGGAAACGGTGTCCACCCGGTTAAGCTCCAGTTTGTCGGAAGGTGGCTGGACATTCAAGCCGAGATTGGAATTTTCTTTTTTACAGCCGGTCAGTGCAATAATTGCCAGCAAAAAAATGAGGAAGGATAAAGAAAAATAATTTTTCACTAATTCAAGCTTAAATGAATTGAAAAATAGTAGTTAAGATGAGCGTAGATTATCAGCTGGTTACGATTTCTTCTGTCAGAATTTTATCATAAAATTCTGAGTAGGCATCGATTAGTTTCTCAGTTTCCTGGTTTTCCAAAACTGGCTTACCCGATTTATTCAGATAATCTAATACCTCGGGATTGATATTTTCGCTGCCGAATATAAGTGCATCGCTGTAATCAATAGCTGCTTTCATCAGATTAACGTAATTCGGCTTCTTGTAGTGTGCAATGTCCTTATTATTGATACCGTCATATTTAAGTTTTTTGATGAAATCGGCACTCATTTCCTCATTAAAAGCATCATCATAAAGTGAACAAATGACCCTTGACTCAGTAAAGAGCGGATTATCACGGTAAGATTTTTTCAGGTAAAGTGGTAAAAGGCTTGAAAACCAACCATGACAGTGAACTATATCAGGCTTCCATCCCAGTTTTTTCACTGTTTCAAGAACGCCACGGGAGAAAAAAATTGCCCTTTCATCATTATCTTCAAAGAATTTTCCGTTTTTATCCCTGACAATAAACTTACGGTGAAAATAGTCTTCATTATCGATGAAATATATCTGCATCCTGGCTTGTTGAATAGATGCAACTTTTATGATCAGCGGGTGATCTGTATCATCGATAATCAGGTTCATGCCTGATAACCTGATAACTTCGTGGAGCTGGTTTCTTCTTTCATTGATGTTTCCGTAACGGGGCATGAATGTCCTGATTTCTTTTCCTCTTTCCTGAATGCCCTGCGGAAGGTGTCGGCCAATGTATGATAAGTGTGATTCTTCCAGATATGGTGTGATTTCCTGAGTTACGAAGAGAACCCTCTTTTTTTCCATAGTTAAATACTTAGATTTTATTCAAGATTTGCAAAGGTAGTAAAAATTAAGGTATTATACAATTTGTCAAGGTATGAGAAGATGGAAAGACAGTTAACTATCAGTCTTTATTTATGTTTAATTCTGATTTTTCATTCATTTTAGTTTCCGGTGAAGAAGCATTTTTTCCAAAAAAACCACGTTGAAATAAAATCAGGGATAAGACCCCGATGGTAATGGATGAATCGGCGATATTGAATACGGGCCGGAAGAATATCATATGGTCCCCACCCCAGAAAGGCACCCAGGCAGGGAGAGTGGTATTAACAATGGGAAAATAAAGCATATCTACCACTTTTCCATGCAGGAATGCACCATAACCTCCTCCCGGGGGAAAGAGAGCAGCAATATTATGGTAAGTACTGTCACTGAATATCATTCCGTAAAAAGCACTGTCGATAATATTTCCAAGGGCGCCTGCCATGATCAGTGCGAAGCTGAAAATGAGGCCGGGACTTGCGTTTTTTTTGTTTATGGTGTGAATGTAATATGCAATGCCTATGACTGCAATAATCCTGAAGAGACTCAGAATTAATTTTCCGGAGGTTCCCCCGAATTTAAATCCGAAAGCCATTCCTTCGTTTTCAGTAAAATGAAGGATAAACCAGTTTCCCAGGACATGGATCTCTTCACCGATGGTCATGTGGGTCTTAACCCAGATTTTTAATGTCTGGTCGATAAGTAAAACAACGAAGGTAATTAAGATTGCTTTTTTCAATTGAATGAAAATGTTTTTTTGGAGAGAATGAATGAATTAAAAAACCTGCTGAATTTTAAACGAAATATCGATAAGATCCAGCAGGTTATGTATTTAATTTATTAATGATTTATTTTTGTTGAAGTTTAGCTTCTATGCTGAGCGTAGCATGAGGCACACTTTTAAGTCTTTCCTTGGATATCAGTTTTCCGGTCACACGGCATATCCCGTAAGACTTATTTTCAATCCTCAACAATGCGGCCTCAAGACTGTTGATAAACTTCTGCTGTCTGGAAGCCAGACGGCTATTTTCTTCTTTTGATAAAACCTGGTATCCTTCTTCCAATACTTTGAATGTTGGGGAAGTATCGTCGGTGCCATGTTCGTCATCATTAGTGAAGGCTTCCGTCAACATCCTCAGGTCTTCATTGGCTTTATCAAGTTTCTGAACAATTATTTCTTTGAATTCCTGCAATTCTTCATCTGAGTAACGGCTCTTTTCCTTAATCTCAGTTGTCTCTTTAATTGCTTTTGTCATAGCTTCGTAGTATGTAAATTTAAAACTAATTGGTTTATTGGACTTAGTCAATTTTACGGATGCTGACAGTGGTATTGTACTCTTCGGTCAATTCTACCGGGACTTTTTCACTATCCTCGATCCGTTCAACCAAATCCAACGATTCTGCCAGAGTTTCTGAACAAATGTACGAAAAATTGTTTCTTATCGCTAAGTCAAGATAATTCAATTTTTCGACCTGAACCCTTATCTTATCAGTAACCTCAAAACCCTTGTCTTTCCTGATATTCTGTATGCGATTCACGAGTTCTCTGGCAAGTCCTTCCTGCTTGAGTTCTTCCGTGATGTTAACGTCAAGTGCAACTGTTAAATTGCCCGTGCCGGCGATCAGCCAACCAGGGATATCTTCGGTACTTATTTCAACATCTTCCAGGCTGATTTCGACTTCCTGCCCTTCCAGGTTCAAAAGAAAGGCCTGTTCATTTTCGATCCTGACAATGTCCTCCTGGCTAAAGGAATTCACAGCGGTACTTATTTGTTTCATCAGTTTCCCGTATTTTGGCCCCAGGGTCTTGAAATTCGGTTTTATCTTTTTAACCAGTATACCTGCCGTATCGCTAAGATATTCAGCCTGCTTTACATTAACTTCAGTAAGGATAAGGTTTTCAACTGCTTCTAAATGCTTTCTGAATTTCTCATCCGGCACCGGGATCATGATCTTGTTCAAAGGCTGACGGACCCTGATATTGGATCTCTTACGGAGCGACAATATCATAGAGGAGAATTTCTGGGCAAGTTCCATTCTTTCCTCCAAATCCTTATCAATAATGCTTAAATCGGCAACCGGAAAATCGCTAAGATGTATCGAATCAGTCTGCTGTCTGCCCGATACAGTGTTCAGGTCCAGGAATAATTTTTCACTGAATGAAGGGGCTATGGGACTCATGAGCTGGGCCACCACTTCAAGACACTGATAAAGGGTCTGATAAGCCGCGATCTTGTCATGGCTGTAATCTCCCTTCCAGAAACGCCTGCGACTCAAGCGCACATACCAGTTACTGAGGTGATCGCCTACAAATTCCTGAATAGCCCTTCCGGCTTTGGTAGGTTCATAATCAGCATAAAACTCATCCACTTTCAGAATGAGTGAGTTTAATTCCGAAAGTATCCAGCGGTCAATCTCCGGACGCTCAGTATAAGGCACTTCATCTTCAGAATATGTAAAACCATCAATGTTCGCGTAAAGTGCAAAAAACGCATAGGTATTATATAAAGTTCCGAAGAATTTCCGCTGCACCTCAACGATGCCATCGGTATCAAATTTGAGATTGTCCCAGGGTTGTGAATTGGTCATCATATACCAGCGGGTAGCGTCGGGACCATATTTTTCAAGGGTTTCGAAAGGATCGGCCGCATTTCCAAGCCGTTTCGACATTTTGTTTCCTTCTTTATCCAGGACCAGTCCGTTCGACACACAAGTTTTATAGGATACATCGTCGAAAAGCATCACAGCAATGGCATGAAGGGTGAAAAACCATCCTCTTGTCTGGTCCACTCCCTCTGCTATGAAATCAGCAGGGAAATAATGCTGCAGTTCCTTATTCTCGAAAGGATAGTGAAACTGCGCGTAGGGCATGGCGCCTGAGTCAAACCAAACGTCTATCAGGTCAAGCTCCCTGAACATTTTTTTCCCATTCTCCGAAACCAGTACAATATTGTCAACATAGGGCCTGTGAAGGTCGAAAATATTATAATTATCCGAGGAATTATCTCCCGGTATAAAATTTTCCAGAGGATTCTTATCCATGTATCCGGCCTCCACTGATTTCCCTATCTGGAACTTGAGTTCTTCAACAGAACCTATGCAGTGTATCTCGCTGCGATCTTCAGTAGCCCAAATCGGAAGGGGAGTCCCCCAGTAACGGGAACGTGAAAGGTTCCAGTCGACCAGGTTTTCCAGCCAGTTTCCAAAACGGCCCGTTCCGGTTGAAGCAGGTTTCCAGTTGATGGTCCTGTTCAGTTCTATCATCTTATCCTTATAAGCGGTGGTCCGGATAAACCAGGAATCCAGCGGATAATAAAGGATAGGCTTGTCAGTCCTCCAGCAATGTGGATAGGAGTGCTCGTATTTTTCAGTTTTGAAAGCCTTGTTCTCTTTTTTCAGCTTTACAACGATCTTCAGGTCGGTGCTTTCATCTTTCGCCTGGTCAAAATCAGGGTCATATTCCCATTTCACGAACTTCCCGGCAAATTCTCCCATGGTTTCTATGAACCTTCCGGTCTTGTCGACCATGGTCAGTGAGCCTATATCGTTTTCGCGGGCCACTTTGAAGTCGTCAGCGCCGAAACTGGGTGCAATATGAACAATACCCGTCCCGTCTTCAGTGGTCACAAAATCTCCGGCTACAACTTTAAAAGCATCCCCTTCCTCTGGTTGAGCGTAAGGCAATAATTGTTCATAACGCAAGCCAACCAGTTGGGAGCCCTTGAAACTATCTATAACTTCATAAGGAATTGCCTTTTGTCCTGCTTCGTATTCTTCCAGTTTCAGTTCCGCGTTTTTCTCCGGGAAAAGGCTATGGAGCAGGTCTTTCGCCATTATAATCGTAATCGGAAGGTAGGTATAGGGATTATAAGTCTTAACCCTGACATATTCTATTTTCTTCCCTACTGCCAGAGCAGTGTTGGAAGGGAGGGTCCAGGGAGTGGTGGTCCAGGCAAGAAAGAAGACTTCCCCGAAAGCATTTTCAAAAAGAAATTCGGCATTTTCCGTTTCTATGGCCTTGAATTGGGCAGTGACCGTGAGGTCCTTTACTGTTTTATATGCTCCCGGAAGATTCAGCTCGTGGGAACTCAGTCCGGTTCCGGCAGCAGGAGAATAAGGCTGTATAGTATAACCCTTGTACAGTAGTCCTTTTTCGTAAAGCTTTTTCAGGAGGTGCCATACCGATTCAATATATTTATTGTCAAAAGTGATGTAAGGATGTTCAAGATCAACCCAGTATCCCATTTTAACGGTCAGATCATCCCAAAGGTCCTTGTATTTCATGACCTCCTGCCGGCAGGTATTGTTATATTCCTCCACCGATATTTTCTTCCCGATATCATCCTTGGTGATGCCAAGGCTCTGTTCCACACTTATTTCCACAGGAAGACCATGGGTGTCCCATCCGGCTTTGCGGAGGACCAGATTGCCTTTCAGGGTTTTATAACGGCAAAAGATGTCCTTGATAGCACGGGCCATCACATGGTGGATGCCCGGTTTTCCATTCGCTGAAGGAGGTCCTTCATAAAATACAAATTCAGGCTTCCCCTGCCGGATCTCAATGCTTTTTTCAAAAGTCTTGTGATCGGCCCAGTAATCATTTACTTCCTTTGCTATCCTTGTTAAGTTTAGCTCTTTATATTCTTCATATTTCCGTTTCATCGAGCAGAAATAAAGTCTTGGTTTAGAAAAAATTGGGTGCAAAGGTAGTAATTTTTTTGAAAATATTTTTATTGATAAGGTAAGGAAGGGAATTTGATTTCAGATTTCAGATGGCGGATTTCAGATTTACGAATTCTTCATCTGGACACGACCCTAATAAGGACTAACTTTCGCCATATGTAAACTTAAAATTTGTACATATCTTGGTGAAGCCTTTGAGTTTTGGTGCTTTAGTGGCTACAAGGGAACTTTACAAATGGCTGTTTTTCAGATATAGCCACAAAAGCACAAATACACTAAGAATGGTCACCAGGAAAAAAAGTCCATGAGCATTAAAATATTCATAATTAATTCTTCTACCTATATTAATCTCTAATAATTACAGTATCAGAAATTCATACTTTTCATATCATGCCGCTCCTACGGAGCTCCTGAAGATTCTTTCTCCCATTATTGCTATAAACATGTCGCGCCTACGGCGCTCGCTTTTGAAGAAATTCTATAATTGGAGGTAAAAAAATCTAAGAATTGATACAATTTCAGCCTTATACTCTTCTCATTTGGAGCTATTTGGCATAAAATTATAGAATTGTTTCTATAATCTTGTCCGACTATTTAGGGGGCTAAAACAGTACTTGAGCTGCGTAGCAGCGACATGTATATAGAATGTTGCAAGAAATATAAAATCAAGAGCTGCGTAGCAGCGGCACAATTAACTTCAGACAGAGGAAATTTAAAGTAGATTAGTTGGAAAAGTTAAGTTAACGCAATTCAATAAAACACCTTAAAACTGATCAACTTAAATTTTGCATTTTGAATTTTGAACTTTGAACTGTTCGCGATATCCAAATCCCGAAAAATCCCCTAATTTTGCACTTCTTTTGATAAACAGACTTAAATACTTATGGATACAAATAATCTGAATGAGGAGAAGGCTGCCCGGCCCCTGAATTTTATTGAATCTATCATAGAGGAAGATATCAGGAATGGCAAGAACAATGCAAGAGTACATACCCGTTTCCCGCCTGAGCCGAATGGTTACCTGCACATCGGCCATGCCAAGTCTATCTGCCTGAATTTTGGACTGGCTAACAGATATAATGGAAAAACCAACCTTCGTTTCGACGATACCAATCCTTCCAAGGAAGAACAGGAATACGTGGATTCTATAAAGAAAGATATACAATGGCTGGGTTTTGACTGGGAAGACCGGTTATTTTTCGCATCCGATTATTTTGAACAGCTTTACGATTGGGCCCTGATGTTTATTAAGGAGGGAAAGGCCTATGTTGATGACCAGTCGGCCGATGAGATCAGCGCCCAGCGCGGCACTCCTACCCAGGCAGGGAAGGAGAGCCCTTTCCGGAACCGCAGCGTCGAAGAAAACCTGGATCTTTTTAAAGAATGAGAAAGGGCGAATTCCCGAACGGCGCCCGGGTTCTCCGGGCCAAAACCGGCATGGCTTCCCCCAATATGCATATGCGCGATCCCATACTTTACCGCATCATGCATTCAAGCCATCACCGCACAGGCGATAAATGGTGCATCTATCCTATGTATGACTATGCTCACGGGCAGAGCGATTTCCTGGAAGGCATCACCCATTCCATCTGTACCCTGGAATTTGAAGTGCACCGCCCCCTCTACGACTGGTTCCTTGACCAGATCGTGAAGGACAAAGATGCATACAGGCCCCGGCAGATAGAATTTGCCCGCCTGAACCTGAATTATACCGTGATGAGCAAGCGTTTGCTCCTGGAACTGGTGCGAGACAAGCACGTGAAAGGCTGGGACGACCCCCGCATGCCTACTATTTCGGGGCTTAGAAGAAGGGGATATACACCTGAATCCATCCGTAATTTTTCGGATACCATCGGGGTGGCAAAACGTGATAACGTGATTGACCTGGCGCTCCTGGAGTATAGTGTGAGGGAAGACCTGAATAAGAAAGCTCCGCGCGTGATGGGGGTACTTGATCCCCTCAAGCTTGTCATTAGCAATTATCCGGAAGGAAAAGTGGAGGAGATGGAAGCCGAAAACAACCCGGAGGATCCCGCTGCTGGCTCAAGGATAATACCTTTCAGCCGGGAACTTTTTATAGAAAAGGATGATTTTATGGAAGATCCCCCGAAGAAATTCTTCCGCCTTTTCCCGGGAGGCGAGGTCAGGCTAAAAAACGCCTATATAATCAAATGTGAGGAAGTCATAAAAGATGCAGAGGGGAAGATCATCGAAGTGCGTTGCACTTATGATCCCGAAACAAAGAGCGGCACAGGAAGCACCCGCAAGGTGAAAGGCACCCTGCATTGGGTCTCCGCAGCTCAGGCCCTGCCGGTGGAAGTCCGCCTCTATGACCGCCTTTTCATGGATCCCGATCCGACCGGCCATGAAGATAAGGACTTCAAGGAATTCATGAACCCCGATTCATTGAAAGTGCTTTATCCCTGTTATGTCGAACCTTCGGTAAAAGGAGCGGAAGCCCTGAGCCATTTTCAGTTCCAGAGACTGGGTTATTTCAATGTCGATCCGGACAGTACAACTGAGCGTATGGTTTTCAACCGGACCGTTCCCTTAAAAGATCCCTGGGGAAAAATGGCGAAGGCGTGAGACGTGAGACGTGAGACGTGAGACGTGAATCGTGAGACGTGAGACGTGAATCGATAAAAAATAAATTGAAAGTCGACAATCCCGCTATTCCACCCTCTCCGTTGCGGAGAGGGGGGCAAGGGGGCTGAGGTCAAGGACGGTGAACAATAGCAAGAGAAATAATATTATCCTAAAAAAAATTATCCTAAAAAGTAAAAATTATTACATTTGCCCCCTCAATTGCCCGATGGTGTAATTGGCAACACGTCTGACTCTGAATCAGAAGAGTTCAGGTTCGACCCCTGATCGGGCAACAGGCTAAAAAGCCCGCGCATTTCTGCGCGGGCTTTTTCATTTCAGATTGACGATTTCTGATTTCAGATTGACAAGCTTAGGAGTATATTCCTGTATCGATCTTATACCTTGATCCGAATTCTGCTTTACAAAATTCCGTAATCAATTTTCAATTGGCCTCATTGTGAAATGCTATTGTGAAATGAAGTTGTATATTTAAGATCCAATTTAAGCGGATCATAAATTATGAAAAAAGCAAGTCTTATCATTATTAGTATCTCCTTGCTTATTTTCTCTTCCTGTATGAAGAAAGAACAGAACTCCAGGGTCATAATTAGTGGAAAGATTAAGAACCCGGTTTCTGAAATGGTCTCCTTTTCTGTCCCAGGTATCACAGGAACCTATCTATCAGATACTGCCCTGTTGGATGAGCAGGGTGAATTCAAAACGAGTTTTGAGCTTGATAAATGCCGGCCTGTAGTATTCACAGTGGGTGAGAAAATTTCGTATATGTATCTCTGTCCGGGAGATTCCATCCATATTAGCCTGAACGCCGAAGCTTTCGATGAAATCATTAAGTATGAGGGTGTAGGGGCTGAAAAGAATAATTTCATGGCGGAATACTTCATTAAATACGAAGATTTACAGAACCAGGATATCCCCGACTTTTACGCCTTAAGAGACACAATGCCCGGTGTTTTTATGGCTATGGCTGAAAAGCAAAAGTCAGATGCTACGGCATTTCTGAATAAAGCCATGGAACAAAACAACTTCCCACAGACATTTATTTCCTATATGAAAACAAGGATATATTTCAGCTGGGTTAACAACCTTCAGATGTTTGACCTCAGAATTGGCAACGATACTTCAGAGAATATTAAGTCATGGAACAGGAAAATTCATAGGATCATTACCGATGCAGCAAAGTTCAAAGATTCAGATTATTTAGCCCAGGAATATCAAAGCTGGCTTACCTATATACTCGGGAGCAACATCTATAAGCAAATTTATGATTCTATACCGAAGTACGATAGGAGAATCTATGATTCTTTGCTGTATAAATGTATGGAAAGTATCCTGACACCTTATGCCATGCAGCTCTACATTTATAAAACAGCTGTTGGTTATGCTGAACGCCAAGAGTTAGAGCATTATAAAAGTTTAATGCCTGAGATCGGGAAATATGTCACCGATACGATATTGAAAAAAGACTTGGAGGATAAATACGATGAAAAGCTGTTTAAACTCAACCAGGCTTTGCCTGAATACACGGTTTTATACAACCTGGATGATGAGGACTTGCAATCGCTGACATTGGATAATGTTCTGGCAAAATACAAAGGCAAGGTAATCTACCTCGACTTTTGGTCATACTGGTGCGGGCCCTGTAAGGCCGAAATGCCGAATTCGGCTTCGCTTGCAAAAAAGCTGAAAGATGAAGAAGTTGTATTTCTTTATGTGAATGTTGACAATGATGCCGCTTTATGGGAAAATATGATCCGGATCTTGCACTTGCATGGAATACATTATCGTCTGGGCAGGAATACCAGCAAGCCGGCGCTTGAAAAATATGATGTTCTATATATCCCGCATTATGTCCTGTTCGACATGGAGGGCCAGTTGGTGAAGAACAACATGTCAAGCCCCGGTGATCCTGAAACTGAAAAGATGATCAGAGAACTTTTGTGATACATTTCAGATTTCAGAATTTTTATGATGTAAGAAATTTGATTTAGGCTTTTTCGTAATTAAGTGATGAGGAAGTCACTGATCTGAGTAATTGATTAGTAAGTAAATTGAATATTCCGTCTTTTTTAAATCAAATAAGCTTAAAAGCATTTTCCGAAAGCATAATTAAACGTTTTTGAATTTCTATTCTCATTTTAATTTTTCTCATATTTATCTTTTAAAAAAAAATTAAAACTAACGAAATTCAATAAATTTAATTTCTTAAATCAATGCTCAATTCGTCAATCTGAAATCTGAAATGACATTTCATTTGTATTTTAAAATTCCTTATCTTGCATACTTTAGGCCAAACCTTAACGAACATTTTAAATTATGAAAGCAATCATCATTTTAATTTCAGGGCTGTTAATCAGTACTTTGGTTTACCCGCAGGTAAATTATCCCATTCCCCAGAACAGTAACTCTGAATGGAAAATCTGGAACAGCACCTGGGAGCCTATGCCATTCTGGCAATCAAGCTATGATTTCAGAGTGTTTGTATCAGGGGACACTACGGTTAATGGCAAGGTATATAGCAGGCTGTTAAGCTCCGGCTTGCATACTATAGAATATCAGGGGGTAGGGAATTCATGGCCTTTTGAAAACAGTTTCTATGCATTTATTCGCACCGATTCGGCCCGTACTTATATGCTTTTGGACGGGCAGGATGAATTGCTCTATGATTTTTCCCTGCATGCCGGCGACACCTTGCCAGAAACTATGATAAATGGGAATACGGTGGTAATATCCTCAGTCGATTCAGTATTGGTAGATGGTAAATATTTAAAAAGATTTAATATCTACGATTCTATAAACGAAGATTTAATGTCGCATTGGTATATTGAAGGTATAGGTCATGAATTCGGCCTGATTGAACCAATGTACATGATGCTGGATAACGGAAATGGATTTGAATGTTATGCTGAAGACTATGTCCCGCTTTTTCCCGAAGGAAGCACCTGTGACCTTACGGTAGGTATCGATGAAAACTCCCCCGTAGAAATGATGATCAATGTTTATCCGAATCCTTCAAAAGGAAAGATTACTCTTTCATTTAATTCTGATTATGAAAAAAATATTAATCTGAAAATAGTTGGAATACTGGGTGAAACCCTTGTGGATACTCCCTGGAAGCTTAATAAAGGATTGAATGAAATGAAACTGGATTTATCATCGGCAGAAACAGGAATTTTTACAGCGATTTTACAGAACGGGACCTTCTTCATCCAAAAGAAATTTATGCTTGTTAATTAACAATTTATTGAAGGTTGAAGGATTGAAGGTAGGAGAATGAAAATGAATAATTTACAGCAAAATTGAAAGAGAAAGTCATTCTGAACTGGAGCGGGGGAAAGGATTCGGCCCTGGCACTTTACAGGATCATGGAAAGTCAACAATACGATATTATGTGCCTGCTGACCACCCTGAGTGAGGAGTACCGGAGGGTGTCCATGCATGGGGTCAGGCTGGAATTGCTGGAGGCACAGGCGGAAAGTACCGGTCTTCCACTTATAAAGATTTTCCTGCCCGAAATGCCCGATATGGCAACTTACGAAAATGCCATGACTTCGACATTGAAGGCTCTGAGGGCCAAAGGAGCCAGCGCATCGGTATTCGGCGATATTTTTCTTGAAGACTTGAGAAAATACAGGGAAGATAAGCTGGAAGACCTGGATTTAAAAGCACTCTTTCCCCTATGGAAATTGCCTACCACTGAGCTCATCCACGAATTCATCAACCTGGGTTTCAAGACCATCGTCACTTGTGTAAGTGAAAAACACCTGGATAAGAGTTTTGCGGGCCGGATTATTGATCATGATTTTTTACTGGATTTGCCTGAGGATGTTGATCCCTGCGGCGAAAACGGTGAATTTCATACCTTCGTTTTCGACGGCCCCATTTTTAAAAAGCCAATTTCTTTCGAAAAGGGAGAACTTGTGTACCGTAAATACAAACCCACCGGTAATGAGGATAATGCTGCCGGCGCCCTGTTTGACAGTGGTTTCTGGTATTGCGATTTAATGCTGAATGAAAAGGAATCCGGGATCATTTAAGATTAATTTTGATTATGTTGAACAAGGGGGTCTACCTGTATCAGGAACCCAATAAGGAGTATTTTAATTATTATTTAAAGGATATTTAATAGAAGATTTATAAGTTTGAGCTTTAAATTCATATCCAAAATAGTTTCCTATTCCCCAAAATGGCAAAGTATATGAAAGGTCAGAACCTAAGTGATATCAAAGCAGGTGACGAAGTAGGGATAGTATTGAAAAAAGACCAGGATGATGGCAATATCACTTATGGTATAGTTCAGAATATCCTCACAAAAAGTTCATATCATCCGTATGGAATAAAGGTGAGGCTGACTTCCGGTGAAGTCGGCAGGGTTAAAATAATTAAATAAACCGGTATGGCTTTATGAAAGCGGCGTCCTTAAAAGAAATCAAAACAGAACTTGAAACATTGAATCCCAAAAGGGTGCGGGAGCTTTGTATTCGGATGGCTAAGTACAGAAAGGAGAATAAAGAATTGCTTACATATCTTTTATTTGAAGCTTACGATGAAAAGCAATACATCCTGGAAGTAAAATCACAGATTGACGGATTATTTAAGGAAATAAATAAAAGCAATTCCTACCTGGCGAAAAAAAGTATCCGGAAAATACTCAGGATCACGAATAAATACATTAAATATTCGGGATTAAAGCAAACTGAAGTTGAATTGTTGATACATTTCCTCAAAGCCTTAAAAATGTCGGGAATTCCCCTGACTCCCAATACGGCCCTTGGAAACATTAACAGCAGGCTGTTCGTTAGAATTGACAAAGCATTGTCGGCCCTGCATGAAGACTTGCAGTATGATTATTCTGAAGAAATCCGTCTTATATGAAACAAATGCCGGGACATAGTACTCCTTTTTACGATTTCCCTGGAGAGCATTATTTTACAAAGAACCCGGAAGGCTTTGTAAAATTCATAGTTGAACCCATATGGACAGTTTCTCTTAAAGAAAAATATATAGCTGATGCTGATCAATTTGAAAATGTTTTTGAAAATAGCATTAAAAATGCCGGGGATATGATATGCCGAAACCCAATTCAAAGGATCAATACATTTTGAAATGAAAGACGAACATTATATCTTGCTCCCGATTATCGTTTATGAAAAGTTTCAAGGGGGAAAGTGAAAAAGATCATAATTATATAGTTTAATTTAATATTCGATGTGGGAAACTGAATTTATAATTGCTAAGCAAACTATAGATAGGAAAGTTATTATTATTGTGTCTTTGTTTCTTTTGAATATTGCATTTTTTAAGTTGAATACATTATTTCATTTTATACCCAATAAGGATAATTTATCTTATTTGCTGATATGGATAATTATAATGTTGGCCTTACCTTTTTACTTGATTTTTTTCAGTAAAAATTATCGCAATATCGGAAGTCTTTTTTTGAGTCCTACCGAATTCCGTTTGGAATATGCCAATAGGAGTGAACAATTTTCACTTAATGAAATGAAATATCTTGAACTTTTTTACAGGGGTACAAATGAGGACACCCAAATTCGGAACATGAGACGTTTTGATTTTTTGGGCGGTTCTGGGAATATCCTGGAATTCGATTATAGAAATGAAAATTATAAGATTGATATTGTATTTGAAAAAATGAAAGATTATAACAACTTAGTGGATTTATTTAATGAAATAGAGAAAAGAACGGGTTTTAAGCCGAAAATAATAAACAGGCTTTAAAGCTTCAGCCTTAATCCTTATTAAATTAATATTCATAAAGAAACAGTTAGATACAATAAGTAAATTATTAATAAAGTACGATAGACATGCGCCTCAGAATTTCTTTATTAACAATGATAATCCTGCTTTCCTTTGGAAGGCTATTGGCCCAAACCGCTGAAAACACATCAATTCAGGGTCCGGCAGCTAAGCATGAACTCAAAGGCCAGCTTTTAGACAGCGATACACAAAGCCCCCTTCCTTACGGAAATATTTACGTACTCCACAAAAACCGCGGGGGTATCAGCAATGAGAGCGGTTATTATTCAATTGATATTAACGGTTTACATGAAAACGATACGGTCCGTTTCCAATACCTCGGTTATGAAGCCCGCAACCTGTGCATAGCTGAAGCTGAAAATGACTCCATCATCTTCTTAAAACAAGACTTTTTAAACCTGAATGAAACCCTCATTTACGGGAATCCGCCGGACCCTGAATTCATCGTTAAAAAAATCCTGGAAAATAAAGATTCCAATTACCGGAAGACGGGCAGTAAAAAGCAAGCTTTCATCCGTCAAAGGGATATTTCCGATATGAACAATTTCAAGCTCAATTATAAAAAAAGCAGCATCGACGGTTTAGATGAAAAGATGCTGAAAAAGGTAGAAGAGAAAATACCGAGGCATTCCACTTCATTTACCGATTTCCTTGGGAACCTGTATTTTACTCAAAACCTGGATGATTCCGTAAAACTGAAGATTGAGCCCATTCATGCCGTATCACTCAAAGAGAAGGATATAGCGGAATTCGATCAATTTGAGAAGGTCTTTGAGAATGCATTTAAAAGCACGGGAGATAAAGAATACTGGAAAATCAAAACCGGGATTTTCGGGACCAAAATAGATCAGTCCGATATGAATAATGATACAATCAAGGACAGCCTGCCCGATAATCAAAGGAATCTGAAATATTTCAGCGGCAATATGCAATCCCAGCTTTATTTCAGTTCACTTAATGGTAAAGACGATTGGGAATTCCTCTATAAAACCGGAAGATATAATTATAAGCTGGTGGGAGGGACCAGTGTAAATGGGGAGGATGTTTATATCATTGACTTCAGTCCCAGGAGCAGCGGGATGTATATTGGCAGGATCTACGTTTCAGCCGGCACTTATGCCCTGCTCAGGGCCGATTACGAGTACGCCCCCGGAAAAACCGGCAGGGATATTCATCTCTTAGGAGTGGGTTATACCGAAACCCAGTTCAGCGGATCCATCTATTTTGAAAGGAAAAATGACAATTATGAACTGAAATATTTCTCAAAGAAAGCGGGGGCAACTGTGAGTTTTGACAGGAACATTGCCTTGTTAAAAAAGAGAAAGAGGACCTTTTTTGATAAGACCCTCAATGAATTTAAAGTTGGGCTGGATATTAAGGTTGACGAGGAATCATCTTACGAATACCTGGTACTGGATGAAGGATCTCTGACAGAGCCGCAATTTCAGGACTTTAAACAGCCCGAAAATATGGAGGTAATTTATGTGGATCAGTTTGACGATAATTTATGGAAGGGTTATTCAATAATTGAACCCGTCGAACGCATGAAGGAATATAAAAAGCAAAAAGTAGATTATACGGAATAAAGATTTTCTTAACCTGCCCCTTGAACCTGGCCAGGTCATATAGCCGGTAAACCATCCAATAATTATTGCTCATTGTTTAATTAATTAATCAGATTTTATTAATTATTTTCTTCCTTTTTGCTCAACAGTAAAGGGCCCAAACTTGAATCTTACCGGAAAATCCTGGCAGCTTTCAGGAATAAATTTGATTATTGTAAAGTTGCCTTCTTTTACAGTATGGATTCTAATAAAGTAAGGGAGGGAAAATTTGAAGGAATCTTTCTCAACGACAGTCTCCAGCCTGATCCTTCCATCAAAACAGATAGATCCGCACCCATATTTACTGCAGAGTTTGGCTCTGTTGGCCCTGAAACGACAAAACATATAAGCAGGTTTTTCCACCATTTCTGAAAGGAAAATATTTTACTAAATAATAATGCTGCAAAAAGCAAGCAGATTCCTCGCTGCGCCCCAGGTCCCTAGTTCCTATATACATCGTAATCCCGAAAGAAGTGAAGGATATGGTTAATATTTTGAATATAAGGACATTGAGTTTACAAACTTTCTTATTGGCAAGCCCACATTTAAAAGTTATCGAAATTTTCTAAAAAGATATTAACAATTTAATTTTTTTATCATTATAAGTGCTTGTTAGTTAGAAAAGACGTATCTTTATACTCGTTAATAACTTGTCAAAAAGCTATTAAGTTTTTAAGCCAGCCGTCCGTAAGTTTATAAATCACAGTTTAGGTGTAACTCTATGGTGAGAAAGCACGTATCAGTCACCATGATTGATATTTGTTTTACTGACCCATCATAAGACAAGCAGGTCAATTAGCTTGACTTATAATGGTTAGGGATCTCAAACCAAAATTATAAAGATCATGGATGGTTTTTTGAATGGCCCAGTCTATACATTTTCCAGGTTTAGCCTATACCTTATTTATCCCTTTTTTTTTGTGATTCATATTACTATTTCAGTTAATACTGATTAGATAGTGTAAATATGTCCAAACATAAAGATATGATTGAAATTACAAGTTCTGATAGGAACCAAACTAATACATGGCCTATAAGGAAAAAATAAAAGAAACCTGCATATCGCCCAATTACGGGTATTTCAATACCACACCCGTGAATCGCAGCCTCTCTTGGCCTTCCCTGAGAAGCGTGCCCGCTGTTTTAATATCCATAATTCATCATTTCAAGCTTCGCCTGGTTTTTCTTTTTCCCCTTCTCATCATCCTGGCAATAAATCTTAAAGCGCAGGAATCCATCAGTTTGAACTGGCCTTTAACTTATAATGATCAGTCTGTACCTCCTTCCATTTTAGCGCAGACCGGCTTTTCTACCGGTAACTCTGTTGACAAAGTTTACTTTGATTTCACGAATGGGGTTATGGCCACCGGCTGGAATTCCCCAAGTTTTAATCCGAACGCCTATTATCAATATCTAATAGCACCGGAGGAAGGAATAAGCCTGACCCTCAATAGAATAAAGCTTGAAGTTTGCCTGAGTGGCGGAGAGATGCATACCATGGCAAAATATTCAACGGACGGTTTCCGGACTGAAGGCCAGGCGATGGGGCAGCCTTTATTTTTCTATACTACGACACCCAGTCCCCTGGAACTGTCTGCCCATACTACCGTCACTTATCCCGATACTCTCAGCATACGCATTTACGCATGGGGTGCCAATGACCGCCAGGTATATTTTAATAATCGTAATGTCAGGATCCAAGCCATAGCAAACATTATGAGTTTGCCAACGAAGTCAGATAACACCCCCTTATTAGCAGCCGACTCAGTAGAAAAGCCGGTTTATGATGAGGGGAATAACGGATCGAGAGGAATAGGGGAATATTTTACCCCAGGTACTTATACATGGGTAATTCCCGATGGAGTGACCTGTATAAAAGTTGAGTGCTGGGGTGCCGGTGGCGGCGGTGGTGGCGCACGCTATGGACACGGTGGCGGTGGCGGTGGTGGAGCCTTCAACCGGGCGACAATTTTTGTAAACGCGGGCGAAACTTATACTATTACCGTTGGCGCTGGAGGATTGTCCTCCCCGGGTGCGAATGGCAGCGATGGAGATATATCTGAAGTCACCGGGCCAGGAGGTTCAGTTACTGCAAATGGTGGATCTGGCGGATTAAGAGGGCTTTTTGGAAATGGTTATGGAGGTTCAGGAGGTGGAGGCATTTTTGATGGCGGCGACGGCGGAAGGTCCTTTGGCAATGGAGCAGGAGGCGGAGGTGGAGCCGGAAACAATGGAAACGGAAATGACGGAAGTAATACAGCAGCTGGTCTAGGTGGTGTAGGCATTCCCAATATTCCTCCCTATGCAGGCGGCGATGGCGGTAATTATATAACCGCTAATAATATTGATGGAGATCCTGGCCATAGCCCTGCAGGAGGCGGAGGAGGTGCGACTTCGACTAGTTTTATTCATAATCAGCTTGGTGGATTTGGCGGAGATGGTCAGGTAATCATAACTTATATTGATCTCTTCGATATTAGTCCTCTTAACTCTAGTTATTGTTTTGGAGATATCGTTACTATCGGCCTTTCAGGTTCCGAAACAGGGGTCACTTATCAGCTTAACCTTGATGGCAGTCCTGTTGGAAGTTCTATTCCAGGCGATGATAACCCGATTTCTTTTGGTGATCAAACACTCGCAGGAACTTATACTGTTGAAGCTTCTCTGGATAACAGCAGCTGTACCATGCTTATGAATGGCACAGTGGTAATTAATGACTTGCCTGTAGTAAGCTGCCCTGCTGATTTTGGCGTTTGCATTGATGCAGCTGCCTTTGCACTTACAGGTGCCACCCCTACCGGAGGAACATATAGCGGACCTGGTGTCAGCGGCGGGGACTTCAGTCCCTCAATAGCCGGAGCCGGAACCCACACCATCACTTACACTTATACGGATTCCAATGGATGCACAGATTCTTGCAGCTTCATCATCACTGTTAATCCTTTACCGGTAGTCACATGTCCGGCAGATTTTGGCGTTTGCATTGATGCGGCTGCTTTCACACTTAACGGTGGCACACCAGCCGGAGGAACATACAGCGGTCCGGGGATAAGTGCCGGGGTCTTTACACCATCCCTTGCAGGTGTCGGAACACAAAATATTACTTATACTTATACTGATGCAAACGGATGTACCAATTACTGCACTTTCAATATCATAGTCAACTCACTTCCAAATGTTGCTATAACTCCTGATCCGGCAGTACTTTGCGCCGACGGTTCCCTGAATCTGAACGGAAATCCAAGCGGAGGCAGCGGTACTTATGTTACTCACCTTTGGACCGGAACAGGAGCTACATACCTGAGTGCAACGAATATTGTCGATCCGGTATTCAGCGGTGCAGCTGCAGGAACATATGATCTTACTTACACCGTAACTGATGATAATGGATGTAGCGGTTCCGATAACCTTACAATTACGGTTAACTCGCTGCCATCGGCCAGTATAACACCCGACCCGGCTGCACTTTGTTCCGATGGATCACTGAATATGAACGGAAATCCAAGCGGAGGCAGCGGTACTTATGTAACTCACCTTTGGACCGGTACAGGAGCTGCATACCTGAGTGCACCGGATATTGTCAATCCGGTATTCAGCGGAGCCGCTGCCGGTACATATGATCTGACTTACACAGTTACTGATGATGAAGGATGCAGTGGCTCAGATAATATTACTGTTACTGTAAACCCACTACCTTCAGCAAGTATAACACCCGATCCGGCTGTACTGTGCGCCGATGGCTCCCTGAACCTGAACGGGAATCCAAGCGGCGGCAGCGGTACTTATGTAGCTCACCTTTGGACCGGTACAGGAGCTGCATATCTGAGTGGCACCGATATTGTCAATCCGGTATTCAGCGGGGCTGCTGCAGGAACTTACGATCTTACCTATAACGTTACCGATGATGAAGGATGTAGTGGCTCTGATAACATTACCGTTACTGTAAATCCACTTCCTTCAGCCAGTATAATACCCGATCCGGCGGTTCTATGTGCCGATGGGTCGCTCAACTTGAATGGAAATCCGTTTGGGGGCAGCGGAACATATATTACACACCTTTGGACCGGAACAGGTGCTGCCTATCTCAGTGCAACTGATATTGTAAATCCAGTATTCAGCGGTGCTGCTGCCGGAACTTACGATCTTACCTATAACGTTACCGATGATGAAGGATGTAGTGGCTCTGATAACATTACCGTTACCGTAAATCCATTACCTTCAGCAAGTATAACACCTGATCCGGCGGTTCTATGTGCCGATGCATCGCTAAACTTGAATGGAAATCCTGTTGGGGGCAGCGGGACATACATTACTCACCTCTGGACAGGAACCGGGGCCGCTTATTTGAGTGCAACGAATATTGTTGATCCGGTATTCAGCGGGGCTGCTGCAGGAACTTACGATCTTACCTATATCGTTACCGATGATGAACGGATGTACAGGGTCGGATGTTATTACTGTAACCGTTAACCCACTTCCGGATGTAACTGCCAACCCTGCCTCTCAGGATGTCTGTCACAATTTTGCAACGGCAAGCATTATCTTTAGCAGCGGTGTAACCGGGACAGTTTTCAACTGGACCAATGATACTCCGTCAATTGGACTGGCAGCCAGCGGAAGCGGCAATATATCTTCATTTACAGCCCTTAATCCTGGAACTCTGCCTGTTACTGCAACCATTACTGTTGTGCCAACTGCCAATGGCTGTGTGGGAGCTTCCATAGAAATTACCATCACAGTCAACCCCATCCCTACCCTTACAAGTAGTCTTGATCCACAATCCATTTGCAGCGGCGTTCCATTTTTCTATCATCCAACAAGCAGTACACCCGGTACTATATTCACATGGACAAGGGCATTCGTACCTAATATAACTCCAGCTACAGGATCCGGCACAGATGATATCAGTGAGACCCTGACCAATTCGGCGACAGGGCCAAGAACGGTAAATTATTTGATTTATTTAAGCGCAAACGGATGTGCAAACCCCACTCCCTATACGCTTGTACTGGTTGTCAATCCCATACCCAATTTCACCAGCAGTTTGTCCCCTCCTCCCATATGTAGCGGCAGTGCTTTCAGTTATACGCCTTCAAGCAGTGTTAGTGGGGCGACCTTTAACTGGAGCAGGGCTGCTGTCGCGGGTATAACTGAACCTGCTAATTCAGGAACGGGCAATCCAAATGAGGTATTGACCAACACAACGGCCTTACCAATTACTGTAATCTATGCCTACACTGTTTCATACGCCGGATGCACAAATCCAAGCACATACAATGTGCAGGTCATTGTAAAACCCATACCAGAGCTCACAAGTATCCTAAATCCCCCGGGAATTTGCAGTGGCAATGTTTTTAGCTACATCCCGACAAGCAATACCCCGGGAACCATTTTTAGCTGGAGCCGTGCGGCAGTTATAGGAATCCAGGAAGCAGGAACGACAGGAACTGGTAATCCAAATGAAATACTTACAAACACCACAGCTAATTCAATCACTGTAATTTATGTTTACACCTTAAGTGCTGCAGGATGTTCAAATCCGGATACTTACGAAGTTTTAGTAGATGTAAATCCAATGCCTGTTTTGACAAGCAGTCAGACCCCTCCGGCTATCTGTAGCGGGACCACATTCTTTTACGAACCGCTGAGCAATGTTACAGGCACCACTTTTGAATGGAGCCGTGCGTCTATTGGAGGTATTTTGCCGATAGGAACGACCGGAACAGGTAATCCTAATGAAGTACTGACAAATACCACCGCATTCCCCATATCCGTAAGATATGTCTATACTCTCACCGCCGGTAGTTGCCAGAATCCTACGCCATTTAACGTGGATGTAATTGTGAACCCCAGTCCTGTGCTGTCCAGCAGTCTGAATCCACCGGCAATATGCAGCGGCACCGAATTCAGTTATAATCCGACCAGCAATACTATTGGTACAACGTTTCAATGGAGCAGGGCATTAGTGGCAGGGATCAGTAATCCGGCTAATACTGGTATAGATAATCCCAATGAAACCCTTATAAATACTACCAATGTTACAGTCAACGTGACTTATGAGTACACACTGACTGCAAATGGCTGTGCAAATACCCAATATGTAATTGTAGGTGTAAAACCAAATCCAACTGTAAATCCTGTCGCTAATAAAACATATTGCGATGGTGAAGCTGTTCCGGTTACCGTGCTGACAGGGCCTGTGAGCGGAACTACATTTAGCTGGACCAATGACAATACTGCCATTGGTTTAGGTGCGAGCGGAACAGGCAATATTCCCGCTTTCACAGCCACGAATCCTGGGAATGCTTCAATCATTGCCAATATTACCATTACGCCTGCTGCCAATGGATGTAATGGCACCCTTTATACCTATACCATCACCATAAATCCTTCACCGGTTCTTACAAGTACTCAGACACCTGATCCCATATGTAGTGGCACTGAATTTAGTTATGATCCGACCAGCAATGTAGGAGGTACCACATTTGCCTGGAGCCGGGCGGCTGTAGCGGGTATATCCAATCCGGCTGCTTCCGGTTCAGGAAATCCGCTTGAGGTTTTGAATAATATCACGTCACTTCCTGTAAATGTGACTTATATATACACACTTAGCTCAAACGGATGTACAAACCCATCCACTTATGCCGTGGTGGTGACTGTGAATCCTATTCCAACTCTAAGCAGCACATTAAGTCCACAGCCAATATGCAGCAATACAACATTTTCATATACCCCCACAAGTGGAACACCGGGAACTGCATTCAACTGGAACAGGCCGGCAGTGGTGGGAATAAGCAATCTGACAGGTTCAGGAACCGGTAATCCCAATGAGGTCCTGATCAATACAACAACCTCGTCGGTGAGTGTAACTTATATCTATACTTTGACAGCAAATGGCTGTTCCAATGTCCAGAATGTAAACGTCATTGTTAAACCTTCACCGACTGTTGATCCTGTTGACAACCAGGAATACTGCAATGGAGAAGCAGTCCCGGAAACGGTGCTGAGCGGCCCGGTTTCAGGAACAACTTTTTCATGGACCAATAACAACACTGCTATAGGATTAGGGCCAAGCGGAACTGGTAATGTACCGGCTTTTACAGCTACAAATGTCAGTCCCCTCCTAATCGTGGCTACCATAACCATTACTCCCACAGCCAGCCAATTGCTCAGGCACTCCGGTCACATATACTATAACAGTTTATCCCTCTGCTACAGTTAATCCTATAGCCAATCAGGTGTATTGTAATGGCGATGCTGCCCCGCTGACGCCTGTTTCAGGACCAATTACGGGTACGACATTTACCTGGTCAAACGATAATATCAATATAGGTTTGCCGGCAAACGGTTCCGGTAATATTCCTGCATTTACTGCCACTAATGGAACTAACGCAGCTATCCTGGCAACCATAACTATAACACCAGCATCTGGTACTTGCCCCGGTATTCCCTCATCATACACTATCACAGTAAATCCAACACCATCCGTAAATCCGGTTGGGAATCAAACTTATTGCAATGGTGATGCAGTCACCGAAACCGCTTTGTCAGGTCCAGTTGCCGGAACGCAGTTTAGCTGGGTGAATGATAATACTGCCATAGGTCTTGGGGCAAGCGGTACAGGTAATATTCCTGCTTTTACCGCTAGCAACGGCACAACGGATCCCATTTTTGCCACCATAACAATAACACCAACAGCGAACAATTGTACAGGACCCAACACGTCTTTTACTATTACGATAAATCCGACGCCTTTACTAAGCAGCACACTGACTCCTCCTGCAGTTTGCAGTGAATCCGAGTTTTCCTATGAACCAACAAGCCTTACGACCGGTGTTGTATTTACCTGGAGCCGGGCTGTAGTAACGGGCATAAGTAATCCAGCAGCAAACGGATCGGGCATTATTACAGAATCCCTTATAAATACTACCAACAACCCAATTCCTGTCACCTATGAGTATACACTTACTGCCAATGGCTGTACAAATACACAGGAAGTGGTAGTGGTAGTCGGACCTATACCCACCATGACAAGTGATCCTCCATCCCCGACCATATGCAGTAACACATTGTTTTCATATTCACCTTCAGGACCGGTTGCCGGAACCAGTTTTGACTGGACGAGGGCAGCTGTAGCCGGTATATCAAACCCGGCTGCATCCGGTAGCGGAGATATCAATGAAACCCTTATCAACACAAGTGCAATTCCCGTTGCCGTTACTTACGCCTTTATATTATCAACGCCTGAATGTATAAACCCGGATACTGTGAACATAGTAGTTGTTGTGATACCTTCACCAGAGGTAACTGCCACAGCATCGGATGCACAGATTTGTCCCGGAGATCCTTTCGACTTATATTCAAGCTCTAATATTGGTACATCTCTTCCACAGGAATTATTTTCTGAGGGTTTTAATGGGTTAACAAACAACTGGACAACAATAAACAATTCTACGGGTGGCAATCCGGGTGATGCAGCATGGAAGCTCCGGCCCGATGGTTATTACTTTCCCCCTACTTTCCATTCCAATGATAACAGCCAGTTTTACTTATCCAATAGCAGGGACCAGGGCTATGGCAGTACAACCGAAACTTATCTGATATCTCCGGCAATAAACACTGTTGGATATACTACTCTACAACTTGATTTCTACCAATATTATCGTGATAACTATTCTTCCTATGCAAGGGTCGAAGTGTCGACCAACGGATTTTCCTGGTCAACTCTTGTCACCTATACCAGCCGTGGAAGTTCAGCAGATTTTCGGCACGAAACGATCAATTTAAACGGATTTATTAATAATCCGGCATTATACATCCGATTCCATTATCATGCAACATATGATTATTACTGGGCCATTGATAATGTGAGCATCACAGGTACTTCTCCTTCTCCGGCATGTACATGGACTTCAATCCCTCCGGGATTTACCTCTACCGAAAATAATCCTACAGGGGTTACTCAAACCGTAACCACATCCTATATTGCAACTTATGTCGATACCGAAACGAATTGTCCCGGGAGTGATACGGTGACAGTAGAAGTGATGCCGGTAGCAGATGCGCATATAGATGCTGATTATTGCTCGATTCAGGGTAAAATTTTACTGACAGCATACCCCAGCGGTTGCACTTATCTTTGGAACACAGGAGAATCGGGTCAAGCCATTGAGGTTGATGAAGTGGGTATTTACAGCGTAACCGTTACGAATGCATTTGGCTGTTCAGCTACTGCCTATGTTACTGTTGCCAATGAACTGGTTACGGACGGTGATTTTACAAATTTCGATCCTCTTAATACAAGTTTCTTTACGGAATATGGGCAACATCAAGCATACTGGAATGAACCCCCGCCTCCGACATTTTATAATACGGGTTTAGGGCCAGAGGGACTTTATGCTGTTAATCTCAGTGCATGGACAGATTATCCTTACCCACCTGATGGATATCACACGAATTTCCATGGAAGGGACCATACCAATAATACGGTTGGTCCAAGGAATTTCATGATGATCAATGGGGATACCCAACCAATTTGGGATCCAATAACTGGAACTACGAGACAAAGAATTATCTGGCAGCAGACAATCCCTGTAACGCCTAACACAGATTACTATTTCAGTGCCTGGGGCATGAACCTTAATCCTGTTTCCCCTGCCATATTACAATTTGAAATTAATGGTGTTTTAGTTGGATCGGTGGCTAATTTGGACTTTGCCCAAAAGCCAACCTCAGAATCCCAGATAAGCCTGCAGAATTGGGTCCGTTTTTATAGTACTCCTTTTTGGAATTCCGGTGCAGCCACGACCGCTGTTATCAGGATAAGGGACCTTAATACAATTGCAGGCGGTAACGATTTTGGATTGGATGATATATCTTTTGGAACTTTGTCCCCGGTTCCTATGATAACCAATCCCCAGGCCAATGGGGGCTTTGATCTATGTGAGGGTGATACACTGTTTCTCACTGCCAATATAGTTGGAGGTTTGGAACCCATTGAATATGTGTGGACCGGTCCCAATGGATTCTATTCCGAAGATCCAAACCCCGTTATCCCCAATGCTTCTCTGTCGGCCGATGGTTGGTACTATCTCACGGTTACAGATGGTTATGGATGCCCCCCTATTGAGGATAGTGCACATTTGAACATGATTCCTTCACCCAACGCCAGTATCAGTCCATCAGACACTGTATGCCTTAATGATCCTGAACCTTTGGTCATATTTACGGCATCAGATGGATCAGCGCCTTATACTTTCTCTTATACTTTAAATGGAGGGCCGGTACAAACTATTCTGTCAGCAGGAAATACTGCCACCCTCAATGCCCCTACAAATACATCAGGAATTTATGTGTACGTATTGACCGGTGTTTCCGATGAAAATTCTTGTGACAGGGTAGAAAATGATACCTGTATTATAACAGTTGGCGATCTGCCCGGAAATCAGATCAGCGGCACTTCTCTTATGTGCCCGAATGACACTGCAATTTATAGCGGCCCCATAGGCTTGAGTAGCTATTTATGGATTGTAAGCGGTAATGGCAGCATCCTTGGCTCAAATACTGAAGATACTGTGACAGTAATATCCGGCTCCGATTGCAACACTACCTTTACGATCAACCTCAGCGTTAGCAACGATTTCGGATGTGACTCCACTGCCAGCATGGTGGTGTCGGTCCAGGATATTATAGCTCCTGACTGGACAACAGTGGCCGGAAGCCTGGATACCACGCTGGAATGTTCGGATATTAGCGGCCTGGCAAATGCACAAAGTCTTACTCCTTCAGCAACCGATAATTGTACCTCTTTACTGGTCCCGGTAAAAACTACAGGTTCCTTTAATAGCGTACGGATGTGAAATGAAGGAACCTATACCAATACCTGGACCGTTACTGATGACTGCGGTAATATCGTTGCCACGCCATTCACTCAAACAATCACCATTATTGATACTATTGCCCCGGTATGGACTACGCCAATCGGTTCACTAGATGTTACCCTTGAATGCAGCGATATCTCCGGCCTTGCTGCAGCACAGGCAATGTTGCCTCTCGGCAAGTGATAATTGTGATCCTTCCCTTACTGCTGTTAAAACAGCAGGTGATTTCATAGCCGACACATGCGCAAACTCAGGTTCCTATACGAATACTTTCAGCGTTACGGATGATTGCGGTAACATCAGTATTGAATTCACACAAATCATCCATATTGCTGATCGTACAAATCCCATCATTACATGTCCGATCAACATAGGTATTGATTGTGATGAGTCTATTGATCCGACAAACACAGGAACTGCCACTGCTACGGATAACTGCGATTCTGCCCCCTTAATTGAGTATGCTGATGACACTATTGCCGGGGGAGAGTGTTTACAGGCATTTACAATAGAACGTACCTGGACTGCCACCGACGCCTGTGGAAATTCCAGTTCATGTGTGCAACTTATTTCACTGCAGGATATTTCGCCACCTGTACTCATTGGGGTTCCCGGGGATACCATCGTTTCCTGCGATGAAATTCCGCTGCCTCCAACCGTAACAGCTACTGATAATTGCGATCCGACCGTAACAGTCACATTTACAGAAATCAATGATGTTTTAAATGGTTGCGGAAGCTATTACCCGCACCTGGAGCTCTGTCGACGATTGCAATAATGCGGTCACGGCCAGCCAGGTCATTGACGTTATTGACGTGATTGACCCTGTTTTGCACGGTGTTCCCAATGATACAACCATATCATGTGAAAGCATTCCCACTATTCCTGTTGTTACTGTAACTGACAATTGCGATCCCACAGTTATTGTAAGTTTCGACGAAAGCTTCAATTCAGTTGAAGACGGTTGCGGGGAGATCATCCGGACCTGGAGTTCTACGGATTATTGCGGTAATACAGTTGCAGCAACCCAAACCATAACTGTCGAAGATTCTACAGCTCCTGTTTGGATTACTTTGACCGGCGCTCTGGATGTAACTCTACAATGTGATGATACAATCGGAGTAGCTATAGCCCAAACTTTTGAACCCCTTGCAAGTGATAACTGCGATCCGGACCTTAGCCTGGTTAAAATTGCAGGGCCATTTGTTCAGGGTCTTTGTCCTCAGGCAGGAACTTACACCAATACCTGGACGGTAACAGATCATTGCGGGAATGTCAGTGATGTTTACACCCAGATAATTACTGTTATTGATGATACAGGCCCTGTATGGGATCAGTCACCAACTTTCCTGAACCGCAATTTAAGCTGTGATGATATTACTGGTTTGAATGCGGCCTTGGCCCTTGTTCCTACAGCTACTGATAATTGCGGAACGACAGACGTCTTGCTGGAATCAGATACTACCATCGAAGGTGGCTGCACAGGTAGCTATACCAGGACCAGAATATGGTCGGCCACCGATAACTGTGGCAATATAAATCCAACACCATACACCCAGATCATAGTAGTTACCGATAATGCCGGACCCGTTTGGGATCAATTGGCCGGCGAACTTGATGCAAGTGTAGTCTGCGACGACATGACCGGCCTGAATGCGGCGCTTGCCCTGGAGCCAACGGCAACGGATATATGTGGTTCGGGTATTAGTATCGTACTTCAAAGCGATGAAATTAGCCAGGTAGAATGCCTCGGAACGTTTACAAGGACCAGGACCTGGTCGGCAGCTGATGATTGCGGAAATATTAACCCCGACGAGTACACACAAAGCATCTCTGTTATAGATACTGTAGCACCTGTACTTTACAATATCCCCGACGATTTAGCTATCAGTTGCGAAGATCCTGTACCTGCAGTTCCAGGCGACATCATGGCTTTTGATAATTGCAGCGATGATGTTACTGCATTTATTGTATTTACCGAGAGCCCTCTGGATCCTGATCCCAATTGTCCAAATGGAGGAACCATTACCAGGACCTGGACTGTTGACGACGGCTGTGGAAACATTGCAAGCGCAGTCCGGATCATTACTGTGACCGACGATATTGCGCCACTCATCACCTGCCCCCCGGATTCATTAAACATTATGGCCGACCCGGGTGAAACCTTTGCTACTATCTCTGTTATTCCTCCGGTATATTCGGATAACTGCTCGGATATTGCTAATATTTCTATTTCCTGGGAAATGACAGGCGTTACAACTGGTACAGGCACCGGCATCATTCCTGATCCATATATATTCAATATTGGTACAACCTATATTACTTATACTGTAATTGATGAATGCGGAAATGAAACCCAGTGCGATTTCATCGTTTCGGTATTGCCAAATGATCCGCCGGAAATCAGCTGTCCCGCGGATATCACACAAAGTACTGATCCCGGCCTGTGTACTGCAGAATTAAGTCCAGGCTTCCCGACTTTAATTTCAGGAACGGAACCCATTACTTATACCTGGGAAATGACGGGCGCTACCACAGCTTCGGGTTCCGGTGCTATTGCTCCTGATCCATACACTTTCAATGCAGGGACAACCACCATCACATGGATAGCCACCAATATAGCAGGGGCCGATACCTGTGATCAGACAATTATAGTAACAGATAATGAAGCCCCGACTTTCAGCCTCATTAACACTGCAGCCAGCTATTGTGCAAACAATATATTAAACGCGATTTTCAATCCGAACCCAACACCCGGTATTATTCCGGAATATGATGATTTAACCGTTCCACGGCCTGAATACTACTTATTTAGCGATGGGGATGTAATTTTTGACCTTGATCCGGTTCTGAACAATTTTAATGATAACTGTTGTGCCGATAATACTTTGATACTTCATTGGAGAATAGATTTTTCCCCAACTCCCAATCCGGCCACAGTTGCTCATGAACTCATCACTGATCCACCCATTGGCGATCAGACAGGTCAGCCTTCCGAATATGGTGTCATTCAATTCCCGGCTGATGGAGTTTATTTCAATAATGTAGATCACTATTTGTATTACTGGCTGGTCGATTGCAACGGCAATGCCTCAGCGGAGCAAATGGTGACAATAACCATAAAACCCAGACCCGATGTAATTAAACAGTGATAAATCATAATCAGAATAAAATGAAATTCAGATATAAACAAGTATTAACCAAACATGAATGCCTATGGAACAGAACAAAAATTAAAAAGAGTATTAACTAAAACGAATGCCTATGGAAAAAAAACGGGTTTTTACGGACCCAATTGAATTTAAATTTTAAAAACTACTAGAATGAATATTTTATTAATAATTAAATCAAATTTTCAGCCAGGGAAAAATCCCAGGCCAATTAAAAAATCAATTATTCACTTAATTCTAAATTTTACAACTATGAAAAAATTAATTTTCTTACTCTTTACTTTGGCAATTTTTGTCAGTGCAAACCAAACATTCGGACAAGCTGTCCCAGGTGACCCACCTCAAGCTGTTAACTGTACCAACGATGCAGCCCACCCAATTGCCGGTGTGCCTTATGATTACTCTGCAATAATAAGCCCTGCAGGAGGTAGCGCTTATTGGTATGCTACTACTTCTACCACGTTTATGACCGCTGGTGTTCGTCCGGTTGGTATCGAGGAGATTGCCGGTGGAGCTGTTGTTGCTGTTGGTAATAACTATATGGATAACACTACCGGTGATCTATCACCAACGACTACTACTATCACATGGACAACAGAAGGTTTGGCGGCCAATACACCTGCCACTCCTGCTGATCCTCCTACACTTTTTGTGGCTCTTCAATATTCAGCAATGGCTGCTGGTTGTGCCAATAATGTTAAAGTTTATCCAGTTCGTCCTGTCAATGCATTTGTTGTCGATGTCATGAATATGACACCGGGTGCAACTCAAACTCCTTCAGGATATGGTGTTGTGGAAACACAGTGTTTTGATAGTGTTCAATCAGCCGTATGGTCACCTACACCTGCACCTGATGGTGGAATGGTTTATGATTTCGGAACTAACTATTTGTACTATGAAATGGTAGCTGCAAATTTCACCCATGCATACCTGCCATCGTTCCAGATTTCTAACCTCGATGCAGTTCAAACAGCTGATTTAGATTGGGGCTATACTATTGGTACATATGATCATCCTGTAACTGCTGGAGCCACCAACGGAATCTTTCCAAGTCCTGATAGTGTATTTACTACTGAGACAAATACATCTGCCGGTGTATCTATTTATGTGAGGTTGACTGTTCATAATGTAAACTTTGAGGGTATAGGACAACTTACTGTTAATTTTGCTGTTGATGCACAAAATAGCGCTCAGCAGGATGATGTTGATAATGCAACCTGTCTTGTCAATGCAGCTTTTGCTGACAACATTAACCAGACTCTTGATCCGAGACCAGAAGTTACAGAAGTTGCTCCTAACGTGTTCCTCCCAGTTAACTAATCTGCAGGTATAGCAATGGGAACAGACCTTGCTTTTTCCTGACGGAAATGCAGCTTTTGGCATAGCCATAAGTTTGCTGTAGTCTGCGTGATGCGGACCTGTAGTCAGAAAATGCAAAGATGTAGCCTGTTGAAAATAAATACCATGCAGCCCAGGAGCGCATATAAACTGGTGCAGCCCATGTGGCTTGCCATAATGAGGCTGTCGGGACCACCATAATTTTGGTGGAAGGGGTTTATTATGCCCCGGGCTGAAGGAAATAATTCACGCCGTTTTACGGCAATTAATCCTTCAGATTATGGAACATAGGAAAACGAGTCTTAGTGTCGTCCAAAATGCCACATGCTTAGCGCATGGCAGGGGCCTTGCCCTGGCTATGCCCTTTACAGTCGTCGGTCGTCAGTCGTCAGTCGTCAGTCAGCCTTTTGATAAGGTGAGCTGGATGCGCCTGCAGCTGAGCTCCGACCTGGGACACAGTACCCTGCATGATGGCTTATCCTGTATTTTGTTTAAACCAAACACTATAAGACAATGAATTGATGCAACTTATAATTATTCACAGACACGGGCAGTGTCGTGGCCGTCCACCAACGGGCACAAATAACAGAGAGGGACCGGGGACAGTCGTCAGTCGACAGTCGTCAGTCGGCAGTCAACAGTCGTCAGTCGGCAGTTGGCAGTCAGATGATGGCTGTTGCAGGTCGGATCTGATCCGCCAGCGAATAGGATTCCGGCGAAGGGAACCAGTGTTGCCCCTTATTGCTCTCAGTGCCCTGGTAAAAATGCTACGATCGCACGATCCAGGAAGTATTAATTCCTTTATCGTATACCGAAAAAATGTTTTCAAAAATTCTCTCGCGAGGGACTGGCCCACTTATACCTGTTCGGTAAGCAATAACATCAAACAGAACAGGGATAACGACAGATGGAGCACCACCACGGATTTGACGGAAAACGTCGAAGCGGGAGAGCTATGTCCTGTTGTGAAACCATTTAAGTTGCTGTGTGAGATGCCGGTTGTGGCACAATGCTTAAACACCTGTGAGACTATCTCATCAGGCAAAATCATACCTTATTATATAATAGTTAAAAACTAAAAAAGAAAAACAAAACCGGGAGGAGACTCCTGAATAGAAATGAATTTAGTGAATAATATACAGAACTCTAAATATAAAAATCAGGTTGCGGCCTGCCCGGAAGGCGTAAAACTTCCGGGTAAGCTGCCAACCTTATTAGAGCTGTATATAAGAACTAAAGGAATGAAAAATCGAAATAAATAAATGATGAAACGGTCCATGCAAATAGTATTACGCCTCATACTGGTATTTATACCGGTAGTGATGGCTTTGGCGCAAGCCAGAGCTCAGGCTGATACTGTATATGCAGGACAGACTAGTATATGGTCGGTGGTGGAAGTTCCGGGTGATACTTATACCTGGGAACTTTATAATGATGTCACCGGCATCAACTTCGCAACCGATCCGGGCAATTGTCCGCTTGGGGAAGCTTATTTTGTAGGTGGTGTGAATACAGGCGCCAGCGTGGAAGTCATGTGGCAGGTTCCGGGCACTTATTTTATTAAGGTAAGGGCCAACAATTCATGCACCGACAATATCAAAGTGGGAAAGATAGTGGTCCTGGAATCCCAGTCAGTTGCAGTCTTCCTTGATCCGGAAGCTGTTTGTACGGGTGATACGGCCATGCTCACACTTGAAATAACCGGAGGTCTCGGGCCATGGGATGTCACCTTTACTGATGGTGACAGTACCTGGACAATTGAAGGTATAACGACCAGTCCTCATACTTTCCAATTGATCCCGACACCAACAATACCGGGGACTTACTCTTATTGGGTCACTTCTGTCACCAGCGGAAACGGCTTTGTCAACAATACGCCTGGTAATCCGGTGGAACTGATCGTGAATCCAAAACCCGTCACTTCACCAATATATAATTATGCTCCATAAATTTGAATAAAATATGATGAACTGGTTCAGAAATATAGGTATTATGATCTTGCTGCTGCTCGCAGGAAGGATGTCCGCACAGGTTCCTGTGCTCGACAGTCTTTGTGCCGGAGCTGAGCGCTTCTACCGCGTCGACGGTGAGATGGGATCAACCTACAGCTGGATCCTTACACCACCTGTAGGGCCGGATGAAATCCTGCTTTCAGATGCAGATACCCTGCAGGTGATCTGGAACTATGCTCCGGGCATCTATGAACTGAAAGTCGTACAGCATTCCCTGAATGCCTGCGATGCAGATGCTGTATTCGGCCAGGTCATTATTTTTGAACAAGCAATTGTAGCTGCCGGTCCTGATGACCAGATCTGCCAGGGCAGCGCTTATCAGCTTGTGAATGCAAGCTCCGAATATACTAGTTCAGTACTTTGGACAAGCAGTGGTGATGGAACTTTCGATAACGACTCAAGCCTGTTTGCGACATACACCCCCGGACCAAATGATATAATTGCCGGTACGGTAAATCTCACTATTACAGGTACAGGACTGGGTGTAAATGGTACCTGCGATCCCTCGGTTTCAACTATGATGCTTACAATCATACCAGGGGTAACTGCCTATGCAGGTGCTGATGCTACTATATGTGAAGATGCAATCTATACAGTGAACGATGCAACGGCTGAATATGCCTTCAACCTACAATGGACCCATAATGGACTCGGCACTTTGGCAAACGATACTACTATTGCCCCAACTTATACTCCTGCTTTTGGAGAGGCTGGCGTGGTGACCTTGTGGTTGACAGCTACATCTCAGGGTGGAGGTATTTGTCCGGATGCAACAGATTCCTTAGATATCACTATCACACAAGAAATCATGCCGCTGTTCAATGCCATAGGACCACTTTGCCAGAATATTCCGGCGCCTGAACTGCCTGATACCTCATTTAATAATCCATCCATAACAGGAACCTGGGTGCCTCCATTCATAGATACATCCGTACCAGGTACTGTAAACTATGTATTCACCCCTGATGCAGGACAATGTTCTTCGACATATGAAATGGAAATAACAGTGACTTCTGAGATCACCCCGGTATTTGATACCATAGGGCCTCTATGTCAGAATACTACTGCTCCTGTGCTTCCGAATACATCCATCAATGGTGTTAGCGGATCATGGGTGCCTGCAATAATTGACACCAGCATACCCGGAACATTTACCTATATTTTCAGTCCTGATATTTCTCATCCATGCGCTCTTGAATACAGTATCGATATTACAATTGATCCGGAGATCACTCCTGATTTTGACCAGATCGGGCCATTCTGTCTTAACAGCATTGCACCAGATCTTCCTGATACATCTTTAAGTGGAGTCACAGGAACATGGGATCCGGATACGATCAACACCTCTGTCGCTGGTAATTTCAATTTTGAATTCACACCGGATGCAGGGCAGTGCGCACTTCCTGTTACAATAGAAATAGAAATAACAGATGAAATAAGTCCGGATTTTGCCCAGATTGGTCCGCTTTGCCAGAACAGCATACCACCGGCTCTGCCCGATTCTTCTTTAAACGGTATTGCTGGCGTATGGAGCCCGGATACAATTAACACCTCTGTTGCAGGATATTTCATTTATGAATTTACACCTGACCCAGGGCAGTGTGCTCAATCTTTATCAATACAATTAGAGATTAGCGAAAAGACAGCTCCGGAATTTACCGAGATTGGCCCGCTATGTATGTACAGCATTGCTCCTATTCTTCCTGACACATCTATCGAAGGCATTTCAGGAACATGGGTTCCTGCGCTTATCAATACAGACATTGCCGGCACCTTCAGTTTTGAGTTCACTCCTGACAGTGGACAGTGCGCTTTGGATTACACTATGGAAATAGAGATCAACTCATTGCCGGTTGTTTTTGCAGGAATTGATCAAATCATTCCTAACGGTACCAGTACCACCATTGGAGATGCAACTGCAACAGGCAACGGTACCCTGACTTATAGCTGGATGCCTGATACCCTCTTAGTCGATCCGACAGTTTTGAACCCAACGACTGTCAACCTTGGCGAAACCACTACATTCATTCTTACAGTCAGTGACGAAAATGGATGTGAAAATAGTGATGAGATAACTATAAACATTACCGGAGGAGCTTTGGCCGTTAATCCTGTCGCTTCATCCGGTGAAATTTGTGAAGGTGATAACATACAGTTCTATGCTTCTGCGAGCGGTGGCTCAGGTGACTATACCTATACATGGACATCGGATCCACCGGGCTACAGTTCGGATGAAGAAAACCCGGTATTGATACCTACTATTGGTACGACCTATATTATTGAAGTCGGTGACGGATACAGTACCATACAAGACTCTATCAATATCATTATTCACCCATTACCGGTATTCGAATGCCCTACTTACGGACCTGTCTGCGAAGGCAGCAATATGATAATATTCGCCCAACAGGGTGTTTTCAAATATGAAAATAAAGTAATAAGTGAGTTCAATCCTGATACTTGCAGGCAACTATACCATTACTTATATAGAGACCAATGAATTTGGATGTTCCGACTCCTGCCAATTTGTGATCCTGGTGAATTCGCCACCAGTCGTATATGCAGGGGCCGATCAAACCATACTCAGCGGAAGCAGCACCACCATTGGTGATGCCACTGCATCGGGTAGCTTGCCGCTAACATATAGCTGGACTCCTGCCGGGCTCTTGCTTGATCCAACGGTTCTGAACCCAACTACAATAAACCTTGACGATACCACCACCTTTACTTTCACGGTCACTGATGCCTATGGTTGTGAAAGCAGCGACGAAGTAATCATAAATGTCGAAACTGTCGTGGTTGACAGCCTGCATGCAATTACAGAATCCGATCAGCTTTGCCTTGGACATGATGCCAGCATTCCTATCAAAGTAAATAAATTCGTATCGGTTTCATCATTCAAGCTGACACTGAGTTATAATGTCGATAAGCTGACATGCGTGGGCTTCACTGACTTAATTGATGATCTGGACGACGGTTTTACAGCCACAATTGACACTGTTGCCGGTTTGATCACACTTGAGTGGAATTCCAATGTTCCGGTTACATTCCCATCTATACAATCTATCCTAAACCTGGTATTTGAAACAAAAGATTCCGGAGAGGGTCAATTGGAATGGTATACCAATGCCACGGAAAGTTATTTCTACGACATGAATGGCAATCCTATTCCGGCTGACTTCTTTGCAGGAACGGTCGTAATTTATAGTCCTCCGGAAATCTTTATGGATAATTCAAAGGATGTTTGTCTTGGGCAGCCTGTTGATATTAATGGCATAGCTCAGGGTGTAAATTGGCCTTTGACATATGAGTGGATTTATCCCAACGGCCTGGTCTATGCCGACCATCCGAATTTCGATAGTGTTACCTTTAACGATGCCGGAACCTATACACTGCTGGTTACCGACAGTCTGGGCTGCACCGACCAGAAAAGCATGACACTGAATGTTTACCAGAACCCGGTAGCCTTATTCCATGGGATTGATACCCTTGAAGTACAACCCGGGTATGTCCTGGAAGCCGGATCAGGCCTGGCCTCATATCTCTGGAATACTACAGAAACAACGGAGAGTATTACTATCCATTCGGAAGGCCGCTACACGGTTGAAATGACATCACTGGCCGGATGTACCGGTATAGATTCGGTATATATACTTCTCTCACTGAGATGCTTTGATATACCAAGCGCATTCTCCCCCAACGGTGACGGGATAAATGATATTTTCTTAGCCAAAACCATCTGTCCGATGAGGTATTTCCATATGCTGATATACAACCGCTGGGGAGAGAAATTATTTGAATCAAACAATATAGCCGATGGCTGGGATGGTACCAAAAAAGGCCTTGCCTGCCCGGGAGATAGCTATGTATTCGTGGTTACTTATGAAATTGATGAAGCAGGAGTACATAAGAAGAATGTGGTAAAGGGTATATTGATATTAGTGAAGTAAAAAATGAAAAAGGAAATAAGACATATAATCAATCATAATACGTTCATCATGAACACTACAAGATTTGCCACGTCTATACGGGATACCGGCAGGCGTGATGCGGTAAGTGTCATCTCTGATAAGATGAACAGCCCTGACAAGCCTCATATTAATTGGGGATTTATCTTAGTCAGGTTGCTAATTTTATTGGGTATCGTTATCCTGTTCAATATAAGCGGGAAGGCCCAGGATCAAGAATTTTCCCAGTTCTACGCCAATCCCCTCTACCTGAATCCGGCTCTTGCAGGAGCTGAAAATTATAACCGGGCAGTGGTCAATTACCGTAACCAATGGCCCGGCATGGGCAAAGGCTTTGTTACATATAATGCCTCTTATGACCAGGGCATAGATAAGCTCCATGGAGGAATAGGTGTATTATTGAATGTTGATAATGCCGGAAACGGCTTACTCACAACCACCCAGGCATCCCTGATTTATGCCTATACCCTGAATATCTCCGACGTCACCTTTATTAATATGGCCATGCAGGGGACATTCTACCAGAGATCCTTAAACTGGGATATGTTACGCTTTGGCGACCAGATTGACCTGCTTCAGAAATATGATCTGCCCACAGGAGAAACCCGACCGGTAAGCACCTCTATAATGACGCCGGATTTTTCAGCCGGAGTCGCCTTTGGCTGGAAAAGCGCTATTTACGGTGGGCTTGCCGTAAATCATCTGACTGAACCTAATTTGTCTTTCAGCGGTCAGAATAATAACCTGCCGATGAAAATCACCGGGCATTTTGGGGCGAATCTAAACCTGCAGGGAGGAAGTATGTTGTTCGACCCGGTATTTTATCTTTCAACCAATATCCTTTATCAACAGCAAGGCAATTTCCACCAGGTGAACCTCGGACTTTATTTCGTCCGCATTCCGATTGTTCTCGGGGCCTGGTTCAGGCATAACTTCGAAAATCCAGATGCTATCATTGCTCTGGCTGGAATAACCTATAAAAGCATTAAAATCGGCTATAGTTACGATATTACCATGTCACAGATCAAAAGCTATACCGGAGGGGCACATGAAATTTCTGTCGCATGGCAGTTCAACTACAAAGAAAGGTTAAGGAGGATATATCGGTTAAATGCTCCTGGATTTTAAATCCTGAAAACTCTTGAAAATGAAGGTATAAATAATTTGGAAATCCGGATAATGCCGGTCAATTTTATTGCCGGTTAAACGCCAGGTATGAATAAATCTACTATATCAGGTTTTAAATGTTCCTTTACCCAAAGAACTTAGGGCTATGGATACCTTTTTAGAGAGACTGGGAAGATATAAAGACGCCGGGTAGCTATACTGAAACCTTAGCAACAAGGTTGAGGAGTGTAATAGATATAAAGATTATTCTAATAAAATTAACAAAGTGACTCTTGAAGTACCTTCTACTATTAGTAATTGTGATTATTAATGATTCTGGTGAAGCAACTATGGGTAATAAAGACGATAATCATACTTTACATGCTTATAAACCGATAAACACTATTTATAGGTGATAGAACTTATAAAATTTCTATATTTGCTAGAAATAATACTACTATGATGAAAGCTGTTATATCTGGGGATATTGTTTCATTTACTAGTTTAAGTGTTGCTGGAAGGGAACTAGTTGAGGAAGCAATTAAAGAACTTATAAAGGAATTAAGAGAAAAATTAGGTACTTATTCACGAACTATAAAGGGTGATTATCTTGAATGTGTCATACCTAATCCTGAACAAGCACTTCGTGTAGCACTTGCAATTAAAAGTTTCATAAAATCAATTCCAATTGATGAAACACCTCTATACAAAACGAATAAAAGAGTCAAATTATTTAAGACCTATGGCATTCGTCTTGCAATTGGATATGGGGAGCTTAGTCGCTTTAATCCTAGTGAAGGAATAATTGATGGAGAAGCTATCTACCTATCAGGAAGGACAATAAATGAATTTTCCACTTATAATAAAGAACGAATTGTAATTAAAAATACATTATTCTTTAACTCACGTGACAATTTACTTAACAAGCAAATTGAACCGCTCATAGCATTATTGGATGTTTTAATAAGCAAAGCCACATCCAAGCAATGTAAGGTACTATATTTGAAGCTAATGGATAATAACGAAGAAGCTATCGCTTCAAAATTAAAAATATCCCAATCCGTAGTCAATCAACATTCTACAAGTATAGGATGGAATGCTATTGAAAAAGCGGTAACTTTTTTTAATGAATTAATTAAAAATAATTGAAATGGACCTCAATCAATTATTGATTTTACAATTAATCGCTCATTTGATTTCTGATTTTACTTTTCAACCAGAAAGAATGTCAAATGATAAAAACGATTTAGGTTTTAAAAGTAAATTATTGAAATGGCATATACTTATAACATTTATCACGGCATGGTTATTTTCATTTCAATTTAATTTTGTATACGGTGCATTTGCTATTGCTATTTTACATGGGGTTGAAGACGGAATTAAAAAATACATTAAAGACAATATTATAATCGGAAGATATTCATTCTTCATAGACCAAATAATTCATTTAACTATTATAATGCTAATAGTCTTACTATATAACAACTACTTTCAATTAAATCCGATATTTAATGTCACACTGGATGTGAAAACTTTATTGATAGTTGGGTGTTATATTTTCAGTACCAAGCCTTCCAATATTTTTATAAAGGAGACATTCACAGCCTTTAAAATACAGGCAAGTACTTTGGGAAATGACGACCTTCCTAATGCTGGAAAACTAATAGGTATTATTGAGCGCTTTTTAGTACTCACATTTGTAATTCTAAATCAATTTGAAGCAGTTGGATTTCTCATCGCAGCAAAATCTATTTTACGATTTAAGGACGACAATACAATAAAAACGGAATATGTTCTAATTGGTACAATGTTAAGCTTTGGAATTGCAATTGCCTTGGGAATAGTTATAAATCTTTAAGGGAATATAAAATTAGGCGCAATTGCTAATAAAAGCTATATGCAATGCGTGTTTCAGAGGGTATTTCATCAGCAGTTCTTCCTTGCAACACGTCCAATTCGTCTTTGACGATTGGCAAAAAAAGTAAATTTGAAAAAGCGAATTGGCTCAGTGCTCCGCTTCAGCATTTGTGCTGAAAAAAAATAAATATTTTAAAATTCACCTTATGCCAAATACTAAAAATGTTTCATCCTATAAAACAGGATATATTGATGTTCCGGACGGACATAAACTCTATTTCGAATTATACGGGAACCCCAGGGGCATCCCGGTTTTGTTCCTACACGGGGGGCCCGGTGCGGGTTTTTCGGATAAGGACAAGCAGTTTTTCAATAAGAGAAGGTACAATGTCATTTTCTTCGACCAGAGAGGATCCTCCAGGAGCATTCCTTTTGGTTCGATTCAGAATAATACCACGCAGGATCTTGTGAAAGATATCAGTATCGTTTTAGATCACTTAAATTTTGATAAAGTTTATGTTTTCGGGGGTTCCTGGGGTAGTACGCTTGCATTGGTCTATGCTATCCATCATCCCGGGCGGGTGCTGGGTTTGATTTTAAGAGGCATCTGGCTGGCCAACAAATACGGCCTGGACCATTATATCCGGGGCGGGATCAGGGAATTCTTCCCGGATGTATGGGAAAGGTTTGCAAAGTTGGTTAAGGAGGGTGAAAATCCGGTGGATTATTATTTTGACAAGATGATGTCGGGAGATGAAAAGACCAGTGATAAGTATGCCTATGAATGGGCCTATTATGAAATGTCATTTTATACCATCAATAAAATTTCAAATACGGATGAGAACGTCAGGTCTTTTTCATATAAATCCCTGGCCATTTTAGAGGCCTATTACATTAAGAATAATTGTTTTTTGCCTGAAGATTTTATCATGAAGAATGTGGATAAGATCAAAGATATCAAAACCACCATAGTCCAGGGACGCTACGATTTTATTTGTCCGCCGGTACAGGCTTTCAGGCTCCATTCCGGACTGAATAATTCCAGCCTGAACATAGTAAATGCCGGACATTCATCCTCCGATATTGAAATTAAAAAGGGCCTGATAAGAGAGCTTAAACGCATTACCACGGGGAGATAAGATTTCAGATTTCAGATAAGGGATCCGTCAAATCAGAACTTTCTTAAGAAAAGCCGGAAAACTCCTGAAAATGAGGGTATAAATAATTTGGAAATCCGGATAAAGCCTGTTAAATTTATTGTCAGTTAAGCACCGGGTTTGAAGAAATCTACTCTGTTAGGAATTGCAGATTCTTGAAGCCTTCTTATTAAAGAGGTATAGCCTTAGCTTTACGGATGGATAGGGAGAATATATTGCTGCCGGATTGAGATACACAATCTTAGGCCTTATTCATAAATTAAGATTCAAACTTTAAGTGCAATTATCATAAGTTCTCAAAAAATAAAACAATCCATTGAAAGACAAACAATTGTAAATATATATATTCAATTTTTTACCCTTTTAAAAGGAGCTTTTATGAAATATCTGACAATCTTGCTTATTGCTATGTGCCTTACCTTTCAGGCGCAATCTCAAAATGAAATTCATCTTCTAAACAGCGATTCAACACTGACTTTTAAAAAAATAAGATTTTCAAAAGAATCAATTAGGATTCTCCCAATGGAAAAAGGAAAAGCAAGTATTAGTTTTTCAAATAAGGAGATTTATTACGTAAATATGAAAGGTATTCATTATGGGCCGGCGGCAAAAGGATATTTTAAAGTAAAGGATGTATTGTTTCAAAATGAAATTTCTAAACAGGCTGCTTTGGATGCTTGCAGGAATTACACGAATTATAAAAGCGCTGCAACCGGAACCTTTTGTACTACGTTTTTCACAGGTCCTATTTTAGGTTTAATCCCAGCTATATCAACATCATCAACCCCACCAAAACTTTCAAATCTGAATATACCTGATACTAAGTTAAAGGATGTCGAATCATATATTACAAGTTACAGAATGCAAGCTAAAAATATGAAGTCGAGCCGTGTTTGGAACAATTATGCCTCTGGTATTATTTATGCAATCTTAATAAGCGTCACTGCAAACCTTATAATAATTATGTCTTCAGCAGGATAATAATTTAAATCTCACCTTTTTTATTATTCATGGTTTGAATGAAATTAGATCTTCCATTGACTATAATCTAAATTAAATTTAAGGTAGATGTTAAGGAGAAGGAACTGAAATTTACAGATGCATATTGACATTTGAGTTGAAACAATAGTAAGTCCCGGACTGTGGCTGCCGGCGGGGCCCATAGAATTTCAGATTTCAGATTTCAGATTTTCGAGATCAGTCATATCAGAACTTTCCTGAGAAAACCCGGAATCCGCTTAAATCAGGATACTGAAAACTCCAGAAAATGAGGGCGTTAATAATTTGGAAATCGGGATAAAGTATATTAAATTTATTGCTGGTTAAGCGCTGGGTTAGAAAAATCCTCCACATCTAATTTTAAAGGTCTCTCTTGGCCAAAAGGACGATGGGCTGTGGATACCTTTATAGAGAGGCAAGGAAGAAATAAAGACAACATGGTTGATATAGACAAACATTAGAAGCAAGCAAAAACATATTCACCTAAATCTAAATTTATGACAAATATTCTCAATGTCGACATAGATTATCCAAAGCCGTATGTGGTTGAAAGTTTTAAAAATGGAAGGTTTATAAAAACCCCGATTCATTCTGGAACGCCCTTGTACAGGATTGTATCTAAAGAAGACCAAATTAATAATGTGAGAGGTAATAATTTTGTTAGCGGAGAATTTTGGTTTGACCATGATACATTTTTAAAGATCTCTTCGGAAGTTAACTATGAGGTACCATCAAAATCCATTACAGACTTGTCACGACATGGTTTAGCTATAACTTCGAAATTTAGTATGACAGCTGACTCCATTATTGGTGTTACCTTATTGCAAGAGGTATATGCATGGAAGGGTACGGCAGCCAAGCAATTGGAGACATACAAAAATGGAATAAAACAATTATATCACGGGGGATTGACACAGCTCTGGATACCTAACTTAAACGAAAAAATCGTCAGGTATAGATTTTTTCACACAATTTAGGTAGCCTGCAGTTAACAGCACATCTGCAATAGGCGGGGTTTCGTGCTCCAAAGACAGTTTTGTGGTTAGAGAAAGTTCAGTACTCCTCCTCAGCATTTGTGCTGAAAGCTCCACCCATCGCAAATCCGCAAACATTTACCCTTGTCTGGAAAAACTTTAATAAGTTTAAAATCGGCTATAATTTCGATATTACCCTGTTAAAGATTAAAAGTTAACCGGCGGGCCCCATAGAATTTCAGATTTGAATTCAGATTTCAGATTTTCGAGATCAGTCATATCAGAACTTTCCTGAGAAAACCCGGAATCCGCTTAAATCAGAATCCTGAAATCCCCTGAAAATGAGGGCATAAATAATTTGGAAATCGGGATAAAGTATATTAAATTTATTGCTGGTTAAGCGCCGGGTTAGAAAAATCTTCCACATCTAATTTTAAAGGTCTCTCTTGGCCAAAAGGACGATGGGCTATGGATACCTTCTCAGAGAGACAAGTAAGATATCAAGACACCTTATAGATTTATATAATCGTTGTAAAGCATTGACACATTGAATAGCATTTGCTCTACCTAAGAATAAAATCACTTTTCAAATTATCATATAAAAATAATATGTATCCCTATTTATTTATCTAAAAATTAACCCTTATGAGAAAATTAAGATTTCTTTTTCCGGCAGCATTATTTAGCATTAGTTTGCTGTCTTTTGCAGGTCCCAATGAAGATTTAGTGAATGCCTGTAAACAAGGTGATTTGACCGCTGCTACTAAAGCCATTGATGCCGGGGCTGATGTTAATGCATTAGACGCAAGTGGAAATACACCAATTTGCAGTGCTTTTTTCTGGCCTGAAATAACGAATTTACTTCTGGACAAAGGTGCAGATCCGAATGGAGGAAATTATCCGGCTTTGATTCAGGCATGTGCCGGATACTCAACCGAAGTGGTGAAAATGTTGCTTGATGCAGGGGCAGATCCTAATAAACCAGGAATTACCGATCCCGCAGATACATACAGAGGCCTTATTGAGGTAGAAAAAGCAAAAGGGAAGAAAGCTAATAAAGCAATGATAAAGGCATGGGAAAGTGCCGTTGCCAGCGCCAAATCTACTACCACCTATCCGGCCAATGCATTTCTTGTTGGGACAAACCATACTCCTGCATTGAAAATGATGATAGAAAAAGGAATGAAACTTGAATTTGATGATGGCAGCAATGCCCTGCAAACTTTTGTGACCTATTGTAATTCTAGAGAAATGCGCAAAGAGGCCTGGGCCCAAAGTGCAGCTGGCTATGCCAGATTTGGTTTTAAAGTGCCTGAGTGGGTGTCAAACCTTCCTGACGATAGAAATGGTACGGCTGTTGAAATGCTTGATCTGCTTCTTTCAAAAAACATTGATATAAATAAATTAGATGCAAACGGATTTACCCCTCTCTGTGCAACACTTAAAGGAACAATTTTAGCTGTTGAAAACACCAGGTACGATAAAATAAATGTTTCTAAAAGGCTAATTGAAAAAGGTGCTGATGTTAATTTGTCTTCGACAATGACAGGTTCTAATTGGACATATTATCCAATATGTCTTGCGACAGAGATCGGAGATTTATCTCTTATGAAATTACTCGTTGAAAAAGGAGCTAATCTGGATAATACGGTTAGAGCCAGTACAGTTACGCTATTTTCCCAATATGCTTCAATTATGGGAAATGGAGGCTCTGGATATACACCTGTAATTATAGCCATTCTTAAAGGCAATGCTGACGCAGTTAACTTTCTGATTGACCAGGGTGCAGATCTGACAATTGGTGTGGAAGGATTTGCCACACTTGAATCGGGTAAGGAAGGACTTAAATGTTTAACTATAGTTAAGAACAAATCTGCTATATATTGGGCAATCGAAAAGGGTGACGATGCAATATTTAATGCCGTTGGCGCAAAATTATCCGGAAAGAAACTTCCTGAGTTTTCAGTGAGACAAATGTCAGATGTTGGAGATGCAAAGGATAATACTATGACAGAATCATGGCATTGTGTGAAGTTCAAAAAAGCAAGCTATCCTCCCTATGAATATGCAGAACTGATAGGTAATGAATCCGCTGTTAAATACTTATCAGGAGTAAAATTAGAGTTAAGAAAATAAATCTAAAAATATTTACTTAACTATTATATTTATCCAGAATTTCGGTCCCGAAAAAAATTGAGCCAATCTTTACACGACGGGACGCCTTGAATATTTGATTTTGCAAGAGGCACTGAATGCACTTTCCTCTGACTTGAGCTGATTGTGCCGCTGCTACGCAGCTCTTAATTTTATTTTTACTACGAAATTCTATATACATGTCGCAGCTACACAGCTCCTACTTTAAATAGTTCTGAAAACGAATTATTAACGTGATAATGAATGTGTTTTTAAATGCCACATTGGAATCGATTTTGAAAATGTGAGCGCCGTAGGCGCGACATGTTTATAGCAATGATGGGAGAAAGAATTTTCAGGAGCTCCGTAGGACTGGTATGATATGAACAGCATGAATTACTGATGCTGTAATTATAAAAGCTAAAGCTTAGATTTGTATAACAGGAGCCGTATGACGGGAGACTATCACCTACGATTCTGTGAGAGGCCTGGGCTGAAATTACCCTTGCCCGCTCGATACAAACCCTTATGGGTAATTTTTCTAAAACGATAATATACTAAAAATCAAAATTGTAACTAATCAAAAAATGAATTTAAACACAAAAAAATCAGTTTACAGTTTATTATTTATTTGTAGCACCTTAGTGGGCTTTGCACAGGATACTATACATCTTAAGCCTTATGTAAGTGACCTGAAATCAGTCGAAGTTTTCATTAATGATAAAAAATATGATTTTCTTTTTGATACTGGAGGAGGCGAAACCCTTATTTCTCCTGATATCGCGAAACTCTTGAATAAAGAAATATATGGTAGTTCAACAGGATTCAGAATGGATGGTGAAATGATTAAGTATCAAAAAGCTGATAGTGTATCTATCAAAATTGCAGCTACTGAAATTTTCCATCAAACTATTGGTGTATGGGATATCATGAGTATTTTACCAAAAGAATTCCCTAAAATTGATGGTGTTCTCTCTCTGAAATCTTTCGGAAATGATATTTTAACAATTGACCTTTCAAACAATATTTTGATTATTGAAAATAAAGCTTCTGCAAAAAGACAAATCAAAACAAAAACTATTTTATCAAGCCGCTTTGCAAATGGACCTGATGGAGCTGAATTAACTATATTTATTGGCATTCCTAAATATGGTAAAATGTATTGGTTTCTTTTTGATACAGGTAATATAGGTCCTGTGATTCTCTCACCTGAATGTGCTGCTCTTTGGGGACTGCAATCCAGGGCCAAAGATCCTGATAAACCCTTAACTAAACTTGAATTTATTATTGGTCAACATAAAATTGAAGCAAATTCATATTCGAAGAAGATAATCTATGATGGCGCATTAAATTTTGAATCTATTAGTAAATATATTTTTACTATTGACTTTAGGAAAAAGAATGTTTGGGTTAATTAAAAACTGCATGTAATTATAAAGCATTCTTACAGCATGCAATGCAGAGTCAGAATGAGAGGTTGACGGAACCTGGCAATCTATATGGGGAATAATAAATTTTTAGTGATTAGTAGTGGGGGAGCTGGGTAAGTTCCGGCAGGGAAAAGTGGCAGTATTTCAATTTGATTCTCTTAATTTTCATTCTTCACAAGGGTGATAACTTCAGCTTTCCTTAGATAAACTTCAAAATATATGCTTATCTAATACATCAATCCCAATTTCGGTCCAGAAAAAAATTGAGCCAATCATTACACGACGGGATGCCTTGAATAGTTGATTTTGCAAGAGGCACGGAATGCACTTTCCTCTAACTTAAGCTAATTGTGCCGCTGCTACGCAGCTCTTGATTTTATTTTTACTACGAAATTCTATATACATGTCGCAGCTATGCAGCTCCTACTTAAAATAATTCTGAAAACGAATTATTAACGTGATAATGAATGTGTTTTTAAATGCCACATAGGGATCGATTTTGAAAATGTGAGCGCCGTAGGCGCGACATGTTTATAGAGATGGAAACAATTGATATTTTTAGAGCTCCGTAGGAGCGGCACTGGCGCTGAGCGTTTAGAAAAAGCTTAGATCGAACAATCAAATGGCTGGATAAGGTTCGGAAACAGTATGCAAACTTATTTTACAATTGGTACATATGTTTTTCAAGATAAAGCGTTTAGATTTGTATATTAAGTGACGAATTATGGGAATTAATCTTCTTAGGGTTCTGTGAGAAGCCCAGGCTGAATTTCTCCTTGCCTGCTCTATGGCTTATCTTAAAACGAATCCTGAAATATGGATATGTATAATAAATATTAGTATTTACAATATATAATTTTGAGAAAGGTAATTCTAATATTAATATTTCCCCTGCTGTTTTCAAATCTATTATTTAGCCAGAAAACTCAAAAAGTTGACATATATGGCTTTGTTGCAGATTCAATAAGCAAACTGGGAATACCTTATTCGACAATTCAATTAAAGGATTTTGAAACAGGTAAAACAATTTTTGGTTTGATTTCTGATAGTACTGGTAAATTCATGATTCAAAATGTTGTATGTCAATCTTATAAGGTCGTTGTAAGTTCAATTGGGTTTAAGACATATAAAGCATTACAGGCAATTCCAGAAAAAGGAAATTCCTTCTATTTGCGAATTGACCTGATTCCGGACAGTAATTTATTGGAAGCGGTTGAAATAGTTGGTTTAGTTACGGGTGCAAGGACATTAATAGATAAGACAATTTTTATTCCCGATTCACTGAGCAGGAAAAATGCAGCCACCGGTCTTGATTTAATATCAAAAGCACCAGGAGTTACAGTAAACAAGGCTAGCGACCAAATTAAAGTATTTGGAAACTCTAATGTGTTAATCCTCATTGACGGTTCAAATAATGATCGGGACCTGAAAACAATTGACCCGGATGATATTGAAAAAATTGAGGTTATTGCAAACCCATCATCGAAATACGATTCAGATGTGGCAACAGTATTAAATGTGATATTGAAAGAAGAACGTAAAAAGGGCCTGAGGGTGATTGCAAATTTGAATTATTTCACTCAGAATAAACATAACAACGGCAGTGTTCAGGTGGATTATATTTTTTCAAAGTTCAGAATATTCGGCTCATGCAAGCTGTATGCAAGTAAATTCACAACCTTAAATTATAGCAGCGAACGACAAACTACCCTTGAAGGCATTATGTATCAAAGTATAGATTCTTCTGGCAATGAGTACGAAAATATATACAGAAGATACCGGTTTAAATATGGATTCGACTTCAATATTTCGAAAAAAACATTGCTCAACTTTACCGGCACTTATGGTATTTTCCGTAATATCAATAATCAAAATGAGAAATCATATTATCTGGCTGACAATACAAGCATTTATACAGCTGACATATACCTTAATAGTGATGGTCGCAATAATTTACAGAATTATACGGTATATGCAAAACATGAATTTGGACCGGATGATCATACCTTGTCGTGGAACACTAACTTTTACCATATGAATCGTGATGCGGGTTTGCGGCAAAATACCTGCTTCATGTATTCGAACGATACAGTAAATTCTATCCGCAATACACATTCATTAAATGAGATAAATTCTGTTAACTCTAAGTTGGATTATTCTCAACCTTTTGGTAAAAATATGAGAGCTGAAACCGGAGTTCAATTTTACCGGCGTTTTATCGAAAACGGCAATACAGTAAACCAGATAAGCGATTATTTCGATTACAAAGATACACGTGTCGCTTTGTATGGCTCTTTTATCTATAAATATCAGAAGTTCTCAACTCAAATAGGAATAAGAGCTGAGCAATTTTCCATTAATATTTATGATTCGGTTAAATTTGGTCGCTGGAATTATATGCCGGCGATTACCACCATGATGGATTTAGGTAAAAGTGGTACACTAAAATTGATTTTTAAACAATACCTAAGATATCCAAATTATTATGCCCTCACTCCATTCTTTTACTATTCCGGCGATTCTTTAACAGCCTCTTCAGGTAATCCATATCTTAAACCTGAGAAACTAAATAATCTTGAGTTTAATTATTCTTTGAAAAGGAAATCTTTGTTTATCTCCACATCAATATATTATAAGAGAACAAATAATATCATCGGCGAACGTACCAGTCTGGATGGAAACAACATTCTGACTGAAAAGATGGATAATATCACATTTGTTAATCAATTCGGAAGCTTAGTTTATTTTCAAACTTCAATTTTAAAAGCCATACAGTTTGGATGCTTACTTAGAATGCTTGTATAATTATTTTGAAGTTAAAGATTACAATGGATTTGAATTAAGAACTTATGCAAGTATTGAATTTCCTTTGCCATGGGATATGTTTTTGAATATTGATATGACAATTGATGGAACAACTCGCAATTATAATGGCTATGAATATCAAAGTCCACTGATTGATGAAATTACAGTTGGGAAAAGTTTCCTTAAAGACAGAGCGGAAATAAACATTTCACTAATCAATTTTTTTATACCTGATGAATGGAAAGAAAAAGTATGGGATCAAAATTATACTGAAATATCAAAAGGCATAAGTGATTCGAGATGCATACTTTTCAGCTTAACTTATTTTCTCAAAAAAGGGCGTGAATTAAAAGGCACAAAACGCGAACTCAATATGGAAAATGATACAAAATAATCTCTATTATTTCAAACACAAGCAAAGTCACATCTAAAATGGAGAAGAGCGTAACCAACTGATGATGATGAACCTGGGCAGTATGTTTAAGGAATTATTCTCCGAAGCCACTAAAAATGAAAAAGTTGGCAGGTTAAAATTTTGGCTCCTATATAGTCTTGATAATGATTATAAAATGCTATATTTAACTCATTAATTTTGAGTTTTTGCACAGACATCTCCTGTCAACAGGGCTGATTAAATAGTGATAAATCATATATAAATTAATCTAAGAGGATTAAAAGATGAGAAAACACATTTTATTAGTGACCTTTGTTTTACTAAGCATTACGTTATTTTCACAAATCAAGAAAGATGTAAATGATGTATTATTAATTAACTCATATAAGGATACAACAATATTGAGGCAATCAGATCTGGCCTTTCCAACAATTTTTATTGTTTACGGAATCGGTTGCGGTGTTTGTATAAAAGAATTAAATGCTATTGCATCCAAAAAAGCCGGATGGGAAAAATTGTACAATGTAAAATTTGTTGTATTCTGTCATAAAACAAAAGATAGATATTACTCACAATTAGCTAAAATGTCGAAAAAAAACGCTTATCCATTTGAATTGCTTATAGATATAAATTCGGATTTGGCAGAATATCTTTCAACCTTAAAGAATATCGACCTGAAGCAATTTTCTTCAATAGGGAATTTTCATTTAATGATTCCTCAGACAATCATTAAGAATAAGGATAATGAGATAGTATTACAAAAACAAGGATACCAAGTTGGTGATGAAAATAAAATCGAAACAGTATTGAAACAAATGGCAGCGAAAAATGATGTGCATTAAAGTGCCAAACGCACCATGTTATAAAGGTTGAACATTTGATTTTGCATAATATGACCGCTACACTTTTCTCAAACTGAAGTTAATTGTGCCGCTGCTATGCAGCTCTTGATTTTATTTTTTTATACTGAAAATATTGTTTATCCTTTTCGGGCTTTGCCAAATAATAAATTATAATTGCCTCCTAGATAGTATCGGTTGAAGAATCGATTATTATCAGTATTTCTTTCTGAATTTTGGTTTGCAGGGCTTAATATTTTTATTTTATCGTATATTTTATATATGGCTCGACCCTCATTACAGGCGAAAAAAATTATCGACAACTTTCCAATTTATTAATATGTATAAATTTGTTTCCTTTGCAATTATATAATAAAATTCAAGAATGGTAAATGTAGCTCGTTTTGAGGTTATTACTAAAATCTTTCAAAAAATTTTTACACCTAGGATTATTTTAGGTGTTATTATTTTAACATTTATAGGCTTTGTTATTAGTTTAATTAACCGCTATATATATATCGACGATATTTTTTTCGGAGAGCAAGCCTATTGGTTAGCCAAATCAGGGATAGTAAAAGTACCATCTATGCTTGATTTTTTAGGGGGCGAAAGTCATCTGTTTTGCTATCACAAACTATTTATTTTTATCGGTGCTGGTTTAATTAAAATTTTTGGATGGTCCGATACTCCTTTAAGAGGGATTAGTATTTTATTTACTTTGGGTTTAATTATTTCAATGTATTATTATCTTAAAAGTAAGCCTGAGTTTTATCAAAAAGGCCTCTTTCTTTTAGTATTATTTTTCTTCTTTGTAAACCCGCTTATTGTTTTGTATTCATACACATATAGGCCTGAAATTTGGGTAGCCTTTTTCGGCTTTCTATCTTATTATTTCATTAATAAAATAATATATAGGAATTTTGAAAACAAGCATGCAATTCTCGCTGGTATATTTGCCGGATTGGCCTTTCTAATTCATCTGAATGGTTTGATTTTTCCGGTGGCTGGGTTTTTTATATTAATTATTTATAAGAAATACAAAGCATTGTTACTATATGTTATTGCAGGGGGAATTGTCGGACTTTTGTATTTCTGGGACTTATGGCAGGGTAATAATTTTACTATCTGGCTTTACCAATTAAAAAACTGGCCGGATCCTGTTGCTTCAAATTATTTTTCGAATGGCTTTCTCGAATTACTTAAAAATATAATTATAAAATTACTTAGCGAACATCAGCGTTTCTTTTGGAGCCCCAATGTATGGGCCTTATCTTTATATTTTTTGTTTTCGGTAATTTTTAATTGGAAGAATTTATATAAACAACATCGGGTATTATTGCTTTATACCCTTATATTAATTCTAACATTAAATGTTGCTGGTGGGCATATTAGCGGAGAGATTTACTATATATTATATTCCTTTCCTTAGCATTATTATTTCAATTGACATTATATCCTTATTAAAATCAGAGTATAAATGGCGAATAGGAGTATATGTTTTATTGTTTTTATTGCAGATTATTTTTGTTTTAAGGCAGTTTGACTATATATACCAACGAAGTGGTAATAATGTAGAAAATTCCGCACAAATTCTTTCCAAAATAGAAGATAAAGATAGCAGGGTTCTTGTACCATACGAATTATTGTTCAATGGACTGGAAACACATAATTTAGCTAGTTTTAAGGGCTTTGAATATTATGAAGTCAGAATAAAACATAAGCTAACACAAGAAGAATTTTTTAACAGGGCATTGGAATTAAATATTAAATACGTTGTACTGCCTGGTGATATCAAACGTTTTAAGTACAATACTATAAAATGTTTATGGGATAGAAATATTGAGCAGAATAATCTTTATGAGACTTTTTATAAGGATAATTCAGTTTTAATATTAAAAGCTATTGAGTAAATCTGCTATTCTAAAGATGTCGCAGCTGCGCAGCTCAAGTAATGTAAAAAAAATATTTTCTTCCAAATAGTCAAAAATGCGGATCGTATGATTCTGAAATTGAATCTGATCTTAGCCCCCCCCAATTTTGTAATTTCTATAAAAGCAAGCGCCGTAGGAGCGACATGTTTATAGCAATGAAGGGAGAAAGAATTTTCAGGAGTTCCGGAGGAGCGGCATGAAATGAAAAGCATGAATTTCTGATGTGATAATTATTTGAGATTTATAAGGATAGAAGAATTAATTATCAATGGTTTAAGATGTTAATGTTTTTTTCTTGGTGAAAATTCTTAGTGTATCTGTGTTTCTGTGGCTAAATTCTGAAAAACAAGTAAATGTCGGATTCCCTTATAGCCACAAGGCACCAAAACTCAAAGTTTTTACCAGGATTTGTTCAGGTTTTAAGTTTATTATATGGCTGATTTAGTCCTTATTAGCGTCGTCGCCAGACGAAGATGCAGAGCTAACAATGTAACGATGTAACGATATCACGATGTTACGATGTTACGAGCTGAAGATGGAGGTTCCATATTCCAATCACTTTGTCAGATCGATATTTCGACATTTTGAAAGTTTAATGGGGGCTTAATACTCATTTCAGACTTTTGAAATCTGAAATCCGAAATCTGAATTCTGAATTCTGAAGTCGGCTACCACTATCCGGATTTCATCCGCTAAAAATGCTTCGAAAAGAATTGCATCAATATCGCATCGATCAGTTTCCGGTTCTATCCATTTCACATGCTCTTTATATGGATCAAGGATACCTTGCAATAAGCCGTCGGGAAATTCCTGCCCCCCTGTAGTGGCAGCAGTACGGTTATAAAATATAATTATTTTCAGAGGGATATTCCTTTGCAATGCTTCAATCAGTCCTAGATGCCCTGCTGCAATGAATGCAAAATCTCCGCTGAGGGCCCAGACATTTTCTTTCCCTGCCATGTAAGCCCCTATTGCAAGGGGCAGGCTACCTCCCATGTAAGTGGTGATATCCACACAATCAAAAGGTGGAAGGGCGTATAAAGTTGATAAACCCGTATCCCCGCACACCATATCACCCCTTACCATCCTGAAGGCATCAAAGATTTTCAGATAGGAGTCAAGCACTTCCCTCCATTCCTCCGGAATTCCATCTGGGATCACAGGTATGGAGGGCCTTGCGATTTGCTCCGTATCCAGGCCTGCCAGCTTTGCCTGCAGGACCTTATGCTGGTATTCTGCGAAGAGCGGTACGACCATATGCTTCAGGATATTCCTGCTATAAGCCGGAATATTGGTCATTTGAATATTATTAAGAGCTTTTCCGGCTTCTTTTTCCAGGTCCTCACCTTCCATAAACAGTACAAAGGGAAGTTGCATACTTTCGGAACGGGCAAAGGCATACATGACATCATCATAGATTGATGTTGCTTTAGCAAGGTGAAAAGGTATTCCAATGCCCTGCAAAAAAGCGATGGCATCGAAAATATTATCTGAATGGCGGCCCGATTTATCGTTCATAACAAAGATCACAAAACCGGCCGTAGTGCCTGCCGAAAGGCTGTCGATGACAGCGTTGCCGGCTTTAACCAAACCATGCGATTTAATGATGCTTGCCGAGCGTTTCCCGGAAAGGGCAGCCCCATGGGCGATAGTATAAGCCACTTCTTCATGGAATGAAATGGGATCCTGCCGGCCGCTTTTTCTTTGCCAGGCATCGAATACTTTTGTCCCATTTGAACCGGGAACATTCGTCACAACATTCACATCCAAAGCAATCAGGGCATCCGCTATTACTTCATAAACAATTTTTTTCATGGCAAATATTTCATTCAATTCCCTCCCGATATTCAATGTTCAATGTTTTTCCTCTTCCTTCATTCCTTACAAACAAAAAGAGTCCTAATATGTTTATTAATCCATAAAAGGTCATAAGGTAAAATTTTATTGCCATTAATTTTCATAATTCGTATATTTACATATTGCCATAATGTTCACATATATAGTCATTTATTAATTTAATTCATCATCCAACCTTGATTTTTATCTTATGAAACTAAACAATTTTTTAGCCAACATCCCTGACAACTTCAGCTATTCCGCAACTATCAGCAAATTTATGCAGGACCAGACGGATAAATTACTGGCATATTATCTGAGTAAATACGGGATCAGTGTCAAAGAAGCCCTCTTCCTCCCATATGGTTATACCTCAACAAATTATAATGCTTACCTGACCAAAGCCCAATCTTTGTTCAATATTCCATTAAAGCTTATCACCCGGGCAATGAAATAAATGAAATTAACAAGGCTCAAATGGTCGTCTGCGGCGGAGGGGACCAGGAAAAAATTTTGGATGGCATTTCAAGCTTCGCAAAAGAATTAAAAACCAGGTTAGAAAACAATATGCCTTTTGTCGCATGGAATGAAGGCGCTGAAATTGCTTGTATGAATACCTTTAACAGTACCGGCACTGCAAACGGACCGCTTGGCATCCTTCCTTTCCAGTTTATGTTCAATTACAGCGACACTCCTGAAAAAAGGAAAAGTATCGAGGATTTTTTAAAAGCCAACGGCGATATTTGGAAGGCTGCTGCCTCTGGTCGGAACCTATGCCGCGGTAGGGTGGCGGGATACGTCTGGAAGATTCTCATTCAGCCCTTGCCGGGGGAGGTACCGACAGCTCGGGGGGAGGCGGCACTGTTCAATCTGTCGGCTCTTTGTTTATATTTAGAACTCGATAGACACGACCAAATAGTGGAAGTTTCTTATGATCCGAATAACCTTCAGTTAATACCATAAGTTTGGTATTATTCCGAAAAGCTTTCTATGCAAAAGATTATTATCCGCATCATCCTTTTTATTAATGCTTTTGTTTTTTTTACGGGAACGAAAGCTGAGGAAATTTCATTATCCAAGAATTATTACCTCAAGGCAGATTCCCTTATTTCATACGGGAAGTACAGGGAAGCTGCCAATATGTACAAACTTTGTATAGAGTCTGAAAAAGTGAAGGAGAATCCGGACCTGGACCGGATTTCAGAATGCCTGAACAATGAAGGGGTCTGCTTTTATAAACTTCAGGATTACAAAAATGCCATCGTTCCTTTGGAGGAAGCTGTAAAACTGGAAAGAGAAAGAGGGGGCACTGAAAACCTTGCCACCCGCCTGAGTAATATGGGACTGATATATAAAACCCTCGGGAATTATAATAAAGCTCTGGAATATTATGACCAGGCATTCCAGATAGATAAGGAAATCGGAAATGAGGATAATATTGCTGTATCCCTGAATAATATCGGGATGATTTATGATTTATGGGGAAAATACGACACCGCTATAGTTTATTATGAGAATTCCCTGAAAATCAAAGAGAAAAGCGGGAATAAGGAAGGCATGGCCAATTCGATCAATAATATAGCATTCGTTTATAGCTCCTGGGGGAAATATGATATGGCCATAGAATATTTCAAGGAAGCCCTGAAAATTGACCAGGAACTGGGGAACCCTGAAAAAGTTGCCAAGAGGCTGAATAATCTGGGCTATGCTTATTTCAACATGAATATTTTAGACACAGCCTTACAGTATTATCAGCAAGCTCTTAAAATCGACATAGATATTGGGAAAAAGGACCAGGTGGCCGTGCAATATAATAATATTGGGGCCTTTTACCTGAAAACCGGGGATTATAATAAGGCTATTTATTATTTTGAACTGGCCAGGGGAATTTATGATGAATTGGGTCAGAAAGGAGATGTGGCGACTGTACTTACAAACCTGGCGGATGCATACCAGCATAATGGGAACAAGGACAAAGCACTTGAATTGCTCGAAAAGAGCATACAGATATCCGCATCCCTCAAACTCATGAACCAGTTAAAATCGAATTATTTTCTCATATCACAGCTATATGCAGGCAAAAATGACTATTACGATGCATTTGAGGCCTATAAAAATTATTCAGAAGTAAAAGACAGTCTCTTCAACCAGCAATCACATGAACAAATAGCTGATTTTGAAGTGAGGTATGAAACCGAAAAGAAAGAAAAAGAAATCCAGATACTGAGGCAGACTGAGACTATTCAGGCTCTGGATATGAAGAGGACAAGGATACTTAAAAATTCATTCATTGGCGGTTTTGCCGCAATGCTCTTCATTGCCATACTTATTTTTGTGACCCTGCGCATTAAAGTGAGATCAAGCCGGATCATAGAAAAGGAAAAAGCCAAGTCAGACAAGCTGCTTTTAAATATTCTTCCGGCCAAAGTTGCCACGGATTTGAAGGAAAAAGGGAATACCAAGCCGGAAATGTTTGAAAATGTTAGCGTAATGTTTTCAGATTTTTGCCATTTTACGGAACTTTCATCTCAATTGCAACCCCAGCAATTAATAGATGAATTGAACGACCTTTTTACCGGATTTGATACTATAATTGAAAATAATCACTGCGAACGGATCAAAACCATTGGAGACGCATACCTGGCTGTTTGTGGGCTCCCGGTTGAAAACCCTATGCACGCTATTAATATCCTGAATGCCGGGATAGAGATTATTCATTATCTGGAAGAAAGAAACAAAGACCATCCAATCCAATGGAAAGTTCGTATCGGTGTCCATACCGGCCCTGCAATTGCCGGGGTCGTAGGGATCAAGAAGTATTCCTATGATGTTTTTGGGGACACTATTAACACGGCTTCCAGGATGGAATCCTACTCGGAGATGATGAGGATAAACGTTTCAAAATCAACCTATCTGCATGCCAAAGGCCAATTTAGTTTTACCGAAAGAGGCGCCATAGATACGAAAGGTAAAGGGCAGATTGATATGTATTATTTAGAAAGATAAAAAGGCTTCCGGCCTCTTTGATCCATTATTTCTTTCCTTGATTAGTAAAGAAAAAGAGGGCTGCGAGCTGCACATCAATGCCGGTGACTTTACCTATCTCCTTCTTATTTGCATCCATTATAGACCCATCTTTCAGAATATAGCCCATAAGTCCGCCGCTCTTATCAATCACCGATCCGAATTTGCTGATCCGGCCAAGTTCTGCACCATCTTTGTCGCTGATCAAACCATTAGGGTCCACACTTACTGACTTATCTCCTTTAGGGGTGTATAATTGCCCGTTCCCGTAATACATCCCAATGATTTTATTATGGGCATTCCGGATAGTTCCCGCGGAGTCCATATCCATGATCAGATTCCCGGACGCATCCGTGATCTTTGCTTCGCTTCCGGTTTTACCAAGTTTTTCACCCATATAAATATATTGCTTCTTCGATGATTTTGAGCTATTAGCCTGGCCCGAAGTTTTAAAAGGATCTTTCTGATTACTAATCTTTTTTCCTCCAGGATTCAACTCCTTGATGGTATTCCCGGAAGCATTCGTTTTGGTACGGCCCTCCTTCCTATTCGTTTGTGGCATGGTCCTGGTATTTACTGCACCGGAGTTTATAATCCTGGCAGTATCGCTTTTTATTGTTGCCTTGCCCTGGACAGCAGGATTTGTTTTCTGTTCAGATTTGATGTCTTTGGAATCTGACTTCTTCTCATTCACAACCTGGGCTGTGGTAAAACCTGAAAGGAAAATTGAGAAACTCAGCAGGAGAATAAATGTTATTTGTTTCATGGTTTTATTTTTTATGATGGACTCTGATGTTTCAAATTCTATGCCGCTAATAAGATTGTCATTTCGAGCGTAAGATCATAATGCTCCCTTCAAGGTCTGGGATAAGTGCCGGAACTTCGGGTATTCCGGCCGCGAATTCATCCACCGCTTTCAAAATACCTTCCCATTTTCCGTTATAATCATGAACGATGATTACTCCCCCGGGAGCAAGCCTCGGGTAGAAGAATTCCAGTCCGGCCCTGGTAGGATTATAGAGATCAGCATCCATATTCACCAAAGCAAAGCGTGTTTCCTCCAGGCCTCTGCAAGTATCCGGGAAGTAGCCCTGGTGAAAGATAACATTTTCATTCCCGCCAATAAACTTTTTTACCTTTTCAATATTGGTGTCGGCAAAGTTTTTAGTGCTATAGGTAGCTGCCTCCCCCGTCTCAGCTTCGAGGTCTTTTTCCTTGAATCCTTCAAAGGTATCGAAGAGGTGAAATTTCCTGGAAGTGTCCATTCGATGCAAGATATGGGCGCTTTCCCCTTTGTAAACACCCAGTTCCGCAAAGTCCCCCTGAACTCCCTGTTGCCTGATCCTTTCAACCTGGAACCACCAGTTGAAAAATCTCACTTTATCGGCATAATTTTTCTGGACTTTGATCAGCTCTTTTGAAATCCGCCCGCTTTTCTTTGCCTGGACCCATCCTTCCGGAAAATATCCTTCTTCAAACATCATCCCCCATGCATATCTTATAAGAAACACAAATACAAGGATGATAATGCTGAAATTAATGATCTGGAAAACCGATACGGGCATAAAAACGAGCATTTAATATTTAAAATTCAAAATCAAATTGCCTGAATTCCGGGATGAAATTTTCAATAGGTTTTGAACAGGGCGCTAAATTAATCAAATTTATTTGTGGGAATTCTTATTTAATATAATGCAGGTCACGTAAAAATCCTGCTTTTACTCTACTGCTGACTGCTGACTGATGACTGCCGACTGCTGACTGCTGACTGCTGACTGCTGACTGCCGACTGCTGACACTTAACCATCCCGCCAGTCGCCGTTTTCCTTAATAAGCTCTATTAGCTTTTCCACAGCTTCATTTTCGTCGATGTTTCTTTGCATCACCTGCTGTTTGTGGTACAAAGTGATCTTTCCGGGGCCGGCACCGACGTAGCCGTAATCCGCATCGGCCATTTCTCCGGGACCGTTCACAATACATCCCATCACCGCAATTTTGAGCCCTTTCAGGTGGCCTGTATTTTCCCTGACATTCTGCAAGGTTTCCTGTATGTCAAATTTTGTCCGTCCGCAGGAAGGACATGAGATGAACTCTGTTTTGGTAATCCTCACCCCGGCAGCCTGCAGAATATTGAAAAGCATGCTATGAATCTGTTCCGGGGGATCAGCCGGTTCAAGCCATATCCCATCCCCAAGGCCGTCGCACAGGAGGGCCGGGAAGTCGATGGAAAGCCTGATCAGTAAATCGTCTCCCTTTAGATCCGGAAGGGATCTTTTCAGGATCACAGGACTCTTGTTCCCATCATGTTCAAGTTTCCTGAAATAATTCCTGAAATCGTCCAGAATATGAGTTTCGGAAGATGATTTCACAAGGACGGAAGGGGGAAGCCCGCCGTGGGAATTTTCCGGGAGGTCGACTCCTATAATTACTGGCGGATTATTGCCTCCGATAGGATCAAAACTAAGGCTCTCTCTTTTGTTGTATTGAAATGGATGTAAAGCGGCCGTTTGAGCGACTGCTGTTTTCCTTCTCCCATCCAGCTGATAAAATGAAACAAGTTTTTGGGCAAATGGGATCTCATTCACAGGGTCCTCCGTGAGTGATACCCTGATAGTATCGCCTATTCCTTCTTCAAGCAGGGTGCCAATACCTGCCGCTGATTTTATTCGTCCGTCTTCCCCGTCACCTGCCTCTGTAACTCCCAGGTGAATGGGGTAGTTCATGCCTTCAGCCATCATCCTTGCGGCAAGGAGGCGGTTAGCCTGCAATACGATACGGATATTGCTGGATTTCATGGACAGAACCAGTTTATGGAACCCGAACGTATCAGCGATACGGATAAACTCCATGGCGGATTCAACCATACCTGCCGGGGTGTCGCCGTAGCGACCCATGATCCTTTCTGAAAGGGAGCCGTGGTTGGTCCCGATGCGGATGGCTGTTCCGTATTCTTTACATATTTTTAAAAGTGGAAATAATCTCCCCGCAATCCTCTCCAGTTCCTCACGATAGCCTTGTTCGCTGTATTCCTTTCCCAGTGGGTTCTTCCTTTCAGAATAATTACCGGGATTTATCCTGACCTTATCTACGATGCGGGCGGCAATTTCGGCTGCTTCCGGCAGATAATGAATATCCGCAACCAGTGGAACATTAACATCAATTTTATGTAATTCTTTTTTTATGATGGCCAGGTGCTTTGCCTCTTTTACGTTCTGGGCAGTAATCCTGACGATCTCACAACCGGCATCTGCAAGGCCTTTCACCTGCCTGACAGTAGCTTCCGTATCCAGGGTGGGTGTATTGGTCATGGACTGGATCCGGATAACCTGGGTTCCACCAAGGAGCAGGTCCCCAATTTTTATTTCGGCGGAACGGAAGGACGTGTATAGCGGAAGTCCTTGCAGGTATTGTTCAGGATCAGTTTCCATAATAAGCAATGATCAGGACCTCAAAAGTAATAAAAAGAGACTGCCATTTTCCGCTGAAGGATTAATTCCAGCATTAAACGGCAGTCTCTTAAAAACAGTATTTAGAAAGATGAAGAAGAGTTTCGGATTATTTAATGATCAGCTTTTTGGTATATGTATTTTTATCAGATTGCATCTTCATGATATAGGCACCAGGCGCCAGCTGCGGAAGTTTCAGCGCCAGTTCCTGATCTCCTCCGCTCACAGGACCCTTAAATAGGGAAGCTGTTTTCATCCCTGCGGTATTAAACAGATCAATACTTACTTCAGAGCTATTATTCAGAGCAAAGCGGATATTCACTTTATCCCTGGCCGGCACAGGGTAAATATCCCATGTTGGTTTATTCTTCTCCGAAATGCCCGTTCCTGTATTTTCGTTTATGGTCAGGGTGGATAATTTGGTAACTGATTTATTCAGGGCAAATGCACCATAGAATGTAACATCTCCCATACCTGTTGATGGAGCAGTCCATTGAACATGCCATACCATTGGGTTGGAGTTGCTTGAAGAGGAATGGGTAATATAATCGCTGGTTCCGGAGCAAAACTTAGTTCCTGAGCCGGGAGCGAGCGAGCCAATGATTTCACCGGCAGGATTCTGAGGGGAAACTTCAAAACCTTTTCTTCCGCTTCCGGTACTGGTAAGGGTGATATTATAAGTTTCACCGGGGATATAACCATCGGCCGGAATATCGGAAGTGATCCAACCGCTTACCTGTGTAGCGTTCCCCCCGTGACAGGCAGTACAATTCTGACCATCCCCGGGGGAACCGGTATATCCTGCCGGCGCACCGGAAGGATAAGAAACATCCATGCCACTATATGCGGTGAGTAGAAAAAAAATAAGTAGTGCGGGTAGTGCGAATAAATAGCGACTTTTCATATCAAATAGTTTTATTTAGTTAGTTAGATTATTATCAGACCCAGGTAATATGGGAAGGTTGCCTTGAATCTAATTTTATTTTTGACTTCTTTTCATCTTCCGGATATGATCAAAATATCTAATTTTGATCTGACAATAATATCGGTAAAAATCAGTTAATAACATACTGATAAACCTAGTTCTATTATGATAAAGAGTTATTTAAAAGTTATTTTAGTCCTCCAGGCTTTTCTAATTTGTTCTTTCGGATTTGCACAGGAAATCGGGATCGGACAATGGAGGGATCATTTACCCTACGATTATGCAACGAAGGTTGCGGAATTCGGGAATGATATTTTTTGTGCCACCCCCTATAGCTTGTTCTATTATGACCGGCAAGACAATAGTATCAACCGGCTTAGCAAGGTGAATGGTCTTTCGGACATTGGGGTCAGTTCCATCGCTTATAATTCCGATCAGTCTACCCTGGTTGTCAGTTATAGCAATACCAATATTGACCTGATCAGGAGTGACCTGAGTATAGTCAATATCCCTGATATTAAAAGGAAGGATATACTTGGAAATAAGACCATTAACAGCATCATGAATTATGGGAAATATGCTTACCTGGCCTGTGGATTCGGTATAGTTGTGCTTGATTTGGAAAGAACTGAGATCAGGGATACATATTATATAGGCCCTGAAGGAAGCAGTCTGAATGTTTATTCAATAGCTCATAATGATACATCCCTTTTTGCCGCGACTGAAGATGGAATTTATTATGCAAGCCTCACCGATCCTAACCTTGCATATTTTGCAAACTGGCATAAAATTGAGAATATACCCTTGCCGGATGCTAGCTATAACCTGGTTCATGTTTTCGGAGATAAGCTGATAGTAAACCGCCTTGACCCCAACAAAGTTGAAGATGATTTGCTTTATGATGACAATGGAAACTGGCGGCCGGTTGACGCAGACAGCACCGGTATTACCTATGGACTTAGAAATAACGGAAATGAGCTAATAGTATCCTATTCCAATCATGTAAGGGTTTATTCTTCCGATCTGCAGCAGGGACTCTTGATTTATACCTATGGTGACAGTGGGGTTGCTCCGGCAGATTGTATTTACGGTTCGGATGGAAATTACTGGATCGCTGACCGGCATGTTGGCCTGGCAAAAGTATGGGGAGGCGGCTATGAAAGGGAAATAATCAAACCCAGCGGAGCACCTACTATCGACATCTTTGATATTTCAGTTGAAAATGGAAAATTATGGCTGGTTCCGGGAGGCATGAACGGAACCTGGGGAAATATCTGGCAAGGCGCAAGAATATATTCTTTTATTGATGAAAACTGGACTACTTATAGTAATAAAAATATTCCCGCCCTTGACAGTTTGCGTGATATGGTTTCTGTAATAGTTGATCCTCTGGATCCCGAAAAGGTCTATGCCGGTTCATGGTACCTTGGGCTCGTGGAATTAGACAATGGGCAACTTGCACATATGTTTGGCAGGTACAACTCCTCTCTTATGATAAGTGTGATTCAGGGGGCGCCTGTTGTGAAGGTGGGGGGGTTGGCATTTGATGATCAGCATAATCTCTGGATGACCAATTCAGCATCCGAAAAACTCATTTCCGTAAAAAGAAATGACGGAACCTGGGAATCATACAGCCTGGGCAGCAATACTGTCGGTTTTAATATCCGCCAGATAATTGCCGATTCTTATGGTCAGAAGTGGGTACAGGTTAAGACCGGGTCATCAAACCCGTATTTCATGTACGTCTTTAATGAGAACAATACGGATGGTCCGAAATACCGCGGACTCAAATCCGGTCAGGGCTTCGGGGACCTTCCCGGTACCAATGTTTTCGCAATGGCTGAAGACCTGGACGGGCAAATATGGATTGGAACCGACCAGGGTATAGCAGTTTTCTATTCGCCGGAAAATATATTAAGTAACCAGCCTTCGGATGCCCAGCGTATCCTTGTAGATTTTGACGGCTATGTTCAATACCTGCTTGAAACCGAAACGGTTAAAACTATTGCAATCGATGGTGACAACCGGAAATGGATAGGCACCGAAAGAGCCGGGGTTTTCCTGCTCTCAGCCGATGGTACTCAACAAATTTATCATTTTACCGAGGATAACAGCCCCCTGTTCTCCAATACCATCACTAAAATTGCGATCGACCAGGAATCCGGGGAAGTATATATTGCTACTGCCAAAGGATTAATCTCATATAAAAGTACTGCAACCAAAGGAGGCCCTGTAAACAGTGATGTTTATGCATATCCCAATCCGGTCAGACCTGAATATTCGGGGCCGATAGCAGTTAAGAATTTGGTTACAAACGCGGTAGTAAAAATCACAGACGTTGCCGGGAACCTGGTTTATGAAACCAAGGCTGAAGGTGGGCAGGCGATTTGGAATGGCCATGATTTGAATGGAAGGAAAGCCAATTCAGGCGTTTACCTGGTCTTTGTCAGCAATGACGATGGAAGTGAAAAAATTGTAACCAAGATCCTTTTCATCAATTGATCAGGATAATGAGTTGATTCCGGAAAATCTTAAGTAATTTTATGCCTTTGATCCGCTCTGAGGAAGGCGGAACCATTGATTCATCCGAACAAGCAAATGTATGCATTAACCCGTGGGATCGTATTCCGTCAGATCAAATATTCTGACAGCAGCCTCGTGGTGAAAATCTTCACTGAAGAGTTCGGGTTGCAGTCATATCTGATAAAGGGAGCCAGAGGTCCGAAATCCCGGATGAAACCCAGTCTTTTCCAGCCACTTTCCCTGCTCGAAATAGTAGTCACCATGAAAGCAAAAGGTGAATTGCATCATATCAGGGAGGCCCGTTCTGCTTTTCCTTTTCGCTCCGTACCTTTCAGGATGGATAAGACCAGCATTCTCATTTTTATGAACGAAATCCTGTTCAAATCAATACAGGAAGAAGCCCGGAACAGGGAAATGTTCGGTTTTGTCTATGAAGCCGTAAAACTGCTGGATCAAACAGATGAAAACATATCTCATTTTCATTTGCTATTCAGTCTGCACCTGACCCGATTTCTGGGAATATTCCCGCACGGGGCTTACAGCGATGAGAAAAGTTATTTTGATATGATGGAAGGGACCTTTGAAAGAGGCAGGCAGAAACTGCCGGATCACTATATTGCAGGGGATGAATGCATGTATTTTCATCAGATACTGAATTGCACTTTCAAGGACCTGCAAAACCTTTCCATACCTGCCCCCTTCCGGAAAAAGCTCCTGGACAACATCCTCCTGTATTATTCCCTGCATCTTCCCATGGCAAAGGATTTTCAATCGCACCTTATACTGCACGAAGTATTGCAAAAATGAGAATATCCTTTACCTTTATCCATCAAAATCCCTAAGCAGCAAATAATGAGCCGTCCTTTGAATAATGATCAGCTTCCGCGATGGATCTGCTTTCTGATACTTTTTTTATTGGCATTCCTAGCCTATTTCCAGGTCATCACACTCAATCATCCATTGAAATTTGACCTGATAGACCAGGCTTTTCCATGGAAATATTTTATCGGGGAATCCCTTCAAAATGGAATGTTACCCTTATGGAATCCCTACCAGTTGCTTGGCTCACCCATACATGCCGACCCTCAGAGTTCGGCATGGTATCCCCTGGTTTGGGTATTCGGATGGCTTTTCGGCTATGATATCTATACGGTTTCCATTGATTTCTTTCTGCATATAATACTGGCCGGATTCGGGATGTTCTACCTGGGCAAACAGCTTAAATTCAGAAATGAAACGGCTTTGCTCATGGGCGCGGCTTATATGCTTTCAGGCTTTTTTACAGGGAATGCCCAGCACTTCATGTGGATCATCAGCGGAACTTGGCTGCCCTTTATCATCGGGGCTTTTCTCGAAATCCGGAACAGCTTCTCCTGGCAGCCTGTCATAAAATTCAGCCTGGCTTCGTTCATGATACTCAGCGGGGGCTATCCGGCCTTCATTTTAATCCTGGCTTATATGCTGTTCTTCCTGTTTCTCTTCTTCATTTTTTTTATGATGAAGGAAAAGAAATACAGAGAAGTTTTTAAATACAGCCTTCTGAACATAGTTGTCCTCATCCTGACAATACTTACAGGCATGGTTATTCTCATTTCGGTTTACCATCTCCGGAATGAAATGACACGTGGTAACGGGGTCAGCCTTATACAAGCTCTTTTCGGACCCTTTTCGCCCCAGAGCTTCATTTCCTTTATCCTTCCTTTTGCTGTTGTCAGAGACATGGATTTTTACCAGACCGATATGTCAATGGCGAATGCTTACTTCGGTATTTTGCCTTTCATCTTATTCCTGTCCGGAATTTTCATCCGTAAACCGGGCCTTATCAAGTTTTTCTTCTGGTGGGGAATACTGATGCTGCTGGCTGCCGTAGGTAAATATATGCCGGTAAGAGAATTTCTTTACCATTATGTTCCCTTCATGAATTTCTTCAGGTTTCCGGCGCTCTTTCGGGTCTTTGTCATCATCTGTTTCGTGATAGTTGCGGGATATAGCTTTGAACACTGGCGTGAACATCCTGAAAAGACTGGCAGGATCATCCTCCGGGTCAGTGCAGTCATTTCCGTTCTGATAGCCGGTTTCGTCATCTTTGCCTTGAGCTGGAAGGAATTGCATTTCTTTGATTTTCTGCGGAATGATCTCTTCATCTTTTCTGAAAAATCAACCATCCCTCAGCATCTTCTGTTCCAGGGGACCATACAATTATTATTGCTTGCCATCTTTATTTACGGCATGATAAAGCTGAAAGCATGGAAATCGAAACTCATACTTTTCTTCAGTATACTTTCTGTTGATCTGGTGCTGGCAAACGGGCTGAATGCCCCTTACACGGTCTATTATGACCAGGTCAGATCAAAGGATATCAAAGTTCACTCTGCCACATTTCCGGAGGGCTTTCCCATTCCCGGGAACCAGCCGCTGATCGATAATACCGACCAGGGGAAACTGGTTTACAAAGCCCTGTGGCGTAACCTTAATATATTTCACAAACAGATATCCTTCCAGGGATATAACCCATTGCATCTTAACGGTTTTGAAGAATTGGCCGATAATCATACCGCCTTCTTTGAAACCATCCTGAAAAATCCGCTCGTCTATTTATCTGCAAATATTTTCCCTTTGGACTCGATGAAGTCTTTTGAAACAAAAATGAACTATGATTCTTCTTATATTTTTTTAGGGAAGGATGTTTACAGGGAAATAAATCCGGAGGGATTCAGCCATCATTCCACTGACTCACTTAAAATAATTGCCTTCCGCCCTGACCGTATTGCTATTAAATGTTTTTCCCAGTCTCCGCAGATGTTGGTTTTTATGCAGAACAAGTATTATGGCTGGAAGGCTTATATTGACGGGAAAAAGACAGAATTGTTCAGCTCCAATTTGGCTTTTCTGTCAATAATTCTGCCTGCCGGTCAGCATGAGGTTATTTTTGATTATCATCCGCAAGGTGTAATCACCGGCTTTTGGATCTCGGCAATAATGATCCTGATTTTGCTCTTAAGCTGGTCAGGAATCTTCATTTACCGGAAATGGAAACAGCAGCGCCAAACTCGAGCCCCAGGAGAAATCTGATCTTTTCCAGTAAGCGGGATTTCACTTCCTGCATATCCTGTACTTTTCCAAGTTCCTTTTCCATGGAGCTCACCCCTTTGTCGGTGAAGCCACAGGGATTTATATAATTGTAATATTCCAGATGGGTATTCACGTTGAAGGCAAAGCCATGCATGGTGATATGCCGGCTGGCGCGCACTCCTATGGCGCATATCTTGCGGGCTTTTTGAGGAAGATCCGGATCAATCCAAACCCCGGTGGCTCCGGCCAGTCTGGAGGCGGTAATGGAATAGTCAGCCAGCAGGCGTATCACCGATTCCTCCAGCAAATGAATGTATTCGCGGATACCGAGTCCGAAAGCTTCCAGGTCAAGTATCGGGTATCCCACGATCTGCCCCGGACCATGATAGGTAATGTCTCCACCCCGGTTAATGCGGTAAAATTCTATCCCCTTTTGATTTAAAAATTGCTCATTCATAAGGAGATTAGCCGGAGAGCCACTTTTACCAAGTGTAAAAACATGGGGATGTTCGCAAAATAATATCCGGTTCTTTAAAGGGATCATTATTTGCCTCATCAAGCCGGGCATTTCCGAGCTTGGTTTTCATCATCTCCCCGAAAATTTCCTCCTGTAAATCCCAGGCTTCCTTGTAAGGGATCATTCCCAGATCCTGATATTGGATAGTAAGCATATGCTTATGATTTACAGTACGTGTTTTTCAGCATGATAGGATGATCTCACCAGCGGCCCGCTCTCTACATGCCGGAATCCTTTTTCCAGGCCTGCCAGGCGATATCTTTCAAAGACTTCCGGATGGACATATTCTACTACGGGCAGATGTTTAACAGTGGGTTGCAGGTATTGTCCTATAGTGATCACCTCGCATCCTACATTCCTCAGATCGTCCATGGTTTCAAGGACTTCATCCTCGGTTTCCCCCAATCCAAGCATGATGCCCGATTTGGAGCGGATATCGGATTCAGCTATCCATTTGATGACTTCCAGGCTGCGTTTATAGATGGCTGCGATCCTTACCTGGGGTGTCAGGCGCCGCACGGTTTCCAGGTTATGAGAAATCACTTCCGGATGCGCGTCCATAACTGTTTTTACCTGGTCGAACCTGCCCTGAAAATCGGGTATGAGGGCTTCGATCGTTGTTTTCGGACTGTTTTCCTTAATCGCCCTGATAGTCTCTGCCCAGATCCCGGAACCGCCATCTTCCAGGTCATCCCGGTCGACTGAAGTTATGACGCAATGCTTCAGCTTCATCATTTTTACAGATTCGGCCAGCCTTGCCGGTTCCAAGAGATCGGCCGGAAGGGGCCTCCCGGTTTTCACCGCGCAGAATTTACAGGAACGGGTACAAATATCCCCAAGGATCATAAAAGTAGCGGTACCTCTTCCCCAGCAATCTTCCATATTCGGGCACTTACCACTGGTACATATGGTGTGAAGTTTATGTTGTCCCACTATATCTTTAACATTCACGTATTCCTTGCCAATAGGGACTTTTATCTTTAGCCAGTCAGGTTTCTGACGTCTCTTGATATCTTCCATCATTCAGAATTTTATGAGTAGCGCAAAATTACCTAAAATTTCAGAGACAAATTCCCGAAAACCCAAAGTCAATAAAGTGAAGTAAAAAGTATAATTTTGCAGCTTCAATTTTTATCTTTTTTATGAAAAGAATATTACTCATAGGACTTTATATTTTCTTTGGCCTCGTTGGTTACGGACAGTATATTTCCGGAAACAAATGCCCTTACAAGGGTACCCAGGTCCCGTCATCATTGAACAGGGGAGTTGTTGGGGATTTTACTATTATTTCAACCAATGGCGATACGCTTAATCTTTATAATACCCTTGATGAAGGAAAAACGGTCTTCATCGATCTTTTCTTTACCACCTGCGGTTATTGCCAGTCTTATGCCCCGATAATAGAAAATATATACCAGAATACCGGATCGGGGCAGGATAATATTGTTTTTTGGGGAATTTCAAGTGATAATTACGATAGCGATCCCATCATCGAAACTTACAAATCTAATTTTGGTGTGAGCAATCCCTGCGCCGGACCACAGGGAGGAGGAATAAGTGCGCATAATACAGTGGTTGCCGGCCAGGAATTTCCTGGGCTGGCCGACCTATTGCGTCATCTGCCCCAATCACAACATGTACTTCGATCCCGTTTACCCTCCGACACTTACAGGATTTGATCCGTATTTCGAACAATGTGCCAATACTACCGGTATTGAAATTTTACCTTCTCCGGATAATCATAGCATGATACGTTCGGTTTATCCAAATCCTGTTAAGAATGTTGCAATAGCGAATCTTTGGCTGGATCATAATTCTGAAATTAACTTAATGGTTTATAATTTATTGGGGAAGAAAGTTATAGATTTCAGGAAACAAATGCAAAAGGGGGAAGAGCAAATTACAGCAGACTTTAGCGATCTTTCTGATGGATATTACCTGGTAAAGCTTTTTCAGGACGGACAATTCAAAGATGCCCGTAAAATTGTCAAAGCAAGGTAATTATTCTTCATCTTTAATAATAATAAACATTTATATACTTAATCCATGGAACTAAGCGAACAGGAAATTATCCGCAGAAATTCTTTGCAGGAGCTTATTAAACTGGGGATCAATCCTTATCCGGCCGACACCTATGAGGTGAACGTGAAAGTGGATAAAATCCTGGAGAAGTTTCCTTCAGATTCTACTTTATTTCAGGATGTCAGCCTGGCAGGACGTATCATGAGCAGACGTATAATGGGGGCTGCTTCATTCATCGAACTGCAGGACAGCAGTTCAAGGATACAGGTTTATTTTAAGAGGGATGATATTTGTCCTTCAGAAGATAAGACGATGTATAATACGGTCTTCAAACGTTTGACGGACATTGGGGATATTATAGGTGTGAAAGGCTTTGTTTTTACCACCCAGATGGGAGAGATCACCATACACGCCCGGGAATTTACCTTGCTTAGCAAGTCCCTGAGGCCCTTGCCGGTGGTCAAGGAAAAAGACGGGCAGCTATACGATGCCTTTACAGATCCTGAACAACGCTACCGCCAGCGTTATGTCGACCTTATCGTCAATCCGGAAGTAAAGGACATCTTTGTAAAAAGGGCAAAACTGGTGAATTCCATGCGTAGTTTTCTGAATGAGAAGGCTTACCTTGAAGTGGAAACTCCCATACTTCAGCCTTTATACGGTGGAGCGGCAGCTAAACCATTCAAGACCCACCACAATGCATTGGATATGACACTTTTTTTACGGATAGCCAATGAGTTATACCTTAAAAGACTGATAGTTGGGGGCTACGACGGGGTTTATGAATTTTCCAAGGATTTCAGGAATGAGGGCATGGACCGTTTTCATAACCCTGAATTTACCCAGATGGAGCTTTATGTGGCCTATAAGGATTATGAATGGATGATGGAACTGGTTGAGGAGATGGTGGAGAAAATCGCTCTTGACTTACATGGAACTACAAAGATTAAAGTTGGAGAGAATGAAATTGACTTCAAACGTCCATGGAAACGTTTCAGCATGTTTGAAGCCATTCAGCATTTCACCGGAAGGGACATATCAAAGATGGAAGAACCGGAACTTCGCAAAACCGCCAATGAACTGGATGTGGAAATAGATGAGACTATGGGAAAAGGCAAGTTGATCGATCAGATCTTCGGGGAACTCTGCGAGCCGAAACTCATCCAGCCTACTTTTATTACCGACTACCCGGTTGAAATGTCGCCCCTGGCCAAGAAACACCGCAGCAAGGAAGGACTGGTGGAAAGGTTTGAGGCTATTTGCAACAGCAAGGAAATATGCAATGCCTTTTCCGAATTGAATGACCCGCTCGACCAGCGCAGGCGCTTTGAATACCAGCTTGAGCTTGGAAAACGCGGTGACCAGGAATCCATGGTGCTGGATGAGGATTTCCTCCGCTCACTCGAGTTCGGGATGCCTCCCACAGCAGGTTTGGGTATTGGAATAGACCGTCTGTCGATGATCATGACCGATTCCCCTTCCATACAGGATGTATTGTTCTTTCCGCAGATGCGCCCTGAAAAACGCGAGAAAGTCACCTCTGATGAGGAATTTAAAGCTGCCGGGATCCCTGAAGAATGGATTCCTTTGCTAAGGAAAGCCGCTTATAATACGCTCGAGGCATTGAAAAAAGCCAACCCGAACAAGCTGGCAAATGATCTGAATGGCTTGAGAAAGAAAAACAAGCTGGATATCTCTCCTGTTAACGGGGAGATCATAGCCGCATGGCAGGCATAAAAAAAGCTCCCGGGATCCCGGGAGCTTTTTTTATATGGAAACGAAAATCAGCTATACGAGCCTCCTGTAACGCAGTACAGCAGCACCTAATATCAGGAAAATACCAATTCCCAGAGCCCAGTTTGAAATAGGCATTTCGCCTTCTATGGCGTGCTGGCAGGAATAGTTGAGCATATTTTCCAGCATTTGTCCAGCTTTCCTGCCCAGTTTAAGTAGCCATAAGAAAAGGGTTGGGTGCCTGCAATTACAAGGCCGGGGCCATAATGATACTCAATGGCTGTTGGCAGACCGTTTGACTGTGCAGCTGTGATAATATCAGTATTTGGCACTAAGTTTTCAAAATAGCCGTGGCTGGCATAGCTACCGTTAAATGGATTGGAAAGTCCGGCAACCGCAGGGTTAGCTCCATCGACAATAGTATTGTAATCGTCATACTGAACAACCGTTGAAACGCCTCCTGGTAATAGCACAATTGCATCGCATGGAGAATTCCATCCGCATGTGGCGGCATGCACTTCCAGGGTTCTTCCTGAAAGGACAAAATTTACAAATTTCGTAAAATTGGCAGTGAAAGCAACCTGGAAGGCGGAATCCTGGTCACCTGCCACGATAATTACATCGTATTGCAGGAAATCCAGGCCTGGAAAGGTCGCCGAAGTGGCCACTGAAACATTTTCCCCATTGTTTGTCAATATGTCCACGATTGCATTTGAACCCCAGGGGAGGTTATCCTCAAGGACCAGGTAAACACAACCCGAGCCATCCCTGTTAGAATTAAGGTGATCTGTTACCATAACGGGAGCGGGGTTATTGTCCCCTTTTCTTGAACTTTGCTGCCCGAAGCTGCTAAGGCCTAAGGTACTGAATGCCATGATTAAAGCTAGAATAATGGTATTTTTTTTCATGTTTTTTAAAGGTTTGTTGTGAATAATTAAATCTATTTGAAGATTTTTGATGATTTGCAGATTCGAATTTACAAGTTTGGAATATTTTAAGTCAATGCATAGTATGTACGAGTTTTATCAAGTCCATTTGAAAATCATCTAAACTATACATTAACTGCATTTTGACTCTTTCACTCTATGTACAAAGTCATACAAAATATAACTTTATCCGTACATCATTTTGAATAAATTAATACATGTACATTTAATTTTTATAGGATACAGGGTATGCCCCGGGCTTCATACTTCTGATTATTATTTGCAGAAATATTGTTTATTCGGATGAGATACAAGCACTTTTTAAGTAGAGATGAAATCATTGATCCTAATTGAAAATATCATATTTTTATCTCAAGTTTATTAAAACTGATATGGATAATCTTTTCGACGATTTGCCAGGTTCCCGGCTTTCTATAATGGACATTAGTTTGTTGGTAATCTACGCCTTAGTTTGTCTGGTCATTGGTCTGTGGGCTTCTTACCGGCAGAAAGACTCGGATTATTTAATTGCAGGCCGGAAACTAAACCTCTGGGGATTTGTCACCTCGGTAGTTGCCAGTTATGTTGGAGGAGCTGCAATCGTAGCTTATACCGCCTATGTTTACCGGTTCGGGATCTCAGCCATTGCCGTGTTTGTCGGTACCGGCGCAGGATTTATTATCTTCATCCCTTATGCCCTTAAACTAAGAAAAATAGCTGAAGAAAGGGAATTCTACACCTTGTCTGACTGGTTTTATCATAAGTTTGATAAGAAAGTAGGACTTACTTCCGCCATAATCATGCTCTTTGTCTACTTCGGGATGTTGTTAAACCAGTTTATTGCCGGAAGCAGCATACTGGCTAATATCAGCGGCTGGTCCTATGAAACCGCCCTGCTGCTTTCCAGCGTCATCATCGCTATATATTTATTCGCCGGCGGCTTCAGGAGTGTTATTAAAACAGATATTTTTCAGTACATCGTCCTTTTCGTTTTATTTATCATCCTGGGGATTATTTTGATGGGGGACAAGAGGGAATTTGCCATGGAAATGATGGATTTTTCAAGGATGAATATCGGGATGACCATAGCTTTCATAGCTTTCGGAATATTTATCATCTTTCAGTCATCTGAATACTGGCAAAGAGTTTATGCCGCCAAGAGTAACAAGGTGGTTAGCAGAGGCTTGTTCGGGGCCGCCATACTAAGCGTGATTACCGGACTTGCAATTACGTTGATAGGTCTCTCAGCGCATTATAATCTTCCGGACATATTGGCGAAGGATGCTTTTCCTGAAGGCCTGCATTTATTATTGCCTCAAAAATACACGGGCGCAGGGCTGGTCCTGGTCTTTGCCGCCATTATGAGTTCGGCTGACACCCAGATATTTGTTCTCGCATCCAGTGTCTCAGTAGATTATTTCGATAAGCTTTCAATGGTGAAACCAAGTCAGCACAGGTTGATGCAACTTACAAGGGGCGCTATCCTGCTGTTTTCACTGATAGGTTTCGGATTTGCCTATTTTATGAGGGACCTGGTCGCCGTCATAGTCTTTATCACAGGTGTCGGCTTCACGATCATTCCTGCTGCCATTGCCTCCTTTCACTTTAAAATCAAGAGCATCGCCGCCCTGGCCAGTTTTTTCAGCGGCATATCTTATGTTCTCATTCTCGTTATCATTGCGGCTTTTCAGGATGACCCATTCAGTTTTTTTAAGGATAATGCCGATCTGGCCATTTTATCTATTCTTAGTGTCTACCATATTTCTGCTTCTTTTTCAGAATATTAAATTCAAAACAAAAACTGCATGAGAAAGATATTTCTACTATTCGGAACTTTGTTTCTTTTTACTATTTCGCTCAGGGCACAAAATGACAGCATTCCTGAAAACAAAGAGAAAATCAAGAAAGGATGGACACTGGCGGCTTTACCGGTCGTAGGTTATGATGCTGACCTGGGTTTTCAGTACGGGGCCCTGGCCAATGTATTTGATTATGGTGATGGGTCGACTTACCCGGAATACAAGAGTTCTATTTATGTGGAATGGTCGCGTTACACCAGGGGTAGCGGAGTGAATCAGTTGTTCTATGATTCCAAATATCTGATCCCCGGCCATATCAGGGTTACAGCCGATTTTACTTATCTGACTGATAAAGCCCTGCCTTTTTATGGTTTCAATGGGTATGAAGCAGCATATCATCCGGGCTTTGAAGAGCAGGGAGGAGATGATTATATTTCAAGGGTGTTTTACCGTCATGAAAGGAAATTACTCAGGATCATGGCCGATTTCCAGGGGCCGATTGCCGGTCAGCGTTTCAGATGGCTGGCAGGAATAAACTTTTTTGGCTACAAGGTGGCTACAGTCGATATTAATAAATTGAATAAAGGCAAGAAGGAAGATAAAAAATTACCGGATGTTCCCTTGCTTTATGATGATTATGTGAAATATGGCTTTATCTCTGAAAAAGAGAAGAACGGAGGGAACACAATTTATATCAAGCTGGGATTTATTTATGATACCAGGGATATGGAAGCGGCCCCGAACAAAGGTATATGGTCGGAGATACTCTTCCTGGGAGCTCCCGCTTTCATAGGAAATAAAGATTTCCATTTTGCGAAGCTGGCAGTGATCCACCGTCAGTATTTCACGCCTTATACGGCAGAAACTTGTTTTGGCATATCGCATTGGCTACCAGGGAACTATTTTGGGGAAGGCACCCTTTTATATACAGCCTTATATGTACAGTTCATTTTCTCTTACCACCCTCCCGGATGGTTTGGGTGGGGCGCGGAACCTCAGGGGAATTCTCCGCAACCGGGTGGTGGGCGATGGGGTAGCCTATGGAAACCTGGAACTTCGCTGGATATTCCTGAGGAGCTTTCTCTTCAAGCAGAATTTTTATCTGGGACTGACTACTTTTGCAGATGCCGGACAGGTAGTACAGGACATTCATTTAGATAAGTCGAATCTGCCGGCGGATTTTGATTATGGAAAATATTTCGAAAGGACTTCAGATGGAATCCATACTTCTCTTGGGCTTGGATTAAGGGCGGCCTTGAATGAAAATTTCATCCTGTCCATCGATTACGGGATTGCCATGAACCGCCAGGATGGGACCGGAGGGCTTTATGTAGGAATAAGTAACCTCTTCTGAGCCAGGCCCAAAAGAGGTTACATTCAGTGTCTTATAAATAATTATTTCTTAACTGCTCCTGCGACGGATCATAATAGCCGTGAAGGAGATCATGAGACCGATAGCAATAAGCAGCGCCCAGTTTGAGATTGGGGTTTGGATAACAACAGTTCCTGCACAAGCATCGAATGTATAAATTTTCCAGTCGAGATAATCCACTCCGTCGTTTGCTCCGCCTGCACCGTCATAACTTATTCCGGGTTGATCAAATCTTCCTACCAGTGCATAAGCTATACCGTCACCTTTATTCACACCTACTGTAGCAGGGATGCCACCGAATCCACCGACACCATCAGAGGCATCTCCGGTTGTCCAGGTCATGTCTCCATAACTGAAAGCCACATTGTTACCAACTCCGATTAAAGGATCATTCCCATCGGTAAAGATCAACTCAAAAGTACAGAGCATATCACAATGTTCATCATAATAACCAACTTCCTGCCAAATTACCGTTACCCTCATAGGACTGGTTTCAATTTTATAATATACTGCTCCACAAGTCCTGGTATCCACATCGGCCCAAAAAGGGGCAAGCATGGGATAATCAGGATAGGGGAAGCTGGTAGCGGAATATTCAAAAACCGGACCGTTAAAGGAGACATTCCCGTTATTATTGATCCAGCAATAATTATAACTATCCCCGTAAAGACAGAAGTTAAAGGGAAGAGTAATCTGACCTGTTGATTCGTCATCATTGGGATCCATGGCAAGTAAAAAAGAGTCGTCCCAGGGAATCAGAAGAGTGCTGCGGTTTCCTGTATTGGTAGCTGGTCCGATAGTGACAACAGGGCCTGATGGAGGTGCAACATATTCTGGCTGGGGTAGTTTACCCTCAGCTTTAAGTTTTTGATATTCAGGACTTGAAGGTGAAACCTGGCTAAAAACCATGCTCACCATGGAGAAGGATAAAAACAGCACCGCAATTATCCTTGAAATACGATAAAGAAAAGTTTTTTGATTCATTTGGTTTGATTTTAGATGATGAATTAAATGCTTAACTCTTTAGAATGACGAGCAATTTACAAACTTTAACATGATAAAATCAACAGGCATTTCAACATGCAATAGGGGAACATTTCTGCCCTACATAGGTTTTTACAAGAGTTAACCTCATAAATCGCTTTAAAACAAGTATTTATAATTTTTAAAAGATAAACTTCCTGGCCTTAAAAAAATGACATATCTGCATTTATTCGTACAAACTTGTACTTAAGGCGTACAAAATAATAATCCTGATTAATTAAAAACCTTGATTTTTTAGTCCGATATCGTCCATATTATGATTTTTTAACTTTAAGCATGATCCAAATGGTTTCAAATTTGTTATGTATTAGTTTAGATATAATTAGAATTTCAAAATCGGTCGAATATTGAGGAATGATTTTCATTAACTCATTGATCTATTGAATCATTAATTTATAAACGGATATTTATTTCTATATTTGCCCGGCAATAAAGAATTCTATAAAGTCAAACCAATAATAAAAAAAAAGATGAAGAGTATTCGTATTTTATTGACAATAATGTTTTTAAGCTCTGCTTCCTGGCTTATGGCTCAGGACATGAATGCGGCGGGCGAAGCTTTTAATAAGGGGATCAGCATGCAGGAACAGGAAAATTACCCGGCAGCAATTCAGGCATATGAAAATGCCCGGGATATTGCTTCAAAACTTGGAGATGAAGGAGCTGACCTGAAGATGAAAGCTGAAAAACAGTTATCGCTCAGTTATTATAATTATGGTAAAAAACTCTATAGTGGCAAGAAATACGGTGATGCCATAAATAATTTTATCAAATCAGCAGATTATGCTGCGATGGTGAATGATCAGGTTACCAAAGATGCGGCCGATACTTATATAGCCGGACTGAAAACTGCGATCGGAAATAGCAGTCTTAAGAAAGAAGATTATGCTAAAGCCACCAGCTTGTACAATGAAGCCATCAAATATAAACCGGATTATGCAAAAGCATATTTTGGATTGGGATTGGTGTATAAGAAACAGGATAATCTGGAGAAGATGAAAGAATCTATGGACCAGGCGATTAAACTGGCTGGTAATGATGAGAAAACCATTGCAAGCGCTAAGGAAGCAAGCGGCAATGCATTTCAAAATGCAGGAGCAGTTGATCTGCAAGGCGGAGCTTTTGAAAAAGCCATCGAAAATTTAAATAAGTCACTTGAATACGACTCAAATAGTTCTATGCCATACTATTATCTCACTATTGCCTATAATGGACTGAAAAAGTGGGAGGATGCTATTAATGCAGGAAACAAAGCACTGGAACTGGCCACAAAAGACAAATCGGATATTTACTTTGAGGTTGCCAAGGCAAATGAAGGCAAAGGGGATACCGAAGCTGCCTGCACAGATTATAAAAATGTGACTACCGGTAACAATGTGGCAGCTGCTAAGTACCAGATAGAACAGGTTCTTAAATGTAAATAGGATCGAATTGAGATGTTAGTATGTCTCACATCATAAAGTTAAAAAAGCCCTGTTTCAATGAAGCAGGGCTTTTTTAATGCAAATATCCATATCAGGCCTATCTTATGATGATCAGCTTTTTACTCAGGGAGGTCTTTCCACTTCTGACTTTCAGCAGATAAATTCCTTCCGTCAGTGAATTCCCCTTGAGCTTTCCTGTATCCCAGGAGTACTCATGCTTTCCGGCGCTTAAATTTCCGTCAACCAGGCTTTGCAACTTCTGCCCCTGCAAACTGAATATTTCTGCTTTCACAGGTCCGGCCTGATCGAGTGTCAGGGATATCCGGGTTGTACTACTGATTGGATTGGGGAAAACGTTCAGCCTGATACCTTCAGATGAATTAGGCTTAGTGTCAGAAACTGCAGATAGCAGGCTCTCATCCGCTTTGATGATCACATTTTTAATCCCGTACTGAGTAGTAATATGAAGGGTATCCACAAGCAATCCCAGGACCTGATCTCCAACTGGCACATCAATTTTTACATTCAGTGTAAGGCTATCCCCGTAATTCATCACCAGGGGAGGATCGATATTCCAGGGATCTATATACCAGTAAATGAGATTATTTCCTGTATTTTCAATATTTTGAATCGTGAGATCATCATTTGTATAATTATAGATATTGAAAGTTTTTCCTTCAAACATCTCATCAAGTGTCAGGTAAACAAGGGTATCAGGGTTTATCACGGCATCAGTGGCATAATTGACTGTAAACTTATGCGGATCGGGCCGGCCTATAAAAGGATGATCTTTAATTCTGCCTGAATAATCCGCCGTATGCACGTAATATTCGATCTGACTTCCGGGCTCCTGGAATGGTATTGTAGCTTTATAGGTATGCCCCGACTGAAAACTAAGAGGTACAGATAGATAAGCCGTACTGTCGACCATATAATAGATTTTCAGGGAGTCCTGTATGAGACCTGCCCCGCTATAAGGAATAATATCCACAAAAAGGTCCCAATTTAATCTGAATGCTCTATTCCCGAGCAATGGGCTGTGTTTAACATAAAGCATCCCCAGGTCGGCTACACCTTTGGTGCGGCAATGCAGTGCATCCGTATTTTCCCAGGTATTGTACATAATACCAATAACTTCATATCCTGGCATAGCTTGTTCATAAACATCCAGGGCATCCTGATCATACTGGCTGCCTGTGATCGGGACAAAAACCTTCTTATTCAGGATCAGGGAGTTGGTATAAGGTGTATAGGGACTGTTACCCGGTGTATAAACGCGGTAAACTTTATATGTGTCACCCCAGGAACTGGTCTGAAGTGCAAAATAATTGGCCACATATTCAAAATCACTGTAACGGGGGTCGTTCGCGGGAACCTGTCCGATGAGTACCTTATCCACATCCAGGAATTTACCCCAGCAATCGATATGTTTTATGTATTCTCCCAGGGGGTCAGGGAGCACATTATATTTTTGTACACCCAGATAATCCGACACCATGGTATCGATTGCAGCATGCGGCATTGAAGGATTTTCATCCCAAATCAGGTCAGTTGAGGCAGCCTTTCCCAGCCCGTCGCACATCCAGTTTCCTCCGGTAGAAATCAGGTTCATTCCATAGAGCGGGATATTGAGATAGGAAGCCAGAACTACCGGAATATTGTCATCATTAGGCCGTGGACGGTTGTAAGGAAAATCGCATATCCCAACCTCGTAGGATGAATCAACCACGAACCAGGGCCCATAATCCCTGGTCCAGTAAGAATCGGTCGGGGCTATCATGAAATCACAATTGGAAGTATCAACACCGGATGTTATATAAGAATTCAGTACCGATTGTTGCTGTGCACTGCTGGCAACTATCGTAATTACATTGCAATCATCAGCCATATCTTTAATGAGGGTCATGGGAATGCCAAAAGGATAGCGGATAAGCACACTCTGCATCTCTTCAAATTCAGCAACCATCCTGACCGGGTGCGAAGGCGGGTCAGTTGGGATGAAACTTCGACCGATCTCATCCTTTCTTAATTCTTCAGCTCGGGACATAGTATGAGCCAGGGGTGATAATCCGGGTTCTTTCTCCTGTCCAAAGGAAATATTGCAGCTAATTAGTAAAAACAGCAAGGATACGAGCGTAAATTTTTTCATAGGTATAAAATAAGCAGTTCTCACAAAATTAAAAATTATTGATCCAAAACGATCGGATTGCGAGCCTTTTTATTTTTGTATCTTTGTTTGAAAATCACAGCTAATAATATCATTTATGAACCCATTCATAATACTTGGTATGGTCGGCCCCTGGCAGATCATTCTCATCATAGCCATAGTGCTTTTACTTTTCGGTGGGAAGAAAATTCCCGAATTGATGCACGGGATCGGGAAAGGTGCAAGGGAATTTAAGAAGGGATTATCAGAGGATGATGAACCGGAAGAAAAGAAGAAAGACATAACAAGGAAAGAAGAGTGATCATTCTTCCCCCCAGGAAGTATCATTTATGATGATTACCCTTATAGCCCTGGGTTTTGCGGCATTTCTACAGCTAGCCGCTGCAGTCATTGCACTGCTTTTACTTAAAGTCGCCAAAGGAAAGATATCCTGGCTGATGATTTCCATCGCCTTCATTTTTGTTGCTGTAAGGAGGGTTTTCGAAGTTATTGCTATACTTAAGGGAGAATATCCGGTAGAACATTTTTATACTTACCACTGGCTGGGAATTTTCGTTTCCGTCATCATGGCCCTTTCAGTCCTTCTCATCGGAAAGATCCTCTTTTCTTTTAATAATTCTGAAAATGCCCGTATAGAATCGGAAAGCCGTTTTCAAACCCTTTTCAATCATAGCAGTGATGAGATCTACCTTGCCGATCCCAAAGGGAACCTTATAGAAGTCAACCAGGTAGCTTGTGATACCCTTGGATATACCCGGGAGGAATTTCTGCATATGAATTTCAGGGACCTTAAAACCAATAAATATTATAATACGGTTGAGCCGAACCTGAAAAAGATTTTAGAGAATGGTAAGCATATTTATGAAACAGAACATGTGTCCAAAGAAGGGCATGTTATCTCCCTGGAGGTGAAAAGCAGGCTGATTGATTACCAGGGACAAAAGGCCGTCATTTCCATTGCCCGTGAAACCACCGAGAGAAAGCAGATGGAAAGAAGGATATTGAGCGCCGTTATCAACGCAGAGGAAAACGAAAGGGAAAGGATATCCAAGGAGATCCACGATGGACTCGGTCCCTTGCTGTCAACTGTCAAACTCTATGTGAATGAACTGGAATCGGATGATCTGAGTCCGGAAGAGAAAAGTGAAATGTTGAAGCAAACCAATGACCTGATCGACGAATCCATTTCCAGTACCCGCAGCATATCTAATAATCTAACCCCGAGACTGATCATAGATTTCGGATTGGTGAAGGCTGTGGAATCTTTTTGCAAGAAAATAAATCTGACACAAAAATTACAAATCATCTTTGAGAACCAGGATGTGGAAGGACGACTTGATCATACAGTTGAATTGATTCTTTATCGCATCATTACGGAACTCATTAATAATACCCTGAAGCACGCATCAGCAAAAAGAGTAGAGATCAGTCTTATCAAACAAGAGGAAAATCTGAAACTAACCTATATGGATGACGGAATCGGTTTTGATAAGGAAGAAGCGCTGGCAGCCGACAGTTCAGGTATGGGGATGAAGAATATGATCAGCCGGATCCGTTCAATCAATGGAAATTATCATATCCATTCACAAGACGGACAGGGTATACTGGTGATCATCGACCTGAATCTGAAAAATCCCTTAGCTACAGTGACAAAGCATCAGGACACCGGGATTTCCTGAGATTCATTTCTGATGTCCTGTCAATTCTGGAATAAATATTATCTTTGCGTAGATATGTTCAGCACATTTTTATGGTAGATAAGTTAAAAATTATTATAGCAGATGACCATGAGTTCTTCCGGAATGGTTTGAAAATGGTGATCAATCGCCTGAAATATGCAAAAGTCATCGGGGAAGCAGCCAACGGAAAAGATCTCCTGGAACTCCTGGAGAAAAAAGAACCTGATATAGTGTTGATTGATATTGAAATGCCTGTAATGAATGGCATTGAGGCTACCCGCATCGCGCTGGAGACATACCCCGACCTGAAGATCGTGGCGCTTACCATGTTTGAGGATGGTGAATATGTTCAGAGTATGATCGACGCCGGCGCCAAAGGTTTCCTTTTGAAGAATATTACCAAGGATGTGCTGGATCAGGCCCTGCAGGCCGTTTCCTCCGGCAATTCATACTATTCACCGGAGCTTTGGGAGTTTTTTACCAGGAAGATTTCAAAGGATAACCGGAAAGAAGATGAGGAGATACAGTTAACTAAAAGGGAAAAGGAGATTCTGCAACTCATCTGTGACGGACTCTCGAATAAAGAGATCGCCGATCAGCTTTTCATCGCCGAGCGAACGGTCGTTGGACATAAATCTAATCTCCTGTCCAAAACCAATTGCAAGAGCACTATCGGATTACTCTCATACGCTATTAAAAACAAACTGGTGGAATTGAAATAGGAACTGTACCGATCCTGTTCCTGAAAAAATTAGTTGAATAGCTACCTATGTTAAATCCCTTTTCCCTGATCATCTTTATTGCCGGCATATGTTTTGCCATGGCAGGCTGGTTGATGCATAAATTTCCACCGAAGCAGATAAACTCCATTTATGGATACCGGACACCTCGGTCGATGCGTAGACAGGAATCCTGGAAAGAAGGCAACCGCTATTCTTCCGGAATAATGTTTTTCATCGGATTAGCGGATTGTTTCATCGGATTTATGGGTATTTTCTTTACACCACCTGAACTTGCCGGCGCCATCAGTGCCCTCGCACTAGTTTTGATATCTGCATTTTTAATTATCTTTATGACCGAAAAACGCTTAAAGAACAGAGACTAATCCCGGGCCCCTTTTAGCCTATAAGGATACTTGATTGCGCATGGAAAAACGAAGGCAGAACTTTTGGATCATTACAGGCTTGCTGGTTATCACTAAACTCCTGATCCATTTTTTTACTAATTCCTTATATGAACTTCACCGGGACGAGATGATGTATATGGCGCTCGGTAATCATCCTGCCTTTGGTTATGCATCCAATCCGCCGCTCATAGGAATTCTCTCAATGATCATACATGCCCTGTTGCCTCACAGCGAATTTGCTGTGCGGTTGCTGCCCGCTCTTGCAGGCGCCGGGGGGGTGATGCTCGTTGCATTGATAACCAGGGAATTCGGCGGGAAAAGTCTTGCAGTCATTTTTGCCGGAATGGCCTTTATTATCACCCCGGCCTTCCTCCGTTCCGAAACCCTCTTTCAACCGGTGGCCTTCAACCAGTTTTTCTGGATACTGATCACCTATTTTGCGGTCAGGATGATCAATACACGCAACCCTTTATACTGGTTATGGATTGCGGTAGTGGCAGGGATTGCCTTCCTGAACAAATATTCCATAGTGTTTTTCATGGCAGGTCTTATCATGGCGCTCATTTTTTCACCTCACCGTAAACTCTTCCGTTCTTATTATTTTTACCTGGGACTTTTTACCGGTTTTCTCATCATAGTTCCCAACCTCTTCTGGCAGTATATGCATAATTGGCCTGTGGTGAGCCATATGCAGGAATTGCAAAGGACCCAGCTGGTGCATGTTACCTTGCCGGGCTTCCTGATATCACAGATTTGGATGACCCTTCCTGTTTTCCTGCTTTGGATTACCGGACTCTTGTTTTTCCTGCTTTCCCGGCAGGTAAAGAACTACCGTTTTATCAGCCTTACTTTTCTCTTTGTTATGCTGTTCCTTATTTTAGGTAGAGGGAAATCGTATTATTCCATAGGTCTTTATCCGGCACTTTTCGCTGCCGGAGCCTATGTTTTTGAAAAATATTTAAAAGGCAGATATCTTGCTGTCTATTTTATATTGCTGGCTCTGGCCATAGGGCTTTCCATACTGGCTTTGCCTTTTAGTCTCCCTGTCCTGTCTCCTGAAAAGATGGCTGCTTATTCCCAAAAAGCGACCCGTCATATAGGTACAGAACCCCTCACATGGGAAGATGGGAAAGTACATGCGATTCCGCAGGATTATGCTGATATGGTAGGATGGAAAGAATTATCGGTGCTGGTTGCGAATGCTTATGATAAACTCTCCCCTGACCAGCAAAAAGAGTGCAATATCTACGCTCAGAATTATGGTGAAGCCGGGGCCATTGATTTTTACGGACATAGCCTGGGACTCCCTTCACCCATCTGCCTGAACGACAGCTATCTTTTCTGGGCCCCTGATTCCATTGGAAACGGACCTATTATTGTCATTGGGGGTAAGGAGGAAGATTTAGATAAATTATTTAATCATTACCAAAAGATAGGAAGTGTTGAAAATCAGTATTTCCGGGAGCAAGGCCTGACAGTATATCTTTGTACAAGTCCGAAAGATTCCCTTGGGAATTATTATGCCGGCAGAGTTAAAGAACTCAAAAGCGCTTACAAGAGGAAACACAAATTCATCAAAGCGATAGGTTGCCCGGGACCTATGAAATCATCCTTTGTATTAAAAGAAATTTGAGAGCTTATGTTTTCTTTAGTTTTAAAGGATGAAAAACTTCTCCCTGTCTTTTTTCTTTAGTGGCTTCTGTGTATATTTGATATTCTTCCAACTTACAAATAAATTAAGATGAAATTAACCAATTATAGGGGATGGCCCCTCCTGTTCGTTTTGCTTCTTTTCACCCAATGCAATAATACCGAAAGAAAAGCGAAAGCACCTGACAAAGCATTTGCCACTTATATTTCAGCATTTACTTCAGGAAGTATTTCAAAAGCTGATGGGATCCGGATCAGGCTGGCCAGCAGTTATGAAACTGCCCTGCCCGGTAAAGCAGTCGATGAGAGGATTTTTGAATTCAGGCCCCATATCAGCGGAAGAGCATACTGGGAAAGTGACCGGGATATTGTTTTTAAGCCTTCGTCTTATTTGCCTTCAGACAAGGACTTCAAAGCGAAGTTTTTGCTCTACAAACTAATGGATGTGCCACCCGACCGAAGAGTATTTGAATTCGGTTTTTCAACTATTAAAGAAGCATTCAGTGTGAATACCAATGGACTTGACGTAATGACCTCAGATCCTCGTTACAGTTCAGTTCATGGCACGCTCATAAGTTCCGACATAATTGATCCGGGGAAATTGCAAAATGTCCTCGAAGCCAATCTGGACGGGAAAAAACTGCCTGTACGCTGGGAGCACCCGGAACCCAAACTGCATAAATTTTATGTTGACAGCCTGCTGAGGACCGATGCTGTACAGCATATAATCCTTAGTTGGGATGGAAGTCCGGCGGGTATCAGGGAAAAAGGGGAAATGAGCATAGAAATACCATCAATCAATCAGTTTGAAGTACTGAATGTTAAAGTAGTACAGCAACCTGATCAATATATCAGCATACGATTCAGCGACCCGGTCGACCCGGGGCAAATTCTCGACGGTCTGATCAGGCTGGATATGCCCGTTGGCTTGAAGTTTTCAGTTAGCAATAATGAAGTCAGGGCTTATCCTGCAGGAAGGCAAAACGGGAGCCAGTTTTTAACTGTTGAAGCGGGTATAAAAAGTGTGTTCGGAAAAATTACCGCTAAACCTTACCGCGTTGAAATCTCTTTTGAGGAAATGAAACCTGCCGTCCGCTTTTTGGGAAATGGAAGTATACTCCCGCTCCAGGGTGAACTTAGCCTGCCCTTCGAAGCCGTTAACCTGGCGGCGGTTGATGTGAGCCTGGTAAAAATATTTGAAGATAATATTCCCCAGTTTTTCCAGGTGAATGAACTGAGTGGCGACTACCAGCTGAGCCGTGTTGGACGGAAAATCCTTCAAAAGACCGTCAGGCTGGACGCGGGGAAACCTATCAATGCCCAGTCATGGAATGCTTTTTCCCTGGATCTTAAGGAACTGGTGAAGAAAGATCCCGGAGCTATCTACCGGATTGAACTGAGCTTTAAAAAGGAATATTCGCTCTTTCATTGCCAGGGAGAAACTAAATCTTCAGCCGGACTTGCCGAGGAGGATTCGTGGGAAGATACATCTCCGGATGATTCAGGCTCATGGGACGGAAGTGAATATTATTCATCTTATTATTATCCTCCCGGATATAAGTGGAGCGAAAGGAATAATCCCTGTGATATCTCTTATTATAATTATGAACATTTTACAAGCCGGAATATTCTGGCAAGCAATATGGGGATTATTGCCAAGGAATACAGCGGTAACCATCTGAAAATCGCTGTTACAGACCTTGTTAATACGAATCCCCTGAATGGCGTTGAGGTGGGGTTTTATAATTATCAGCAGCAGATGATAGGATCTGTTAAGACCGATAATGACGGGATGGCTGATATTGACCTTAGTAACAAACCCTATCTCCTGATAGCCCGGAATGGGGACCAGAAAGCCTATCTCCGGCTGGATGACGGGACTTCACTTTCGCTTAGTAAATTCGATGTTTCAGGGGCAAGTGTGCAGGAAGGTATTAAAGGAATGATTTATGGCGACCGTGGGGTTTGGCGCCCGGGTGATTCGCTGCACCTGGTATTTATCCTGGAGGATGAAAGCGGGAAACTGCCTCCGGAACATCCCGTGAAATTTGAACTGTTTAATCCGCGCGGCCAGATGACCTGGAGGACTATCAGTACTTCAGGCAAAGATGGCTTTTATGATTTTAGCCTTTTAAGCCCGGAAGATGCCCCTACAGGATCATGGATTGCCAGGGTTAGCGTCGGGAACAGCATCTTCACCAAAACTATAAGAATAGAAACCATCAAACCTAACCGGCTGAAAATAAAGCTGGATTTCGGGAATGAGAAATATTTACCCGGAAACAAGGATATACAGGGAAAAATGAAAGTGACCTGGTTGCATGGTGCCATTGCCGGGGATATGAAAGTAGAGATGGATATTCGTTTGAGCAGTACGTCCACTCATTTTTCCAAATTCCCTGAATACAGTTTTGATGATCAGTCGCGTAGCTTTTATCCTGATGAATCTACTATCTCAGGGAAACTGGATGCAAAAGGAGAATTTGATTTCAGCAAAGCATTCAATGTGAAAGCCAATGCACCCGGAATGCTTAAGGCGGCATTTACAACACGTGTATTCGAAGGGAGCGGGGATTTCAGCACTGATTACTTTAGCATGCCTTATTCACCTTTCAAGCGATATGTGGGGATGAAGGTTCCGCATGGCGATAAATGGACAGGCGCACTTCCGACGGATTCCACGAATTCTGTGGCTATTGTAACCGTGGATGCAGATGGAAAACCGATGGCCGTGTCCGGTCTGATAGCCACAGTTTACAAGCTGAACTGGCGTTGGTGGTGGGATACAGGTGAAGATAACCTGGCCTCCTATTTCTCTGGTCAGCACCGCGAGCCCCTGATAGAAAAAACTCTTTCTACAGGTGCCGACGGTAAGGCCGACTTCCGTTTCAGTATTAAATATCCTGATTGGGGCCGCTATCTGATAAGGATAGAGGATCCTTCCGGAGGGCATGCCGCAAGCAGTACGGTTTATATTGACTGGCCCGAATGGGCCGGAAGAGAAGAGCGCGAAAATCCTTCCGGTGCCAATATGCTGATGTTTACTGCTGACAAGGATAAATATGCTCCCGGTGACAAAGCCCGCATTACTTTTCCTTCAGGTGGCTCAGGAAGGGCCCTGATGAGCATTGAGAACGGATCAAGGGTATTGAAGGCCTGGTGGATAAATGTAACAGACAAACAGACATCCTTCGATTTTGATATTACAGCAGAGATGGCCCCCAATGTTTATGCAAGCCTCACTTTATTGCAAAATTATCAGCAAAGCAAAAATAATCTGCCGCTGAGACTATACGGGGTCATCCCCATCATGGTGGAAGATCCCGGGACACGTCTGAAACCGCTGATAATGATGAATGATGAATTGAAACCTGATGAGGATTTTAATGTTACTGTGAAGGAACAGGACGGAAGGCCCATGACTTTTACCCTGGCCATTGTAGATGAAGGCTTGCTTGACCTGACCCGGTTTAAGACGCCTGATCCATGGGAGAATTTCTATGCCCGGGAGGCTCTGGGAGTCAGGACATGGGATTTTTATGATGATGTGATAGGGGCCTATGGCGGTAAAATTGAACAATTATTCGCGATAGGAGGAGGTGAAGATGCCCTGGGTTCCGGCGCCCGCAAAGCCCGCCGTTTCCCGCCGGTTGTACTTTATTCGGGTCCTTTTGAACTTAAAAAAGGAGAAAGCTACACTCATAAATTTCATATGCCTGACTATGTCGGATCAGTCAGGGTTATGCTGGTTGCCGGAAAGAACCGGGCATATGGAAATGCAGAAAAGACCTGTCCTGTCAAAAAACCACTGATGATACTGTCTACTTTGCCGAGGGTCCTCGCCCCGGGAGAAGAAGTCAGCCTTCCGGTGACTGTCTTTGCCATGGATAAAAATGTCCGGGAAGTAAAAGTAAATGTTGAATGCAACGATATCCTGAATATTATCGGAGATAAATCCAAAACCGTCAATTTTGATCAAAGCGGGGATAAAGTGATAGAATTCAAGTTGAAAGTCGCTGAGAGGACAGGATTTGCTCAGGTAAATATTGAGGCTTCTTCTGCAAATGAAAAAGCTTCCGCTAAGACCGAATTGAATGTCCGGAACCCGAACCCTCCACTGACCGAATATTCCCAGGGAATTCTAGGACCCGGACAAAGCCTTGATACCCTGATAAAATGGCCCGGGATGCCGGGGACCAATAGCGGATCTATTCAGCTTTCAGGTTCTCCGCAGATTGATTTCGGTAGGCGTTTGAAAATGCTCATGAGATACCCCTACGGGTGCATAGAACAAATTACTTCGGCAGCTTTCCCTCAGCTCTATCTTGATCGTGTGAGTGATCTGGATAAGGAGGAGAAAAGCCGGATCACCGAAAATGTAAGTATTGCCATTGCAAAAATTTGCGCGAACCAGTTGATTGACGGAAGTTTTTCGTACTGGCCGGGAAAATCTGAAGCTGATGAATGGGCCACTTCATATGCAGGGCATTTCCTGCTTATAACTGACCAGAAAGGCTATGATCATCCGAACGGGGCGCTTACTAACTGGTACCGCTACCAGAAGATGAAGGCCGGTGAATGGTCCTTTTCCACAAGTAAGGGATATAAGAATGATCTTCTCCAGGCATACCGTCTTTATACCATGGCCCTCATGAACAAACCCGATCTGGCTGCTATGAACAGGCTCCGGAATACTCCGGGGATCAGCATATCAGCAATATGGAGACTGGCAGCGGCTTATGCACTTGCCGGACAGCCAGAGGTTGCAAAATCTATGACACAGGACCTGGGAACAGAAGTTTCCGGATGGAACTCTATGAATCCAAGCTATGGCTCAGACTTAAGAAATCAGGCTATGATACTGGAAACCATGGTCCTGACCGGGGAGAGGGAAAAGGGATTTTCACTGATGAAGCAAATCTCGGATAAGGTGTCCCGTTCTTCCTGGTTAAGTACTCAAACTACAGCTTATTGCCTGATCTCCCTTGCAGAATTCATCGGGGATAGTAGCTCAGTTCATTCAAATTTGAGTTTTGATTTGAAGACAGGGAATTCAGCTATGGAAAGCCTCACTACCACATTGCCTCTAAAACAATATCCCCTTCTTGATAATCAACAAAAAACCCTGAAAACCAATTTAAAAAATACCGGCAAAGGAGAACTTTATTACCAGGTCTCGGTGAATGGCCAGCCTTTGACTGATAATGGTCAGGAGTATGAGAGAAATATAGCTATGAAGGTTGAATATAAAGATATGGCAGGGAAATCAATTGATGTGGGGAAATTAAAACAGGGAATGGATTTTATGGCCATTGTCAGCCTCCGGCATCCGGGCATCCTGGACGCATACACCAACCTGGCACTCTCTGAGATATTCCCATCCGGCTGGGAAATCCTGAATCTGAGATATACCGGCAGTGAAGAACAAAGGGGAAGTATTCCAGACTACCAGGATTTCCGGGACGACCGCGTTTATACATACTTTAATCTGAACCCGGGCGAGATGAAACGTTTTGTAATCCTCCTGAATGCTTCCTACAAAGGCAGATTTTATCTTCCGGCGGTTATGGTCGAAGCAATGTATGATAACAGTATCGGGGCCAAAACAAGCGGAAAATGGGTAGAGGTTATGGGTGATAATTGATGAAAGGGAAAGTTTCACACCGGCTAATTATAGCATTGATCATCCTTCTGGCAGGTCTGAGATATTATCTTTCACTTCCTGAACCGCTCTTCAATGATCCCTGTTCAACGGTAATTAACGACCGGAAGGGATTATTGATGGGAGCGAGGATAGCCGATGACGGACAATGGCGTTTCCCGGAAATGAAAACCGTTCCGGATAAGTTCAGGGATTGTATCCTGCAATATGAGGACCGGAAATTCTATCATCATCCCGGGTTCCGGCCGGGTTCGCTCTTCCGTGCACTTTACCAGGATGTCAGAGCCGGAAAAATAATCAGCGGAGGAAGTACCCTGACCATGCAAGTGATGCGCTTATCCCGGAAAAATCCGTCCCGGACCATTTTCGAAAAGATTAAGGAGATCATACTTTCAACCCGTGTCGAACTGGCTTATACCAAGGACGAAATACTTGCCCTGTATTGTTCCCATGCTCCATTCGGAGGCAATGTGGTGGGCCTGGAAGCTGCTTCCTGGAGGTATTTCGGCAGGCCCCCGGGAGATCTTTCCTGGGCTGAATCAGCAACGCTTGCAGTCCTGCCCAATTCTCCATCACTCATCCATCCGGGCAGGAACCGCGATTTGCTGAGGAAAAAGCGCGACCTTCTGATGGATCAGCTTTATAAGGCCGGTAAAATCGATTCTTTGACCTGTATGCTTGGAAAGCTTGAGGACTTGCCTTCCCATCCGCATGCTATGCCGCAGTTTGCATCTCATTTGCTCGAAAGATTTGTGAAAGAAGGCAAGGGCAAAGAATATACCAGCACTATTGATCTGAACCTGCAGAAACAAATTTCTTCAGTAGTGGAACGCCATCATAAAATATTATCCGCTAATAAAGTGAATAATGCCGCAGTCATTGTTATTGAGGTGGAAAGCGGCAATGTTCTTGCCTATGTTGGGAATACTGAAGAAAGTGATACGGTTCAGCATGAAAATGAAGTGGACATCATTCCGGCCCCCCGCAGCACAGGGAGCATTCTTAAACCCATTTTATTTGCTGCAATGCTGGATGCAGGCGAGATCCTGCCGGGGACTCTCATCCCGGATATTCCGACATTTATTGCCGGATACAGCCCAAAGAATTTCACAGACCGATACGATGGGGCTGTTCCCGCCGAAAGGGCCCTGGAAAGAAGCCTCAATGTGCCGGCGGTCAGAATGTTACAGGATTATGGTTATGCGCGTTTCCATCATCTGCTCAGGGAACTGGGTATGAGCACTATAAATCAGCCTGCTGATCATTATGGTTTGTCGCTTATTCTTGGGGGCGCCGAAGGTAATTTGTTTGAGATAAGTGGTATTTACGCTTCCTTTGCACGTATACTCAGGCATTTCGCCGGATACAGCGGGAAATATGATCCAAAGGACCTGCATATGCCTTTACTGTTGAATGTTAGCGGGAAGAAGAATTTATCTCAAAAGGCTCTGCAGGATGCCGGCTTGCTTTCGGCTGCCGCCATATACCAGACTTTCGATGCCCTTCTGCAGGTGAATCGTCCTGAAGAAATGGCCGGCTGGGAGTCTTTTTCATCTTCCCGCAAAGTCGCCTGGAAAACAGGAACCAGCTTTGGTTTCCGGGATGCCTGGGCAGTCGGCACCACTCCCGGATATGTTGTGGGTGTCTGGGCAGGCAATGCCGATGGGGAGGGCCGGCCCGGCCTTACAGGAATCAATGCGGCAGCACCCATCCTCTTCGAAGCCTTCAATTTATTGCCCGCGCACCGGCTGGTTTGATCCGCCATTTGATGAAATGATGAAAGCGGCCGTTTGCAGAAAAAGTGGCTACCGTGCATCTCAGTATTGCGATGAAGTGGATACGATTTGGATCCCACTGAATTGCTCAAGGACGCCTCCCTGCCCGTATCATCACCTGGTTTTCCTTGATAAGACCGGAAAATACAGGGTGAATTCTTCCATTATGAATGAAGATGAGATGATAAAAAAGGACTGGTTTACACTTCCCCCTGCTATGGAATATTATTACAGGACAAGGAATGCGTCCTATAAACCCCTGCCACCCTGGCATCCTGCTTTGAAAGGTAAACATAGCAGCGCTGCTATGGGATTCATCTATCCCGAATGGAATGCCAGGGTTTACGTTCCCCTGGAAATGGATGGCAGTCGTGGGAAAGTTCTTTTTGAAGCTGCTCATCCTGATCCACAGGCGACCATATATTGGCACCTGGACGGGAATTATATGGGTAGCACCCGGCATTTTCATCAGATGGAAATGTCACCTCCTCCCGGAAAGCATGTACTGACTTTGGTAGATGAATATGGAGAGGATATCAGTGTGGAATTTGAAGTTATCGGTGACAGAAGTACTTTGGTACCTTGAATTTAATAAGATAGAATATGATAGATGTAGTTGCAGCGATCATGAGAAATGAAGAGGGTAAAATCTTTATCGCACGCCGGCGTTTTGGAAGCATGCACGGAGGCAAATGGGAATTCCCGGGTGGAAAGGTTGAAGCCGGGGAATCTTATCAGGAAGCCCTGGCGCGCGAACTTTTTGAGGAGTTCGGAATTAAGACCGAGGTACTGGATCACTTTCTGACCAGCACTCATCAGTACGGACATGTGAACATACAATTACATTCCTACTTCGTTAAAAACCTGTCCTCAATAATTGAAATGAACGAACACGAGGACTTAGCCTGGGTAACCACAGAGGATTTTGGAGCTTATGACTTCGTTGAAGCTGACATGCAGATTGTGAGTGCTTTACAAAAACTCGTACCCCGACTATAGTCGGGGTACGACCCGATTTCTACAAGGCCATTTCTTTCTTCCAAAAATATTTATACCCATTTCGGCAAATATCATTATTTTTATAAATTATTAATTATGCAGACAAGTCTTTCAAAATCTACATTCATTCGCGGACTGCAATGCCATAAATCATTGTACCTGCTGAAGCGTTTTCCTGAACTCAGGGATGAAGTCTCAGGCAGGCAGCAGGGCATTTTCGATCAGGGAACGGATGTAGGAGTCCTTGCCCGCCAGCTTTTCCCCAGGGGTGAAAATCCATCGCTTGGACTGCCTAAAGATTATGAAAAGTGTATCAGCCGAACCCGGGAATTAATAGACAAAGGGGCCAATATTATTTATGAAGCGGGTTTCAGTTACGATAATGTTCATTGCTTTGTGGATATTCTGGTAAAAAAGCATGGCTTATGGAAAGCTTATGAAGTGAAGAGCTCTACTGCAGTCTCCGAATTATATCTCTGGGATACCGCCTTGCAATACTTTGTTATGACCCATAGCGGCCTGGATGTGGATAGTTTTTCGGTTATTCACCTGAACAATCAATATGTCAGAAAAGGTAAGCTGAACCTGAGCAAATTATTTACCATAGTGCCGGTCACAGGTTTGATTACAAGAATGCAGGAAGATGTAGAAAATTCCCTGAAAGAAATGAAACAAGTACTTGCACAGGATACAATGCCAATGATTGATATAGGCCAGCACTGTACGAACCCTTATGATTGTGATTTCAGAAATTTTTGCTGGAACCATGTTCCTGAAAAATCAATCTTTGGTATATCCGGTCTTAATTCTGTTAAAAAATGGGAATTGTATGCTAAGGGGGTCATAGATTTTAAAGATATCCCTGCTGATTTTCCCCTCAATCCAAAACAATGGCAGCAAGTGCAGGCTGAATTAAGCAAGGACACTTATATTAACAGGAATGCTATCCTGGATTTCCTGGATCAACTGGAATATCCACTTTATTTTCTTGATTTTGAATCATTCCAACCCGCAATACCTTTGTTTGATCATACCAGACCCTATCAGCAGGTGGTCTTTCAATATTCGCTGCATATTATAAATGCACCGGGTGAACCGGCCGAGCATAGGGAATTTCTTGCCCGGCCATTGCAGGACACCCGAATTCCTTTTATACAACACCTGATAAGCGACCTTGGAACCGAAGGTTCTATCATTGTCTATAACCGTGCTTTTGAAGCGGGCCGCCTTAGAGAAATTGCAAGAGATTTTCCCGAATTTGAAGAAGCAATTGCATATATCGTGGAACGCATCCTCGATTTAATGGTCCCCTTTCAGCAAAGATATTATTACGTACCCGAAATGAAAGGCTCCTATTCGATCAAAAATGTGCTCCCGGCCCTTGTCCCTGAAATGCACTATAATGACCTTAAAATCAATGACGGAGGCAGCGCCAGCTTTGCTTTCGCCGGACTCCTGCGGGAAAGAAATATTGAGAAAATTAAGCAAACCCGGAGAAACCTCCTGGACTACTGTAAGATGGATACCCTGGCCATGGTCCATATTCTGAATAAATTAGAAGAAGAAGTGGATGAAGTGGACGAAATGGATTTGAAATCATGATTTTTTATTAGTTGAACCTTCCCGACAAAGCCGGAGGGAATTAGAACCCAGAGTTTACCTGAGTTCAAACCTGTGATTATAATGTAATGATTAAAATACTTCATACTTCAGACTGGCATCTGGGAAAGAAGACCGATTGGTTTTCCCGTTATGACGAACAAGCAGATGTCTTGCAGGAGATTTGTGAAATAGCCGATGAGGAAAGTGTACATGCAGTGATCATAGCAGGCGACCTTTTCGATGGATTTAATCCACCAACTGAGGCTGTTGAGTTATTTTTTAGGATTCTCAAAAAACTTAGCAATGACGGGAAAAGGGCCGTTATTGCTATAGCGGGCAACCACGATTCTCCCGACAGGATTGAAGCCCCTGATCCCCTGGCCAGGGAATGCGGGATTATTTTTGCGGGATATCCGGGTACTATAGTCCCGAAATTCAGGCTGGAATCGGGACTTGAGATCACTCGTAGCCTGGAAGGTTTTATTGAACTTAAGATCCCGGATGTAAAAGAACCTCTTCGTGTAATACTCACTCCCTATGCGAATGAATACAGGCTGAAAACCTACCTGGACAAGGATGAATCGGAAGATGAGCTGAGAAAGCTTTTATCTGAAAAATGGAATAATATTGCCGTGGATAACTGTGATGAAAATGGCGTGAATATCCTTGTGAGCCACCTTTTTTTCATGAAGGAAAATGGTCCCAAACCCGAGGAGCCTGAAGAAGAAAAGCCGATACTTCACATCGGGGGGGCACAGGCTATCTGGTCAAACAATCTGCCTGGAAATATGGCCTATGTTGCCCTGGGTCATCTCCACCGTCAACAGTTGATTGATGAGCTTCCCTGTCCTGTCATTTATTCCGGGAGCCCGCTCGCATACAGTTTCAGTGAGGCTGATCAGAAGAAATTCGTAATGATTGCCGAAATGTCAGCCGGCGAAAAGGCTGAATACAGGAAAGTTGAACTCAGGAGAGGTAAAATCCTGAAAAGAATGAAATTTTTTGAAATGGACAAGGCTGTAAACTGGTTGAAAGAAAATCAGGATTGCCTTGTGGAACTTACCATGATTTCCGATACTTTCCTGACATCCACCGATCGCAAACAACTTAACGACGCCCATTCCGGCATAATCACTATAGTACCCGAAGTAATCAATAAGGATGATTTGACGGACAATGCCAAATCCATCAACCTGAATAAAAATATACATGAGCTTTTCAGGGATTATTTCAAATATAAAACCGGGAATGAACCGAATGAAAGGATCATCGAATTGCTGAAAGAAGCCATCGGGAAATCATAAAAAAACCAAATTATTTATATGCCAAACCAAATTCAGGGAAACAAATATCCCGCATAAATATTAAACTTAAAATACTTATGCTTCCAATATCTCTTACAATACAAGGCCTTTATTCTTATCTGGAGAAACAGCATATTGATTTCGACAAGTTGCTGGGGGCTAATATTTTTGGCATTTTTGGCCATGTTGGAAGCGGCAAATCGGCCATTCTGGAGGCCCTTACTTTTGCACTTTATGGCAAGACCGACCGCCTGAACCTCTCCGGGGATAACCGCTATTATAATATGATGAACCTCAAATCGGACGAACTGTCGATCGAGTTCGTCTTTCAGGCCGGCCAGGATGAACAGCAATATAAAGTTATGGTCAGGGGAAAACGAAATAAAAAGAATTTTGAGGAAGTAAAAGCCCTTGAAAGAACGGCATATAAGAAAAAAGATAATGGCTGGGAACCTATAGATCCCGAAACACTGGAAGATATTATCGGCCTTAACTATGACAATTTCCGCAGGACCATCATCATTCCGCAGGGAAAATTTCAGGAATTTCTGCAGCTGAGTGACAAAGACCGCACTCAAATGATGAAGGAACTCTTTCATCTTGAGAAATTTGAACTTTATTACCAGGTTGCCGAGCTGGAGAAAGTTAATAATGAAAAGTTGCAGAAACTGGACGGGCAGTTGAAAATGCTGCTGGATGCAAGCCGTGAAGGCATTCAGGATTTAATGAAGCAGAAAGATGAACTTCAGAAACAGATGAAACTACTGAATAATGCCATGGCCGAACTTCGTATTAAAGAAAAAGAATTTAATCAGCTGAAAGATTTATACAGGAGGATAGCGGATGCCGAAAATCAACTTAAAATATTAAAACAAAAAGAAGAATATTATCAAAAGCTTCAGAAGGAAATCAGGGAATACGAATACTGCCTCCTGACATTCAAATCACATATAGATCATTATAATGAAATAGAAAAGAATATCCTGAATCTGAACAAGGAACTTAAGAATTCAAGAGATTTACTTCAGGAGAAAAAGATCGTACTTAATAATAAAACAAATGAATTTCAAATCATTCAAAAGAAATATGAAAACCGGAATGAAATTAATCAACAGATTGACGAATTAAGGAAGATTTATTCTGCCAACGATTTGAAGGCCCGGAATCGGGAGGCTATTAAAAAAGTTGAGGATTATGTAAAAGTTTTGGAAAGGGAGAAACAGCAAATTCAATCTTTAAAGGATTCCTTAAAAGATATTCGTTTAAAAATCGAAATATTAAAGAAGGAAATGCCGGATACTGAAAGTCTTTCAAAAGTAAAAGACTGGCATGTTAAAATGAAGAACCTCCTGGAAAAGAAGGAAGACAAGGAAAATGAACTGAATTCTTTCAAAGCCAAAATGGATAAAAGCAGGGAGGAATCCGCCAATATAAGGGAGCTTTTTTCGGATCTGGAAGAGATCAGTTTATCTGATAACGAAGAGATTATGCTGCTTAGGATGGAGGAACTTAAAAAACAGCTAAGCCTCACAATTGAGGAATTTCAGAATAAAACTGATCATCTTTTGGTTCAGCAGAAATTGCATGATTATGCTGATGAAATAAAGGACGGGGAACCCTGCCCCCTTTGCGGATCTACCGAACATCCTTCAATTTTGAATATTGAAAATGTGGATAAAGAACTTTTGACGGTCAGGCAACAGAAGAGGGCAAAGGATGATTTGAATAAAAAGCTAAATGACAGCATTTTATATCTAAAAGGATGGATCAGGCAAAACGAAGAAAATAAATTGGAATTAGAGAAAAAAAATAAGGGTCTTAAGGATATTATAAAAGAAATTGAGGTCCATAAAGCTTTGTTTAACTGGAAAGATTTCGAAGGATCTTCTCTTCAATCAATTGAAGAAAGCCTGGATAAGGCTTCCAAAGATCAAAAACAAATTGATGTCCTTGACAGGAAAAAGCTGGAAATTGAACAAAAAAGCGATGATTATTCGGTAAAAAGGGAACAGCTGGCAATAGACTTGCAAAAGGAACAGTTCATGATTAAGGAAAATGATGGCAAAATTGAAGCCCTGCTTGCTGAGCTGCAAATCCTGAAATATAGTGATTATGAGAGAAGCAGCAAGGAAGAGCTGAGATTTAAAGCAGATGCACTGAAAAAAGATTTCACGGATATTGAGGAAAATTATAAGCAGGCTGATTCTTTACTCAAAAACCTGAATATTGAGATTGCCGGAATTGAATCAAAAATCAGTATCCGTGAACCGGAGCTGGCAGAGCAGGAAAAAAAGAAAGCGGCGATAAGCGCTAAATTGGAAGAAATTCTTCAGAAATCTCATTATAATGATTTGGAAGATGTGTTAAAAGTTTTGGGGAAGGAGTTCAATACTGAAAGTCTGAAGCCGGATGTGGAGAAGTACTTTAGTGAGCTTTCATCCTTAAATAATCAGCTGGAGAGACTTTATAAAGACAGGAGTGACAAATTATATGATGCTGATGAGCACGGTAAGCTGGAAGAGAGTATTAAAGCTGCAGATGAAGAGATAGGTTCCGGGAATATAAAATTAGGCGGCATTCAGAATTCGCTTTCTGCAATGGAAATCAGGTTAAAAAATAAAATGGAATTGGAAGCGGAACGGGAAAAACTCAATTTGCGGGGAACGGATATTGCATTTTTGAAGGGGCTGTTCCGGGGCAGCGGTTTTGTGAATTATATTTCGTCCATTTACCTGCAGAATCTTTGTGCGGCCGCGAATGAAAGGTTTTATAAGCTCACACGACAAAGCCTGAGCCTGGAGCTAACCGGGGATAATAATTTCGAGGTAAGGGATTATTTGAACGGTGGTAAAACGAGAAGTGTGAAAACTCTTTCCGGAGGACAGACCTTCCAGGCGGCGCTCTCCCTGGCCCTGTCGCTGGCAGGCAGCATTCGCGGTATAAACGACTCAGGCCGTAACTTCTTTTTCCTCGACGAAGGCTTCGGGACCCTGGATAAGGATTCGCTCGATATTGTTTTTGATACCCTCAAATCACTTCGTAAGGAAAACCGTATTGTCGGGGTTATCTCCCATGTAGATGATATGCAGCAGGAAATAGAAACTTACCTGAGGGTTACGAATGACCCTGAGAGGGGCAGTCTCATTGAGGCAAGCTGGAACTAAGGCAAATTTTCATATTCTATATTGCCTCAGTTCATGAATCCGGCTTTCTTATCGCTAAAATGTATTAATTTTAGCGGCCAGACAATAATTCAGCTTAATAACAATAAATCAGCATATTACAAAAAAATGGAACTAAACGGAAAACTCATCAAAGTCCTTCCCGAAGTTAAAGGCGAAAGTAAAAACGGACCCTGGCGTAAACAGGATTTTATCATCGAAACCCTTTCAGGCGATTTTCCCAAGAAGGTATGCATCACCTTATGGGGAGATAAGATAAAGCTTTCTGATTATCATGAAAATGATCAGTTGAAAGTTTCTATTGATATAGAAAGCCGCGAATATAATGGCCGCTGGTACACCGATGTAAAGGCGTGGCGGATCGAACGTACGGAAACAGCTTCCGGCCCCACTCCGGAAGATACTTCCCTGGAGGACACCCTGAACACTCTCCCGGAGCCGGAGGATGATCTTCCTTTTTAAAAAAAAACTCGGGCTACGACTATAGTCGTAGCCCGAGTTTTTTATAGCACAGCGGTAAAACCACTGCCAATGCAGGTTTCAGAAGAAAACGGAATATTTGGGCAGAAATGAAATCAGGCCTTAGAATTCAGTATATTTTTTTGCATTTCCACGTGCCTTATGCACGGGATATTTTATGGCATTCTTCACCATCTTATTCATAATGATATCTTTAATGTTGAATCCATGTTTATGGGCAAGAAGTAGAGAATATACCAGGATATCGGCCAGTTCATCCTGAATATTTTCCTGATCCGCATTCTCAGACTCTTCAACAGATTTCCATAAAAATATTTCATTCAATTCAGCTGCTTCAATGCCGATTGCAATGGCCAGGTTCTTCGTATTATGGAATTGTTCCCATTCCCGCTCATTACGGAAGTTTACCAGAAAATCGGTTATTTCTTGTATTTCATTCATCAGTATTATCTCTTTAGGTTTTATGTGCTCATTCATCCCATCTTCAAAGTTATCCTATTTGCTTTTAATGGCAAGTTTAATCCTATCTATCTTCAAAGCATTCCCCATGATTCCCTATCTTTACCATAGAGTTAAATTTTATGATTGATGTCAGAAATAATTGATGAGCGGAAGGTTTGGTCGCTGCTGGAAGTCAGCCGAAGCATACAGAGGACAATTTCAAGCCGCTACGCGAATACTTACTGGATAAAGGCGGAAATGGTCAAGTTGAATTTCTATGAACAGAGTGGCCATTGTTACCCGGAGCTGGTTGAAAAAAAGAATGATGAAGTTGTGGCCCAGCTTAAAGCCACTATCTGGAAAAAAGATTTCGAAAGGATAAACCGGAAGTTCAGGGAAATTGCCAGAGAACCCTTGAAAGACGGGATCAGCATACTTTTCCTGGGGCAAATTGATTTTCATCCTGTTCATGGCATGAGTCTGCATATCAGCGATATAGACCCTTCGTATACTTTAGGTGAGATGGCCCGAATGAAGCTGGAAACGATCCGCCGTTTGAAGGCTGAAGGTATATTTGACGCTAACAGGAGACTCCCCCTGGCCCTCTTGCCGCAACGCGTAGCTGTGATATCTGTCGAGAGCAGTAAAGGCTATTCCGACTTTTGCCGGACTATTGACGGGAATCCCTGGGGCTATCGTTTCTTTCACATGTTATTCCATTCCCTATTGCAGGGTGACAGGGCCGTAGAGGACATGACCCGACAGCTTGAACGCATCCGGAAGGTGGCGCATCATTTCGATGTGGTGGCGATTATCCGGGGTGGAGGAGGGGATGTGGGCCTGAATTGCTATGATAATTATCAGCTTGCTAAAGAAGTGGCGCTCTTCCCCCTGCCTGTACTGGCCGGTATAGGACATTCAACCAACGAGACCGTGGTTCAGATGGTAGCATACAGAAATAATATCACCCCGACGGCCCTGGCGGAATTCCTCTTGCAAAAGTTCCATAACTTTTCGGTGCCACTGGGGGAACACAGTAAAAGTATAGCTGTGTTCACCGGGAATTTACTTTTAAATGAGAACAGACAGCTCAGGGACCTTTCCAAATTAATCCTTTCGTCGGGTGGGAATAATTTGATCAGGCAAAGAAATTTTCTTGAAAATAAAGTCATGATGCTTCGGAATAGCACAGTTCAGATTATAAGGGAAAAAGACAGGGAGCTTGGGACCCGCCTTTCCCTTGCAGAAGTTCATCTCCGGAATAAGCTGAAAGATATTCACAGTCGGCTTGAAAAAGCTGAACAGCAAGTGCAGCTTTTAAATCCGGCGCATGTTTTAAAAAGAGGTTACAGTATTACCAGATATAAAGGGAAGGCCCTTACCGGAACGAAGGAGCTCAGTCAGGGTGATCCGCTGGAAACAAGCTTATTTGAGGGAAAAATTAAGAGTATTGTCGAATCCAAAGAAAGCAAATGATGGAAAAGAAAATATCCTATACCGAAGCTTATGCTGAGCTTGAAAAAATAGTTCAGGAGATGGAAAATGGGGAAACCGGCGTAGATGATCTGGCCGAGAAAGTAAAGAGGGCGGCTTTCCTGATCAATATCTGTAAACAAAAACTGACTGCAACCGAGGAGGATGTTCAGAAGATACTGGATGAACTGAAGGGGGAGGCATAATCTTTAGAATGAGTTATATTCTTCTTCTTAAAAAAAAGAGGTCCTTTTCTTTTGAAAAGCACCTCTTTAATATGATCAGATAATATTGTTTTTAATAGAAAAGCCTCCGGTTATCTTCTATATCAGACTTATCCTGCAATGCGGTGAGCATATAATTACTCTTAACCCGCTGATCAAATGTTGTTTGATCCTGCTGGCGGTAAATTGAATAATCAGTAATTTGGGGAGGTTCGATGAATTTATCAAGCATTACCACGAATACTGCGCCATTCCCTATAATAGGATCAGACTGCTCACCGCTTTTCATTGAGAAAACATGACCGATAACATCGAATTCACTTCCGAAACCGGGGATATTACGGGAAGAGAAAGTAAGGTTCTGATTCGTATCTACTTTAGAATTGTAAGAACTAGCGATCTTGTATATATCTTCTTTTTGTCCGCTGAGTTTATTCTGGACATATTCACCTTTCTTGCGGTTCATCACGAAAGAACGGAGATTTTCCTTGATTTGTTCCAGGGGAATAGTTCCTTTTTCGCGAAGATTTGTTAAGACAGCCACTACATAAGCACCTCCTACATCAAATACGCCTGAAACTTCTCCGACTTTATTCCCGTCATAAAATGCCCAACGTATAATTTCCCTTGGATTTTCGATTCCCGGGATAGAATTTGCCATATCCTTGATGTAAGGCGCGCTTCTTTTATTAAGACCTTCATCTGCGACGGCTTTCTCAAATTTTTCTTTGGTATTGTTTTCCCCTGCAAAGGTACTGGCCTTGGTAAAATAATCCTGGAAGGTCTTGCTGCTGGGTTCGATATTCCGGTCGATCACAGCTACCCTGACTTTCTTTACCGGGTCCTTTTTTCCTGTGATCATCATCACATGAAAACCGAAATTAGTTTCAACCGCCAAAACATCACCTACCTTGCCATGAACAGCCGCTTCATTGAAAGGATAGATCATGGAGCCATCGGCAAACCATCCAAGGTCTCCTTTATTATCTTTCACGGAGCCGTCATCTGAATATTTCAAAGCCAGTTCGGGTAATTTTTTCGGGTCAGATTTGACAACAGCCAGAAGGCTGTCGGCTTCAGCCTGGGCTTGTTCTTTGGTACGGGTAACATTCTGATTTGCCCTGAGGGCGCCCTGGTAAGCGATCAGTATATGTTCCACTTTCATTGAATCGGGTCTGAAAGCAATATCCATCAGTTTGGCCATATGCCAGGCATTGTCAGCCTGGTAAGGAGCAACAAAAGTTCCGACCGGGGAATTGAAGGCAACTGAGTCGATTAATACAGGGAGCTGGCCCTTAACGTGCCAGGTACTGTCGTAGCGGCTATCTGAAACTGCATTTACGAAAGAAGGGACATCGCTTGTTTTAGTAAATTCATCATAAAGCTGAAAGACATCCTGCTTGATCTTGGCCCTGTCTTCATCTGAAGGGAGCACATCAAAGATCACGTAATCTAAATCACGCGAAGCATCCTGGGTATACATTTGCCGGTTTTCATCATAATAGGCCTGATAGTCCCGGTCGGTAAGCGTAACACTTGAATCAGGAATAGAAGTATATCGAATGGCAGCATAACGAAGTTCAGCCGCTTTCGTTTTATCAATATAATCTTTCTCAGCAAAAGCTTTTGGCACATAATAGGCCTGTTTTACGAGGGCCTGATATTTCTGGCTAAGGCGGTCCTGTTTGATATATCTTTCAAGACTGAGCCATTGTTTTTTCACCTGGGGGTCGGCTTTATCCAGGTTTTGGAGGAAATTTATTACCAGTTGAGGATTAAATTTCCCTGTTGAAGGATCTTTAAAATACTGCATGATGATCGGATGAGGATGCTGACCTTGTACCAGGTCAAATAGTTCATCTGTGGTAACCGAAAGGTCCAGGGCATCATATTCCCTGCCCATCAGGATCTCGCTGATAAATTGACTCCAGGTTGAATTCCTGACGTTGAAAGATTCCTCTGCTGTAAGGTTTGCCTTATTCTGATTGGCTTTCTGAATTTCAATATTCTCATCAACTTTCTTGTTAAAATCGTTGATGCTAATCTCCTCTCCTGCAATATCACCAAGGGGTTGCTGCTGACGGTTTCTGGGTTTAAACAGGTCGCTCAGAACAAATGCAGCAATAGCCACACCTACCAGGATAACTGCCAGTGCAGAATGTTTTCGGATAGTTCCAATTATAGCCATAATCTATCTATTTTAAAAGAGGTGCAAAAGTACATAATTAACTTAAAAAATAAAATTTATTAATGTAAATAATAAACGGAAGGCTGAATACCAGATTATTCTTCAGTTTCGAATTTTAATTTTACCAGTTCAATACGGGATTCAGAGGCTTGAAGTATTTCAAAAATAAATGGTTTTATCATTATGGTCTGACCTTTGGAAGGGATGCTTTCGTGAAACTGTATGATCAGTCCGGCAAGGGTTTCATAATCATCCGCCTCGGGCAAACCCAGCTTATATTTATCATTCAGGTAATCGATTTCAAGACGGGCAGAAAAGATATATTCAGCATCGTTGACTACTTTCTCCACCAGTTCTTCGGCATCAAATTCATCCTGTATTTCTCCGAAAATCTCCTCGATCACGTCTTCCATGGTCACCATTCCACTGGTACCGCCGAATTCATCAACCACAACCGCAATATTTTTATGTTGTTGTATAAACATCTTCATCACAGTGTTGGCAAGCATGGTTTCAGGGGCATAAAGGATAGGATTGATGATCGATTGTATATCTGCCGGATTTTTAAACATGTCAAAAGAATGCACATAGCCAACGATATTGTCTATTGATTCCACGTAAACGGGGATCCTGGAAACGCCGTGTTCGATAAATTTCAGTCTGAGCATATCCACCGGATCCTTTTCTTCTACTGCGATGATCTCAGGGCGCGGCACCATACATTCCTTGAGTTTTACATTTCTGAATTCCAGCACATTCTGGAACATCTGAATTTCCTGTTGGACCTCCTCCATATGATGTTCGTCGGATGCAAATTCCCTGAGGTATTCATCCAGGTCGATAGGTGTGAATACCAGTTCATCCCGGTCGAAATGTACTTTGAACAGTACTTTCAATATCCATTCTGAAAAGCTGGTGAAGATATAAACCAGGGGATAGAGAAAGTAATAAATAATCCAGAGAGGAATGGCAAAGAAATGGACGATAGCATTGGAATTGATGCGGAAAAGGACTTTCGGCAGGAATTCCGCGAAGAAAAGAATGATCAGGGTGGCAATGATGGTTTGAACCAGAAGGACGATGATTTCGGAATGCAGTCCCAAGGGCAGATAACTCAAGATTAGTGGATCCAGCAAGTTGGCCATCACTATTCCATAAATTACCAGGGCTATATTGTTTCCAAGCAGGAGTGCACCGATGAGCCGGGAAGGTTTTTTGTTAAAGGCGGAAAGGATGCGGGCAGAACTCATACCCTTGCTTTTATCCAGCTCTATTTTAAGTTTGTTGGAAGTGATGAAAGCGATCTCCATTCCTGAAAAAAAAGCTGATGACAGGACAGTCAATAGGATCAGTAAAATATTAGATACCTGCATATTATTCATAATAAAAATAATAAATTATAATGAAGGCAGGTTTGTTCATTTCTGTATCTGTCATTTTTGCTGCGGCTTATCATCGTCCTTCACTTCTATTTCTCCTTTTATTCTTCCAAGATATATGTGTTCAAAGGTTTGGTCGGAAATGAGTGTATCGGCATAGATGACTTCATTTCCCCTGGTAATTTTAACCGGTATATATGAATAAATTTTTTCTTTATTCCGATCCCAGAATAATTGTTCGGTATTCAGTTTTTCATGGTTTTCAAAATTTTCCACCACGACATTATTGCGGGCCTCCATGAGTTTTTTGTTTTCATAAGAAATGCCATAATCCGCCGATATCTGGGATTTGACGGTGAGTGTTGAATCGAAAAACCGGAGGATGAATCCATTTGGGAATTCCATAATTTTTTCTTTATCCTCCATCTTCTGTACCAGAAGGGGGCTGGTCAGTTCAATTTGAACATGGCCTAACTCACTGTAGAGAATTTTCACATCTATGGCTGACAGATCGGGAAGAGTGTCAGCAAAATCAAGTGATTTGACTTTTTCCAGGTCATTTTTACAACCAAAAAGCATTGTAGCCAGAAAGAAAGCTACAATGCTTAAGGCGATGACCCGGCTAAGAATATCTGAAGATGTTCTTCGCGGGGGTTTCAAATGTTTTATTGTTTTGCGGCTCTTACCGTAGTTTCTTCATTAATCCAGCAACCAACTTTATAGGTCTCACCCTCTTTAAGGTTATTAAAGAAAATGGTTTCCTGGGTTGGGAAATAGATAGAGTAGTCGGCTATCCTTTTGTCTGCCATTTCGGCAACGGAAGGATCGACCTGTTTGGCTTTTTTGTATTTGTCAATTGCTGCCCAGTAAGCTACCCTTTTTGTAAGGTCATTATCACCGCAATCCTTAGCGCTTGCGACATACATATCCCCGATCATAATATAAGCTTCCCCGTCATGAGGATTGAGGGCAATGGCCTTCAATACATATGTGCGGGCAGCAGGATAGTTTTTCTGAGCGCGGTATGATTCAGCAATATATTTATAACTCCTGTCAACCAATTCAGTATCCTTTGAATTCTCAGCGGCTTTCAAATACTCGATAGCTTCCGGATACTTCTCTTTATTCATCATCATTTTCCCAAGCAGATAGGCCGATTCGGGCGAGGGATCAAGTCCATAAAGTTTTTTAATCACATCGAAATACAAGGGGTCCTCCTGGCACTTTTTCTTGTCCATGGTAACCACTATCTTTCTCAGTAAATCAGCATCATCAGGATTTTCGGTAAATTTTTTCCTGTAAATAGTGACAATTTGATTGCAGGTAGCATAAGGCTCCATGGTCATTTCAATATTTCCCTGTATTACCTGCCAATTGGCCAATTCTTTCGGATTATCCTTGTATTTTTTGATGTCATAATCCAGGATATTACTGATGATATCATAGGTGTCGAATATCAGGGACGTATCGGCCTTGCCATCCTTCGCCATGGAGATGGCTGATCTGAAATAATAAACCAATACAGGTCCGGCAGACTTGTTCCCCTGCAATTCAACAGATTTCTTTAAGGTATTGAAAACAGCTTCATAATTTTCAGGGCGAAAATTATATAAGTCAACCCCTTTCCTGCCCAAAACATATCCTTCTTTCCCAAAATATTGGATACGCTGGTCATAGAGCATCATCAAGGTATCTATCAAAAGGTTCTTCTTTGCCGGATCTTTTTCTTTATCAATGCGATAGGACATGATCTTAACCCCGTCAATATAGGTATTCTGGGTCCCTCTCGGGCAATTCAGAAACACCCATCTCCATGGATTGATGGCGTCTTTTACTACATCATTCTGATAATTACTGGCTTTCCACTGTTTGAAGAATTCGCGATACAGTGAAATATTAGTAATACATGTGATGCTGTCCTCACCATATCTGCCTGCACCTGTGCTCTCTTCAGAGTTTTCCTCATCCTGCGCAAACAAATAAACCGTCGGTAATAAAACGATTAACAAGCCTATAAGGATAGGTAAGATCGTCTTTTTCATTTTTTTATATTTTAATATACAATGAATTTAATTAGAAATATTTACTTTTCACAAACCAATTTTCAAAAATATTGACGCCTAAACTAAATCTTATATAATTTTCCTGGATCAGACCATTTGTCGTGGTGCCTTGTTGGCCAACCTCTATTGACGCATTGATCGTGGATCTGGATTTTCTTATAGGCAAGGATAGTCCAAAACTTATGCCAAATTCGCTAATATGGTTATTCATTAAGTATAAGGGGGTTTTTCCATAATGCGCCCCAAACCGATAGGCAACCCTTTGAAAATATGAATTTATGCTACGGTAATTCGGTATATATTCTCCTCCCAGAGCTATATTCCAACGGTTTTTTAAAGAATCTGACTCTCCGTATGAGCGGTATTTTTCCCAGTTTTGCCAGGAAAAATCCATTCCCACCAGCCATTTATTGGACTTTCCTAAGCTGAACCCCAGACCCGTGCGCACAGGCATTACAAAGTTCCCTTTTAAGCCATTCTGATAACGGATAGTATCACGGGTATAAAGTACCGAGCTCAGATCACCTAAATAAGTTGTGGCCAGAAAACTTCCCTTGGTATTTATATTGAGCTGAGGGCCAAATACTCCTCCAACAATAAGATTCAGCTTCCCGGCCAATTTTGTTTTGTACTGTATCCCGATATCTCCATATATACCACTGGCTGTAACACTGGATGAAATATAGGTGTTTTTCATTTCTATAGAATCAGGAAAGCTGACCGCCCTGGCTTTTTCGATCGTACCGAAAATATATTTAAAATTGAAACCAAGCGAGAATTTTTTCCCTAAACGGAAAGCATTACCCCAATATAGCTGGTTATAACCTCCGCTTCCCCGGTAGACATATTCTACGTTGGAGATATTCTCAACGGAAACAGTATTGTAAATATCATATCCAACATAGCTGAAAGGAAGCATGCCGATGCTTGTTTTCCACCAACGGGTAATCGGCATACCAAAGAGGAGGTGGCTCAAAGAGAGATAATTGCTTGACTGGGATGCCTGGTCGGTCCGGAGAGTGACTCCTGTTCCAAACAAACCGGCATCAAAGACAAAGGTGGTGGAATCGAAAGCCGCATATGAAGCAGGGTTGGCAGGGTTAATCATATCATTAGACTGTATACCGAAATGCAGGCCACCCATGGCAAACAAGCGCGGGTTCAAGCCTTTCTCTACGATATTCCCTACCCCATAACGGGTATAGGGCGAATTAATCTGAATCTGAGCAGATACAGAACCTGCCAAAACAGTACAAATAATAAATAATGAAAAAGCCCGGCGCTTTGCTCCTTTATGCATTATAATCCAGTATTATTTTCAATCCCTTCAACAGCAGATCAGGGACTGCAAAGATGTTACTTTTTAGTTTATTATACAAAATTTTGTGATCTCCACCCGTGAAAATGACAATTAAATCATCAAAATTTTCCCGGTATCTGGAGACAATTCCTTCGGTTTCTGCAATTATGCCGTTCATTACGCCTGAGAGTAAAGATTCCCTGGTGTTTTTCCCAATTAGTTGACTAAATTCTTCAGGCTCTACTAACGGCAATTTTCCGGTGAAAGTATGCATGGCTTTAAACCTCATATTAATTCCTGGGGAGATGGCGCCTCCAAGGTACTCATTTTGTTTGTTCACAAGGTCGTAGGTGATACAGGTTCCGGCATCTATCACCAGGATGTTCCTCCCTGGAAATAAGCCGGCAGCTGCTACTGAAACCGCTATCCGGTCATGTCCGAGCGTTTCAGGACTTAAATAAAGATTTTTTACCGGGAGAGCCGTGTTTGCCTCCAGTTCAATGAAGTGCGGAAGTTTTTCCAGGAATGAGCGGATCTGTTCCGGAAAATTGATGACGGATGATAGTATGGCTCCGTCAAGCGCCGGGTGGGCTTCCACATAGCCCTGAAATTCCTTTGCAGTGATATTATGGAAAGATTTCACTTCCAGGAGTTCATTTCCCTGGAAGAGGGCCAGTTTCTGCAAAGTGTTCCCGAAATCAATAACCAGTTGCATATTTGCTGTTTGGAAAAGGATGGCAAAGGTAGTGAATTAATCAGCTCTGAAATACAATTGATTACAAATTGGCCGGAAGCTATTGACCGGTAGCTGATGCTTCGATTGCTAATATAATTATGGTATAAAGGAGTTCTACCCAATCAAAAAATAGTTCGGATAATTTCATGAATGCCAGTATTTACTCAGGATAAATCCGAAAATTTTAATTTTTAGTTTTTAATTTTCAATTTTTCATATCTTTGCAATCCTTTTTTGAGGGTGCCATAGCTCAGTAGGTAGAGCAACGGACTGAAAATCCGTGTGTCCTTGGTTCGATTCCGAGTGGCACCACCTTCAAAAATCCCCTGCCCCGGTTTCGAAAAGATGCCGGGGTTTTTTTTGGCTCCAGCATAAATACGCTGCTCAATAAATCTTCTAAACTTGTTCATATCCGGATTTATTATTTATATTTGAAATCCTTTATTAAAAGCTGCAATTCTATGGATTTTGAGATTTTGAAATTACAAATTGATAAGGGTATTGCCCTTGTTACCATCAGCAGGCCACAGGCACTCAATGCATTGAATTCCCGCTTCTTTCAGGAGATGGATGAAATGCTGAAAAATATTTCCGCTGATAAAAGCGTTAAGGTCATGCTCATAACAGGCGAAGGGAAAGCCTTTGTCGCCGGTGCTGATATAGCAGAAATGGCAGACATGAGCCCTGAACAGGGGCTTGCCTTTTCGAAGAGTGGACAGGCTACATTCCGTAGACTGGAGAAGATGGAGATTCCGGTCATAGCAGCTATCAACGGTTATGCACTGGGAGGCGGACTGGAACTTGCGATGGGCTGTGATGTGAGGATAGCTTCGGTTAAAGCTAAATTCGGACAGCCTGAGGTCAACCTGGGAATGATCCCCGGTTATGCAGGGACCCAGCGCCTTTCCCGTCTTGTAGGCATGGGAAATGCACTTTACCTGCTCATGAGCGGGGAGATGATAGGGGCTGAAGAAGCCTTGCGCATGGGTCTGGTACAGAAGATCACCGAGCCGGAACAACTAATGGAAGAAGCCATGCGTTATGCCGGCCTAGTCGCCACCAAGGGCCCTTCAGCCGTGAAGAAAGTTAAATACGTGACCCGTTTTGGTCATGAAATGGACTTTGAAGATGGCTGCAGTCTGGAATCGGAATTTTTCAGCAGCCAGTTTAAAGCTGAAGGAGAAGAAGGCATGAAAGCCTTCCTCGAAAAAAGGGCCCCTAAATGGGAATGAATTTTAAATGATTTCAAGAAGAATATAAATACTTAATCGATCTGCCGGCTTTAGGGCTCACATGGCCACAGAGCAGCAGTTAACAGCTAAAAGCTATCAACCCTATGAATTACGATAAACAATTGGAAAATGTGACCGTGCTGGGGTCAGCAGGGAAAATGGGAAGCGGCATATTATTGCTGACCGCCATAGAAATGACCGACCTGAGCCTCAAGCCGGAAAATAAAGGAGTGACCTTCGTCCTGAATGCCATGGATGTCTCGAAGGAAGGACTTTCGGGCCTCATGAGCTACCTCCGGGTACAGGTTAAAAAGATCGCGGAAAAGAAAACGGTCGCTCTGCGTAAATTATATTCCGACAGGGAAGACCTGATCGAAAATGAAGAGATCATTAACGAATATGTGTTTGATGTTCTGAACATTGTAAGGCCAACTACCCGTATCGAAGCAGCCTACGAATCAAGCCTCATCTTCGAAGCGGTTAGCGAGAATAAGGACCTGAAAGTGATGCTTCTTTCACAGATCAATAATAATAATCCCAATAAACCCTGGTTCTTTACCAACACATCCTCTGTCCCGATTAATCTCATCGATAATGAAGCAGGCCTCGAAGGCCGTATCCTGGGTTTTCATTTCTACAACCCCCCGGCTGTACAAAGGCTGGTGGAACTGATAGTGACTGACAGATCGCTCAAGGAAATGACCGATTTCGCCAAAGAATATTCAAAAAGGCTGAAAAAGGTAGTAGTCCTTTCCAACGACATTGCCGGTTTTATCGGGAACGGGCATTTCATGAGAGATGCTTTACATGGAATTAAAACAGCCCAGAAACTTGCCCGGGACATGCAGTTTGTGGATGCAATTTATTCAGTTAATAAGGTTTCACAGGAATACCTGGTGAGGCCGATGGGGATTTTCCAGCTTATCGATTATGTAGGAATAGATGTGGTACAGTTTATCATGAAGGTGATGAACCCATTTCTGCCCGACGAAGACCTGCACTCTGAACTGTTGGATAAGATGATATCCCTTGGTGTTAAAGGTGGACAATACTCAGATGGTTCACAGAAGGACGGTTTCCTTAAATATGAAAAGGGTAAACCGAATGGGGTTTATGATACAGAAAAGAAAGCATATGTTCCTTATGAAGAGATCGCTGCCCGCTGTGATGAACGTCTGGGTGAATTGCCCCGGACAGCACTTCCATGGAAGAAAGCAGTTAAGATCAAGGACAACTATGCGGTCCTGAGCGAATTTTTTTCCGACCTGAAAGAATGGAATACCCTGGGTGCAAAACTGGCTATCGAATATGGGAAACATTCTAACGAAATCGGGAGGAAACTCATCGCAAGTAATGTGGCCAAAACGGAGGAAGATGTAAATACTGTAATGCTCACAGGTTTCTTCCATGCCTATGGCCCTATTAATGATTTTTTTGATTGATAAAAATAGAACAAACATTATTTAACCATTATATCATGAAGTCAAATCGTAAGATATACATGTCTGCCGGAAATAATACCATATCCATGGGTACGGGCCGCAGTGAATTCAATCCTAAGAAAGCCATGCCCGGTTTGGAATATTATATTTCCGAAGCAGCCAAAGGAACTCTCGGTAAAATCGGTGGAGGGAAAAAAGTAGATGAATGTGTGATAGGCAATTTTATGGCTGCACGTTTCAACAAGCAGGCCCACCTGGGCGGCTTTTTTCCGATGATTGATCCTGAACTGGAATTTAAACCGGCCATACGCGTTGAAGGTGCATGCGCCTCCGGAGGACTGGCTTTGGTGACCGGTATAAAAAATATCATGGCCGGCACTTCCGACGTTACCCTGGCTTTAGGTGTTGAAGTCCAGAATTCAGTGAAAGCCATTTACGGGGCAGATGTCCTGGCTGGTGCCGGCTGGTTCCGTAAAAGAAAGAAAGGTCATGCCTATTTCTTCCCGGGACAATTCAGCGACCGGGCCGGAGCTTATTATAAAGCATATGGGCAGGAGTATGCGCGTAAAGGTATGGGAAGATGGTTCCGGAATGCTATGGAGAATGCCCGCCGCTGTTCAACGGCCCAGGAATTTGAGAACAAAGTGGAAGACCTGGATGCCTTATACCAGAAAATGAAACTCAATGGAGCAACTTTTGTCGATAACCTGAATGTATTGGATTGCTCTAAAGTTTCGGACGGGGCATCATCCATTGTGATATGTTCGGAAGAAGGCTTGAAAAACCTGGGAATAGAGAAAAAGGATGCTGTGGAAGTAGTTGGCTGGTCGCTCAAGGTCAGGAATATTACTCAGGATCCCCCGGACCTATTGGAACTTACAACCATCAAAAAAGCTGCCCATGCGGCCCTGGAAGATGCAGGCATAACTATCAATGATCTTGGAACCATCGAGACCCATGATTGTTTCTCAATTGCGGGCATACTGGCTACTGAAGCCCTGGGATTTGCTGAACGTGGAAAAGGTGCTGAATTTGTTGCCGAAGGCAATACTTCCCGCGAAGGAAAGATCCCGATGAATACTACCGGCGGTTTGATAGGTTGGGGTCATCCGACCGGTGGAACCGGTGTTCACATGGCTGTTACAGTTTGGGAACAACTTACGGGAAAAGCCGGGGATGCACAGATTACCATCTCAAAAGAAAAACCCTATGGCATGTCCATCAATATGGGTGGTGATGATGTCACTGTGGTCGCCATCGTTTATAAAAAAGGTGAATAAATACAGAATATTTTAAAATGGGTCCCCGCTTTGCAAATTGTAAGGTGGGGATTTTTTATTTCCAGGCAGGTTCAGCTTTTCAGTTTCCTCATGATCTTCTTTCCACGCCCAAGTATCGAAGGCTCACGGCTTTCAGGCAGTATCATTTCGAGCAGGGCCAGCAATTCATGTTTCAGGGGCGGCTCCAGCAAGGAAAATTTATAAATGATCTCCAGGGAATATACCCTGATGGCTGGTTTTTCGGCAGGCGACATGAGCCAGTCGAAACATTGGTTAAGCAGGGGCCCGGGTTCAGCTATTCCGGACAGGTCAACATTTTCGGAAAGAATTTTAAGGAAACTTCTTTTTACACCTCCTATTCGGGTACTCAGTAATGTTGGAATAATTACTTCCAGCTTAGGATCCAGGAAGCCGGGCTTATTATTGCTGTAGAGCTCGATTACCCTGGCCGCTCTCATTGATATGGGGTATTTTTCCAGGAGACAGAGATTGAGCACTGACTGGAATTTTTCCGGGTCATCTTCAATAGCCCTTACGGCCATATCAGCCACGAACCTGCTGCTGTCCTGGAGCATTTCTCTGAAAGCTTCGGTATACATGAGTATATTTTTTGGGTTAAATTTAAAGATAAATTTCGGGCTAGTATGACAGCAATTCATAGGTTTTAAACTCTTGATTGTAAATCAGCACTTTTTAATTATTTTTGGGCAGGATCATCCTTCATCAGAATAATTCATTAAACATCCTTATGAATAAGATCAAACAATTATTTAATATCAGTTATCCTCTGGTACAGGCGGGTATGATCTGGTGCAGCGGCTGGGAACTTGCTTCTGCAGTGAGCAATGCAGGCGGACTTGGTCTGATTGGTTCAGGGTCAATGTATCCAGATGTGTTAAAGGACCATATTCGCAAATGTAAACAGGCAACGGATAAGCCTTTCGGGGTAAATCTTCCTTTGATATATAAACATGCTGAAGACAATATTTCGGTGATCCTGGAAGAAGGGGTGAAGATTGTATTTACATCGGCAGGGAACCCGATGAAATATACATCTTTTTTTAAAGAAAATGGTTTGACGGTAGTTCATGTGATTGCGAATACGAAATTTGCCAGGAAATGTGAGGATGCCGGAGTGGATGCCATCGTTGCGGAAGGCTTTGAAGCCGGTGGTCATGACGGACTGGAGGAAACCACCACTTTTGCACTTATTCCCCAGATCCGTGAAATTAGCTCCCTGCCCCTGATTGCGGCCGGGGGGATAGCAAACGGGCAGGGGATGTTTGCTGCAATGGCGCTGGGAGCTGACGGAGTGCAGATAGGAAGCCGTTTTGCTGCTTCTGTCGAATCATCAGGGCATCCCGAATTCAAGCGCCGGATTATTGAGGCCAAAGATGGGGATACGGTACTTACTTTGAAAAAAGTCATTCCTGTGAGACTCCTCCGGAACAGGTTTTGGGAACAGGTAAAACTCATGGAAGATCAGGGGGCAAGCCGGGAAGACTTGACTGAAATACTGGGTCATGGCAGGGCCCGAAAAGGTATGTTCGAGGGTGACCTGGATGAAGGCGAATTGGAGATAGGCCAGGTAGCAGGTTTGATACATGAAATACTTCCTGCAGCTAAGATTGTGGAGATGATTATTGAGGAATTCAATCATACCAGGGATGAGATGGAAGGGATCTCATTTGAATGAAAGCGGAGTGCTTCTTTCCTATTTTTTCTATCTTTGCTTTCGTCTAACATAAGGATAAAATAAATCAATTCTATATGAACTTTGACCTTACTGAAGAGCAACAAATGATCCGTCAGGCAGCCAGGGATTACGCAGAGCGTGAACTCATAAAAGATGTGCTGGAGAGGGATGCTAAAGCTGAAATTCCCTGGAAGCATATAAAAAATCTGGCGGAACTCGGATTTTTTGGGATGACAGTGGACCCGAAATATGGCGGGGGCGGTATGGATTATTTGTCCTATATCCTGGCTGTTGAAGAAATCTCAAAGATAGATGCTTCTGTGGGGGTCATTTTGTCGGTCCATAATTCTCTGGCATGTTTCGGAATTGAAAAATATGGAAATGAAGAACAGAAACAGAGGTTCCTCCCGGATATGGCCAGCGGAAAAAAAATCGGTGCTTTCCTTCTTTCGGAACCTGAAGCTGGTTCGGATGCAACGTCCCAAAGGACTACCGCTATAGAAAAAGAGGACCATTATCTTTTAAATGGAACCAAGAACTGGATCTCCAATGCCAATTCAGGATCTATATATCTTGTAATGGCGCAGACTCATACAGAACTGATGCACCATGGGATCAATGCATTTATCGTAGAAAAGGATAGTCCCGGGATTTCCCTTTCCCCCCATGAAGATAAAATGGGGCTTCGCAGTTCAGACACCCATTCGGTCATGTTTACCGATGTGAAAGTACCGAAGGAAAACCGTATCGGTGCGGATGGTTTTGGTTTCAAATTTGCCATGAAAATCCTGGAGTCGGGCCGTATAAGTATAGCTGCACAGGCAACCGGGATAGCTGCCGGTGCATTGGAGCGGGCACTTCATTATGCCAATGAAAGGAAGGCTTTTGGGAAAGCGCTTATAGAACACCAGGCTATCGCTTTCAAACTTGCCGACATGGCAGTGAAGGTAGAAGCGGCCAGAAATTTCACCTATAAAGCAGCTAGCCTGAAGGATCAAAACAAGCCCTATGCTATTGCCAGCTCCATGGCTAAGCTTTATGCAGCCGATGCGGCCATGGAAGTTACAACTGAAGCTGTACAAATCCACGGGGGTTATGGTTATGTGAAGGAATACCACGTGGAACGCCTCATGCGCGAAGCCAAGGTGACTCAGATTTATGAAGGCACTTCGGAAATACAAAAGATCGTAATTTCCAGGAACCTTATGAAAGATTATAGCTAAGAGGAAGGTATAAATTTTCAGCTTGACAGACTATTATTAAGTAAAAAGTAAATATAAGTTTATGAAAATACTTGTTTGTATAAGTAATGTGCCGGATACCACCACCAGGATCAAGTTCAGTGGTGACAATAAGGCCTTTGATCCCACAGGTGTGCAATGGATCATTAATCCGTGGGACGAACTGGCTCTTACCAGGGCCCTGGAATTAAAAGAAACTTCCAGCGGAAGCATTGAAAAGATAACTGTTATTACTGTTGGGAATAAAGATACAGAGCCTACTCTCAGGAAATCCCTTGCAATCGGGGCTGATGATGCAGTCAGGGTAGATGCGGAAGGGAAAGATGCATTTTTCGTGGCTTCGCAGCTTGCTGATTTTGCCAGAGAAAATGCATATGATATTATTCTTTGCGGCATAGAATCCAGTGATTATAACGGATCAATGGTTGGTGGCATGCTGGCTGAATTCCTCAATTACGCTTCCATTTCATCAGTTTCAGGTTTATTTATTGAAAATGGTTCAATAAAGGTAAACCGTGAGATAGACGGAGGCCAGGAAGTACTGCAGGCTTCGGTTCCCCTTGTTGCCATTGTTCAGAAGGGAATCGCCCTGGAACCCAGGATCCCTTCCATGAGGGGAATCATGATGGCCCGCTCCAAGCCCTTAAATATTAAAGCTCCGCTTGAAACCGAAGCCCTTACCGAATATGTAAACTTTGAACTTCCCCCTCCCAGGGCAAAATGCAAGATGATAGAAGCCGAAAATGTAGGGCAGCTTGTGGATGTATTTAAAAATGAATTCAAGATAATTTGATTTTAATATTTGATTAATCGGAATTTTAAAAAAGAAGCTTATGTCAATTTTAATATATACTGAAAACTGGGACGGGAAATTCAAGAAAGTGAGTTTTGAACTGGTTTCTTACGGTGCCCAGCTTGCAAAAATGCTGAATACAACGGCTACAGCCCTTTCAATAGGGGATGTGGCAGAAGATGAACTGAAAAAATTAGGGGATTACGGAGCCGGAAAGATTATTTCAGTGAAGGATGATCGTCTGACTTTCCTGCAGGGGAAGGTTTATTCATCCATCATCAGCCAGGTGGCTGAAAAGGAAGAAAGCAATGTCATTGTTTTCCCGCACAATACTTCCGGTAAGGCACTTGCACCCCGTGTTGCAGTCAGGCTTAAGGCCGGTGTGGCATCCGGTGTTACCGCCCTTCCCGACAGTGTAGAATCCTTCACGGTAAAAAAAGGTATATTTACGGGTAAAGCCATAGGGCATATCAACATCAAGTCGACTAAAAAAGTACTCACTCTCTTCCCGAATTCTGTCGAAACCCATACAACGGAAAACAAGGCTACAATTGAAAATTTCAGTCCGCAGTTCAGCGAAGGTGATTTCACAACTAAGGTCCTGGATGTTAAAAAGATCACCGATAAAATATTACTGACCGATGCGGAAGTAGTTGTATCAGGGGGACGCGGTATGAAGAGCCCCGACAACTGGGGGCCACTCGAAGAATTGGCCGGGCTTTTAGGTGCGGCTACAGCCTGTTCCAGGCCTGTCTCCGACGAAGGATGGCGGCCTCATACAGAGCATGTCGGCCAGACCGGTAAGATCATCGCGCCGAATGTATACATTGCTTTAGGCATTTCAGGAGCTATCCAGCATCTCGGAGGGGTCAGCTCGGCCAAGCATATAGTAGCCATCAACACCGACAAGGATGCCCCCATTTTCGAAGCCGCAGAGTATGGCATAATAGGGGACGTGCACCAGGTGCTGCCGGACTTGATTGAGAAGGTGAAGGAAGCGAAGTAGGGATTCCAGTCGTCAGTCGTCAGTCGTCGGTCGTCAGTCGTCAGTCGTCAGTCGTCGGTCTTCAGTCGTCAGTCGTCAGTCGTCGGTCTTCAGTCGTCAGAATGTGTGCGTGACTGAAATAGGTTGACCAAAAATTCACTAAAAAAGGTCAAATCTATGAGAAGAAAATACGTCAAAAAGGTATCCCTAAAACAGGCAAGAGTATTTAGCCTGGACATTAAAAAGCAAATAGTAAAGGATATAGAATCGGGCCAGTGTACAGTAAAGCAAGCTAGCAGGGAATTGCTGGTTAGCGAACGCTCAGTATATAGGTGGTTGGGCCAATATAGCCGATATTTGCATACGAATAAACGCTTAGTAGTGGAAGACAAAAGTGAAGCATATCGAACAAATGAGCTGGAGAAGCGCATCCAGGAACTGGAGGCCGCTCTGGGGAGAAAGCAAATGGAAATAGACTTGTTGAGCAAAGTAATTGACCTGGCCAATGAGGAATACCATACCGATTTAAAAAAAAGTTTATCAAGCAAAGCCTCGAATGGTTCCGGATCCACCAAGGCATCCAACACCGGTACAAAATGAAAGATTTGTATAGTGTTGCCGGCCTAAGCAAACAGGCTCTATGGAAATATAAAGATCGCCAACGCCATACCCAGGTGGTCATCACACAAATGGTAAAGGTCATGAAGCAAATCCGTAAAAATCATAAGCGCATGGGCAGTAGAAGCATGTACTATACCTGGAAAGAAGCGCTCCCTGTGGGCCGTGATATTTTTGAGCAGATTGGACTGGACAATGGCTTCAGGGTTAAGCGTAAACGAAATGTGCATAAAACCACCCGAAGCCAACTTATCGAGGTTTATCCCAATCTGATAGAAGGCCGAAAGCTGAACGGTATAAACCAGGTGTGGCAATCCGATATGTTTTATCTTAAGGTAGAAGGCCGGGATTATTATGGGATTACCATTATGGATGTTTACTCCAGGAAATTATTAGCCCTGCATATATCGAAAAGTTTATCCGCCTTAGCATTGGAAAAGGCTATGAAAAAGGCCTTGAAAGCAAGAGCCGGTTATAAGTTAAAAGGATGCATCTTTCATTCAGACCGGGGCGGGCAATATATCAGCAAAATCCATAAAGAATTGCTGAAAAAGCAGGATATGAAAATTAGCATGTGTTTACTTCCACAAGAAAATGCTTATGTGGAAAGTATACAGGGGACCTTGAAAGAATACTATCTCGAAGTAATGGATCTTCGTGAAAAAAATCTGCAATATATGGTTAGGAAAATAATCTATCTTTATAATCATGAAAAACCACATCGTGAATTAGGGATGAAAACCCCTGATGCTTATGAACAAGATGTCTTAAAGCTACCTGAAAACTTACGTCCTGAATTAACCATTTACCAATGGGATCATGAGAAATTAACAAAATCTCAAGTTGCTAACAAAAAGAAAAAAGAAGCAAAAAAGAAAAAGTCAACATAAATAAAACCAGTTTAAAACTAAAGTTAAAAAGTCAACCTATTTCAGTCACCTTCAA
>CAWBCI010000043.1:0-21572 GCA_963787195.1 uncultured Bacteroidales bacterium
TATTCCCTGAAGAAGGATTCGGATAAATACAAATATTTCCGATGTTGTCATTAACTATATCATTTGTTTCCAGGGGGAAATCATATTCATAAGATCCCATGTCAATAAAATTATTGATGATCCTGGGATTTCCCGCAAGGTCGTAAACAGGCAGACCAAGCCCTGTTGTGTCTGGGGTTCCGGCTTCAATGCAAGGGGAATTCCAGTTAAGTTTGTAGGAGTCTTCGGTGAAATGGGGATCCAGCTCTATATTTCCCTGATCCCAAATGATATTGGCCACTGTGTCAATTTCAATATTTGCCTGACCGCCCTGTATATCGGAATATTGCACCTCAAGTTTGGGTATATAGGATGTTTTATAAAGATAGATGAGGGAAGATGCGGGAACTGAATCGGTATCCCAAAGTATGGAGTTGGTCAGGAAATAGACCGAACTTCTGCAGGCGATGGCTGAACCTTTTGGGGCATGGTTTCCCGGAAGCGTACAATTTGTCAGGTAAGTAATGGCGGGATTCAGGCCCAGTGAAGAATAAACACCGCCGCCGCTTCCGCCAAGGGCAGTATTATCGTGAATAAGACAATTCCAGAGTTCGGCCCTGCCATTTGAGGAAATGCCCCCACCTGAACTATGGCTCAAATTGTTCCCAAGTATACAATTCTGCATTTGTAAAAATCCGCCCATCTCCACGAATATTCCGCCTCCCGAGAATCCAAATATTGTATTCAGTGAAGATTCATTCCCACTTATCTCTGTATTGGTGATCAAGGGTTCAGAACTTTGTATATAAATCCCCCCTCCGGATGCATAGGCAAGGTTATCGCTAATAGTGCAGCTATCGATCAGAGGTGTGCTTTCAAGGTTTATATAGATCCCCCCGCCTAGATTATCTGCGATATTCATACTGATTATGCAGTTCCTGATGATAGCTCCGGACTGTATTAAAGATATGCCGCCCCCGTTATGCGCATGGTTATCATGTATATTGAGCTTTTCGATGTACGGACTTGAAGCGTCGCAGACAAGAGCATTTTCATTTTGTTCCAGTATGCAATTAGAAAAACGTACCGGGTCCGAATCATACAAATTAAGAGCCGCCGAATCCGCATGCATAAGATGGCAGTATTCCATTACAGAACTATCCTGAAGGGACTGTGACAGGCCTGTGAAACTCAGACCCTTCCAGCTGTCCGCCGTATCCACAGTGAAGATGATCTCCTGTGATGCACTACCGTATGCAAGCAGCCTTCCCTCAATATTCATCAAATAATCACCATCGAAATAAACATGCACACCGGCTTCAATACTTAAAACGGAATCCACCGGGACTTGTATGTTTCCATCGATATAGTAAGGAGAAAGACTAAGCTGCCATGTTCCGCTTACATCACCTTCCGGGATATGAACCTGGGCCTTTAATCCCATATTTAAAAAAAGGAAGATGGTGCAAAATATATATTTAAACCGGATCAACATTTTTAGTTTAATATCTTCATATAAAAATAGAATAAAAAGGTAATTTTATATTAGGGCAGGGTGATCAGAAAAAGATTTCGTATCTCCTCCCTTTGTCAATCGGCCTGAAGCGGGATTTGTCATTCAGGTTTGGGGCCTTCCCGTGGAATAATTCATCATAAAACTTCCAAATGTTTTTGCTGGCCTTGGTAATCTCACCGAAATAATATGAATGGGAGGCGCCGGTAGGGAAGACCAGGCCTACTGCATGGGTAAAATCGACATATATTGCATTGTCAGCATAAGGAGGTTCGGGCGATCGGCCTAATTGTTTTCCCCAGTCGGTAAAGACGGTGACCCCGCTGAGGTTAAAATCTTTTCCGTTGCTGTTGATGTAAATTCTTTTCTGGAAATGCATTTTCTCTACCCATTCTTTATGGCCTTCCTGGTTAACCGCGGCGGAACTCAGCACCAGGTTGTCGAACAGATCGGGCTGAAGGCCGTATATCAGGCTGTCCCTGACGATCAGGTAAACCATATAGTTTCCCAGACTATGCACGAAAAGGTTGAGCGTCCCTTTCCTGAGAAGACTTCCCGGCAGGTTTTTACTTTTTTGAAAATCTTCCAGGAGATGCTGAAAATCAATCTCCGATTCCTCAGCTGTTTTTATGGAATTCTTCAGGTTTTTGAGGCCGTTTAGGGCCGGGTCAAGGGATGGCCAGCTGAAAGCCACAATATTTACCTTGTATAGCTGTTGCAATAAAATTGCTCTGGAAGCTGCATCGAAAAAGGTCTTTCCATCGCCATGGACCCAGAGCGTAAGATCTTTGAATCTCAGATTATCATCCAGCAGTGAATCCAGATTTTCCTGTTCACTCATATAATAAACTCCGCCTTTAACACAAACCCTGAAAAAGCGCAATTTATGGGCAGGATCTACTTCATTGGGAAATTTTATATTAGTAGGGTCTGAAAAATCTACGACCCGGTTGGTCACAACCAAAGCTACTGAATCTCTCTGGCCGGGCGGAATATCTCCCAGGCAAAAGACCTGGGCACTTGCATAGACTGATGTCAGCGTGAAAATAAATATGAGCGGGTATTTGAATAGTCTGAATTTCTTCATCAGGCTCAGAGTATTTTTGAGTTATGACTGATATATTTCCCAACCAACAGGGCAATAATGATAGTCAGGTATAGCTGACCTCCTATAGCCATCATGTAAGCCATGGTCTGGGTCTCGATGCGGGTCGGGGCTATATCCCCGTAGCCCAGGGTTGTCATGGTCACAAAACTGAAATAAATATAATCCAGCAGGTCAATTTTTCCCGAAGTGGCCGCATACCTGAATGCATGATCATAGAGGTTCCCCAACAACATAGACAGGTTTCCTCCCATGATCCCTCCAATCAGGTAAACGATCACTGCCGACAGGATAACATCCATGGTGACTTTCTTGTTCCGGATGATGAATCTCAGCAATGAAATCATGATCCAGCCTAAGAACAAAATATAGAGAACAATTTTGATGTTTTGTAGGACTGAACTTTTTATGCCGGTGGGGCCCAGCCATGTAAAGATGATCAATATCAGGAGGGCTGCAGCCCCAACACGGGCTTTCCTTCGGTTGTCGGCAATTGCTATGACGCTTTGGACAAAAAGAAAAGTGAGGCAAATGATCACGATGATCTGGTCCAGGAAAAAATCTGCTATAAAAGGAGGAAGTATAAGCAGGCAAAGGGTGAAAAACAATAACAATTTGAAACGGTAAACTTCCAGTTTTTTCAAAACTCCCTGATAGGCTGTCTTTGGTTGCTGCCGGATGATCTTCCTTATATTGGTTTCGTCAATTTTCATAGGCTGATGTAGGAATATGAAAATATCTTTGGCCAGTAAAGCTAAATAAATCCGGGGAATGAAGGGAGGTAAATTTTGTTAAAATGCTTTGAAAAGACTCAAGCCAAACCAGAAATCTATTGCTTTAGTCATTGTCGACATGTTCGCGCCGCCGGGCCTTCCATATCCAAAATTTTCACCTCCTGGTCTTTGACCTCCGTAATTACCGCCCCCTGGTCTTTCTCCCTGCGGCCTATCAGCATTAAAATTTCCGCCTTCGGACCTTTCGTCACTAAATCCTTTATTCCTTCCGGTGGGCATTTCGAATTTTCCTGAAACGATTCCCACCCTTAATTTATCCAGGGAATTTATGCCGGCTTCTGAGATCATTTTAAAAGGAAAGAACAAATTATAGGTAAATTCTTCGCCTTTATGTTCCAGGGTGGCTTTAATACCGGATTCAGGGGAGCTGAGGTTGATTTTTTCCTGCTTGCCATTGTCGACGAAAAGGGCTTTCTGAGGAATTTCGGATAATAATATATCCAGGTCAAATCCATGTCTCTGGCCTGCTGCGTTTCTTTTCAAAGTGCCGTTATCCAATTGGTCCTTTTGTGACAGGGGATATTGAAAATAAACTTCTTTGTCTTTTTTGCCTTCCTTGTCGAAGTAAAAAGTCAGGCCGGTCCTGAGGATTTTCATGATGGAGGCACGTTCCGAAGTATTCAAAACTATATGCAAGTCTTTTTCATCATTCGTAACCTGAAAACGGATAGCGCTTTCTGCATCATAATAACGATATTCACCTGGATTCACTGTTTTATCAGAGGAACTTGAAATTTTCTGGACAGAAGTGCAACTGCTTAATAATATAAGGGATAGGAAAATCAACTTTTTCATGTCTTATGATGGAATTACAGAGTTTTCAATGTGCTTTTGATACAGCTAAACTGTAAAAGCTTAATACATATTGTTGCTATATATCAAAGATTTAAAACCATGGGGCGGGTACTCAGCATTCATTCCTACCTGCTAGAGAAATATTCTCCGTACCTTCTGGTTCCACTGTGTCTCCTCTGGGTTCTCCGGGGTTAATCTGTCCTTTTTTTTTACCACAGAGGGCGCAGAGTAGACCCAGAGAGCGCAGAGGGATTAAAGGTTCTGATTGATGACTTTCATCCAGAAATCTTAAAAAACTATTTTTTTACTTGAAGAGAATAAAAAAATACTCCGTACCCTCAGGGACCTCTGCGCCTCCTCTGGGTACTCCGGGGTTAATCTGTCCTTTTTTTTTACCGCTGAGGGCGCAGAGTAGACCCAGAGAGCGCAGAGGGATTAAAGGTTCTGATTGATGACTTTCATCCAGAAATCTTAAAAAACTATTTTTTTACTTGAATAGAAAAAAAATACTCCGTACCCTCAGGGGCCTCTGCGCCTCCTCTGGGTACTCCGGGGTTAATCTGTCCTTTTTTTTTACCACAGAGGGCGCAGAGTAGACCCAGAGAGCGCAGAGGGATTAAAGGTTCTGATTGATGACTTTCATCCAGAAATCTTAAAAAACTATTTTTTTACTTGAAGAGAATAAAAAATACTCCGTACCCTCAGGGACCTCTGCGCCTCCTCTGGGTACTCCGGGGTTAATCTGTCCTTTTTTTTTACCGCAGAGGGCGCAGAGTAGACCCAGAGAGCGCAGAGGAATTAAAGGTTCTGATTGATGACTTTCATCCAGAAATCTTAAAAAACTATTTTTTTACTTGAAGAGAATAAAAAAATACTCCGTACCCTCAGGGACCTCTGCGCCTCCTCTGGGTACTCCGGGGTTAATCTGTCCTTTTTTTTTACCGCAGAGGGAGCAGAGTAGACCCAGAGAGCGCAGAGGAAACAAAGGTTTCAGGATATAAGACTTTATTCAGTAATATTAAAGATTTCACTTGGACATCAGGGAGATTTAATTTGAAAAGGAATTGAAGTTAAAGTTTGGGAAGAATTATCTGAGGAAACAGAGAAAGGAACTAATAAGCGGAAGCTGCCTGTGGATCCGAATTTATCGGCCGGCAAAGAAAAATCATATTTATCGCCGGACTTTAAAGTATGCATTTGAGTCATGCACTTCAGCATCATATACCACAATTCCCTGTTTTCAGACCATTGTCCATTATCCTTCTGCTGATAGGACATTTCGAGGTACCTGCCGCACCTGAGGCTTATATTGATGTCAGCATTTGAATTATTTATAATACTTAAGCTGATTGTATCCGAACTGGTATAGGTTTTATCATTGAATGTCAATACCAGTGGATTTGATGGATTTTCCATGTTTTGAGGATAACCCGACCCGGATACATTAGCCGGTCTGCTTATATTTGTGTGACAGGCTGAAATTGCAAAACCCAGGAATATAAAGGCAAGTATATTTTTCATCCTTATAAGCTCCATAAAGTCAATGGTTTAAAAAGTTTAAAATATCTATTAATTTCTAACTGCTGACTGCCAACTACTGACTGCCAACTGCCGACTAACACCCGATACCCTTTATGACCTCATCCCCATCCTCCCGCAAAAAGCAGGACAGGCTTTCTCCACAACCGAGAAGGGTGATTATATATTTTGTTTTATGACCTAATTCTAAAATAAATAACCTTAAGATCCTTTAGGTTTCCGCTAAAACTGCCGGCAGGGCTGATGTACAGCTTCATCTCACTGCCCTTAAAATATTCCGGGACCTTCATATAAAAATCATATTTATTGAGGGCCCCATCCTCATTTAAAGGACTGAACATCCTTATCCTGCTGAGTTTGCTTGAATCTCCTGCCATTAATTCACAGTTAATATAGCTACCCCAGGTTCCGTGTTGCACTTTTATGGAGGCTTCTATTCTGAGCCAGTCAGCTTCTTTACCTGAAACCAATAAATCTTTAGGGAGAAAGCTTTCAGTAAGTGGAATGACCTGATTATCCACAACATTCAGATCCATACTGCTGTCAATGGAAATCAGTATACTCTTATCATAATCATCTTCATCCTTAAGGAATTCTTTTGTGTCCAATAAGCTCATATCAAGAGGCCTGGGATGGCTGTTCAGGTAAATGTGGCTATAGTACTGCCTGTTCATATCCCGGTAGTGCAGGATAGTCTTATCATATTGCCATATCTGAAAGAGGTTTACAAAAATCAGGTAAGCTGCTATTATATAGAATATAAAACCCCACCTTCTGGACCTGATCTTATCTATAGCGACTGCAAAAGGAAAAGCAAAAACCGGGTAGCTCTGCACAAGCGCCCTGGTGGAATAGGTGGCCCCGTATTTCCAGTCGGACCAGGCTATTATTATCCAGATGTTTAAAAGGCAGAATGTTATGACCGAATTTTTAAAGGGGAATTTCTTCATAAAGAAAAATCCAAGTATGAAGAAAATAGTTATGGGTGTATAAATGAACCATCCGTTTACCCAACCAAAGAGTACCCTGAAATAAGGATTTAAAAAGAACCATTTACTACCCACGTTGAAAATGAAAGATCCGGAAGCATATTTCCAGTAAATGAGCTGAGGTAAAATCCCGATAAACCCAAAGACCAGGGCCCAGATTACATGATTTCTATGAGCCTTGACCAGTCCCCATTTCTTTTTGCTTTCCTCCTTAGTATTTGTTCCCCAAAGCAGGGGGATGAAAAACATGATCAGTTCAGTTGGCCGGCTGATGGTGGCCAGCCCGATGATCAGTCCGGTCAGGGCTGCATAAAGTACACGTGGCTTTTCATGCCATTTAATCGTAGTATATAAGACCAGCACATAAAGTGGAAAAATATAGGCATGGCTCATCCCGCCGTCGACTGAGATATATTGTATAAGATTGGTGGCGCTGACCAATAATAGTATCGTCAGCGCTGTTGTGATATCCTTGAAATATTTCAGCAATAATTTGCGGAGCAGAAAAAGGGCCAGGATGCAGTAAATCACCGCCCCGAATGAAATCGCATATTGGTAAGGCGCTGAAAATCCGTCAGCCGCGTAATGAGTATTGCTGGCAATAATATGCCCGATCAGGAAAAACGGAAATTCCATAATGGCAACCCCGCCGAAATATTTGAATACATAATTGCCGTTTTTGAGTTTCTCCGCCTGGTAAAGTGTGCCTCCCGTCACTTTATATTTTTTGTCTATTCCCGGCAGCCATTTCAGTTCGGTTGCATCGTGATAGATGAAAAATGAAGGCAGGTACATGTAATAACCAAAGGCATCCCAGGTAGTCACCCTTAAGGGTTTGGAAGAATTTAAATCCGAATAATTGACCCGGTAAAATAAAAGGATTAGGCTGACAAGGATGAAGGCTATGAAAGAATATTTATTTTTCATGTTCAGGGGACGAGATTAAATTTTCAGGGAATAAATATAAAGAAAATTGAAGATGTCAAGAACAGATGGGAAATTCCAAATGCCAAATGACAGAAAACAAATAAATTCCAAATTCCAAAAATCAAAACCAGGGATAAAAATACGTTCATCAAATGAAAGCCAGCGTTCACAAATTTTTTCCAGCAATTTTATATGTCGGGTTCAATTGACTTCAATGTCGTTTAAACCGACTCAAGGTATTTTTTATAATTATCCAGGATAGCCTGCCAGCCGTCCCGCTGCTTTTCAAGTGTATTTTCTGTTTCAGGATCAAAGGTCTCTTCAATCTTTATCCCATTTCCCAGCTCAGTGAATTTTATAATAATGTGCCTGCCATCTTCAAGATCATACTCTATGGTTTCCGGTTTTTTCACATTTGAATAAATGCCCTCAAAGTCAAATCCAAAACTTCCGTTTTTTGCTTCCATCCTTGTTTTAAACTTTCCTCCCGTCTTCAAATCATTTTCGGCATATGGGGCATGCCAATCGTCGGATGCCATGCACCAGTTTATGATATGACGGGGTTCGGTAAAGAATTCCCAGGCCTTATCCAAATCAGCATTTACTATGGCCTCTATTGTTATGGCTTTCTGTTTTCCGGTTTTTATATTTTCGTTTTTCATGATTTTTTTGATTTTTAAAATATTAATTATCTGAAGTTTTTTGAAAATGGATCAGCCAATTATTCCCGTATTTATCTGTAAGGTTACCGAAAAGAGCTCCCCAGAAAGTGTTTTCTATGGGGTGCGTAGGCCGGCCGCCTTCCGACAATTTTGAATACAGGTCCCTGATTTCTTCCTCAGTGCTGCAATAAAGCATAAGGGATACGGAATTGCCTTTGATCAATCCCTGGTCTCCCACCATATCGGAGGCCAATATCACCCATTTACCTGATGTCAGACTGGAATGTAATATCTTCCCCTTCAATTTCGGTGGCATACTGTCGGCAATAGGGGATTCTCCTACGGTTTGAAAATAGAGTTCGCCGCCCAGGCACTCTTTATAGAAGTTCATGGCTTCACGGCAGTTGCCGTTGAATGTCAGGTATGAATTTATTTGCGTCATTTTTATTTGAGTTTCGATTTAACATTTGGAAATATGTTTTGATTTGACCCTACAAAGTTGAGGCGGTTTTTTAAAAATCAGAATGTGTAAAAACGACATTTAAAAGGGTTGATTGCGACAAATTCTGATTATATCTTTGTATTCTGAAATAAATATTAAATCAAATGAAAACTGTATCCATCCTGGTTCCCGAGACAGCAGTAATAGAAGCCGTTGCGGATCCCCATTATATGTTTAATGCAGTGAATAGTTTTTTAACCGCTGCAGGAAAAGCAGCCCTGTTCAATGTTGAATTGGTGGGCTTAAAAAAGGAAGTAAAACTAAACGGGAGTGCTTTTTCAGTTCATACCGACCGTCTTTTAAAGGATATAAAGAAGACCGATCTGGTATTTATCCCGGCCATCAGCGGAGATATAAAAACAGCCCTGGAACTGAACGAAGGCCTCCTGCCATGGATTGTTGAACAGCATGAAGCCGTGCTGAAATAGCATCACTCTGTATAGGGGCATTTATTCTCGCATCTACCGGTCTGTTAAAAGGTAAAAAATGTTCCACCCACTGGAATGCAGCCAACGAATTCCGGGCAATGTTTCCGGATGTGGAACTGGTGGATGGGAGCATTATAACCGAAGAACAGGGTATCTATTCGAGTGGCGGGGCCAACTCCGACTGGAGCCTCTTGTTGTACCTGGTTGAAAAATATACTGATCGGGAAACGGCCATCCTGGCCTCCAAATATTTTGCGGTTGACATAGACAGGGAAAGCCAGGCCGCTTTTATGATGTTCAAAGGACAAAAAAAGCATGGCGATAGTGAGATCATCAGGGTACAGGAGCATATTGAAGAGAATTACCAGGAAAAAATGACCGTGGAAGAGCTGGCTGATAAATTTGCTATTGGAAGAGGGAGCCTGGAAAGAAGATTCAAGAAGTCAACCAATAATACCATCATTGAATATGTGCAGAGGGTGAAAATTGAAGCGGCAAAAAGAAGCTTTGAATCCGGATTAAAAAACATCACGGAAGTAATGTATGATGTGGGATATACGGATACGAAAGCTTTCCGGACTGTTTTTAAGAAGATAACCGGGCTCACTCCTATTGAGTATCGGAATAAATATAGTCGTCAGCCGGTAATCATCGGTAGATAGCTGAAAATATTTTGAGCTATATCCATTTCTTTTTATCATTTTTACCGGGCATAATTTGTGATTCATAGCATTCATGATTTAAGCTTCTATTTCAGACACTGAATAATAAGATCATGCAAAACCAGGAACCAAAAGCATACAGATACAGATGGATCATCCTTGCCGTCTTCATGTTGGTAATTATCCTCAACCAGCTTCTATGGATCACCTTTGCCCCTGTAACCATTGATGCAGCGAAATACTACGGAGTTTCAGATCTTGCGATCGGTCTCTTGTCTATGGTTTTTATGATCGTTTTTATTATCGTATCAATCCCTGCTTCCATTATTATCGACAAATTAGGCTTTCGCAAGGCGGTTGGCATCGGCGCCGGACTTACGGCAATTTTTGGACTGCTCCGGGGACTTATGGCGCATGATTACACAATGGTACTGATATCCCAGGCAGGTATTGCAGTTGGACAGCCTTTTATCCTGAATGCCATCACCAAGGTTGCATCCAGCTGGTTCCCGGCGAGCGGAGAGAGCCACGGCTTCTGGCCTTGCTTCGCTGGCAATGTATCTGGGAATACTTTTGGGTATTGTCCTGACCCCATTCCTGGTTGTGGGCCAGGGTATGGAAGGCATGCTACTCACTTACGGAATAATTTCGGTGGCTGCCGGCCTGGTTTTTATGGTCCTGGCAAGAGAACATCCCCCGCTACCCGTCGGGAACATTGAACAGGATGTCCAGGCTTTTGCTTATGGTGGAATCAGGCAATCGTTACGCAGCAGAGATTTCGTGCTCCTTCTCCTGATTTTTTTCATCGGTCTTGGCGTCTTTAACTCTGTCACAACCTGGATAGAAGATATCCTCAGGCCGAGAGGTTTTTCGATAACGCAAGCCGGGATAACAGGCGGCATGATGATCATGGGAGGAATAATCGGGGCCGTTATTCTTCCTGTCATCTCCGACAAAAGAGGTAAAAGGGTTCCCTATATCATTATCGCCCTGGGCGCCTCATGCCTGGGTTTGATAGGGATCACTTATTTTACAAGTTATTTTTTCCTCCTGATCTCAGCATTTGTCATGGGATTTTTCCTGATGAGCGCAGCTCCCATTGGTTTCCAGTACGGGGCTGAAATCACTTCTCCCATCCCCGAAAGCACATCCAATGGCTTGCTTTTAATGGTCGGTCAAATTTCAGGGGTCTTGTTTATCATTGGAATGGATTCCCTGAAATCACCAGTCTCCGGATCCATGACCTTTTCGATGTGGCTGCTTGTGGGAATGATGGTCGTCAGTACGCTATTGTCATTCAGGCTGAAGGAGAGACAGTAGCAGTCAGTCAGCAGTAGGCAGTCGTTAGTCGTCAGTCATCAGTCGTCAGTCAGCAGTCAGCAGTCGTCAGTCGTCATTTACCCAAACCCAATATCCACCACCATCCAATTGCCCATTAACTTGCCACAAAAGAATACAACCCTTACCATTTATAACATCAACGGGCAGCAACTTTTAACACTGCGGGTAATGAAAGAAAAAACCCTTGTGGATGTGTCCGGGTTGAATTCTGGGATTTATTTTGTAAGGATGATATCAGATGATAGTGTTATGGTGGGGAAGTTTGTGAAACAATGACATTTCGCATTGAACTTTTATTGAGAAATGGTATTATAAAATGAAAAATGAATCTCAAGGTGTCTGCTTTTCTGCAGTTATAATAGAAAAAAAAGCCGGCTGCCAACTGCCAACTGCTGACTGTTGACTGCCGACTTTTAAAGTCGGGATGCGGAGATTCGAACCAATATTTGGATTAATCATTCATTGATATCTATATTGCTTATATTTGAAGATAACAATCCAAACCAAATGATAAAGAACATAGTATTGTCTTCGCTACTGTTATTCTCTGCGTCCTTGTTTTCTTATTCCCAGTCCTGCCTGCCCGAAGGGATTGTTTTTACTACGCAATCACAAATTGACAGCTTTCAGGTAAATTATCCTTCTTGTACCAGGATTGAGGGTGATGTTATAATAACGGGTTCCAACATTATTAATCTGAATGGATTAAACTCGCTGACTTCAATTGGCGGGAACCTTAATATCAACAATAATAACAAATTAATAAATTTTTACGGTCTTAATCATATCCAATCAATCGATGGCACTTTGGAGTTATCCAATTGTGGAATTTCAAGTTATATGGGCTTTGAAGGATTAAAGATAATAAGGGGCGATCTGAATCTTCTGACAAATTTCGAAACTTTATCGTTTGAGGGATTTAATAAGCTTGATTCCATTGAAGGCAGCCTGTGGATTAATGGCGGCTATTTACTTAATAATCTGTCAGGATTTGATAGCCTGTCTTATATCGGCGAAGATTTTAAAATGGAGTACATCGCTGTTAAAAATCTGACAGGCATCGAAAACCTTAAGGAAATTGGCGGTATGCTCTGGATCAAGTATGATTATCACCTGGTAAACCTATTGGGCGCCGAATCTCTGACCAGCATCGGCAGTAGTCTGTATATTGGTGAAAGCCAGTCTCTGACCAGTCTGAATGGCCTGGAATTTATTAATGTCATCGACGGATATGTGAGGATTTTTAACAATGGATCATTGACAAGCCTTGAGCCATTAGGCAATGTGACATATATTGGTGAGGAATTCTGGATTTATAATAATAATGCTTTGACGAGTTTAGCGGATTTCAGTAAACTGGTCTATCTTGGTTCGGACCTCAAGATTTCCAACAATGCATCATTGACCGATCCGGGCATATTTCCGGGAATTTCGACAATCTCCGGGGACCTTGTTATAGAAATAAATCCTTTGATAGAGGATTTACCGGATCTTAACAAGGTTTCTGAAATAGAAGGAAATCTTGAAATCACGTACAATTCTGCTTTAACAAGCACATCAGGATTAAATGGCCTGGAGAGGACCGGTGGTAGTGTCTTTATAAACCAAAATCCATTGCTCACCGATCTGGAGCCATTAAAAAATCTCCAAACCATTGGGGGGAACCTGATAATATCCTCCAACTCATCCCTGACCAGTCTGTATGATCTGCATAATCTGACCCGGGTGGAGGGTAAACTCAGCATAATTGATGACGATATGTTGAATGATTTAAGTGGTCTGGATAATATTTCAGCAGGTTCAATAGGAGATTTACAAATTTTTGGAAATGAAGATCTATCCTTTTGTGCCGTGGAGAGTTTGTGCAACTATCTCGTTTCCCCGGGAGGGAATATCAAGATCTATGACAACGCTCCAGGCTGCGACAGCAGGGAAGAAATTGAAGCTGACTGCTACAACATAGCACACCCTTGCCCGCCCGGTGGCATCACATTTTCAACACAGTCCCAGATCGACAGTTTTCTCATTAAATATCCAATATGCACGGAGATCCAGGGAGATGTGATAATAAGTGGCAGTGATATTATTAATTTGGATGGATTAATTGGTCTGACAGGTATAGGTGGTTTTCTGGACATAGCTGAAAATAATGCCTTGAGCAATTTGGCCGGGCTGAATAATTTAAACTCAATTGGTTCATCATTAACAATTTCTGGCAATGATAGTTTGAACTCACTTACCGGATTGGAAAGTTTAAGCTATGTTGGTGGCAACTTAAGAATTGGCACATTTAATCCTTATGATGGGGGCTCAGGCAATCCTGCATTAGTCAATCTATCAGGGCTGAATGCACTAACTAGTGTTGGTAAAAGCCTTGAAATTCAATATAACGGCAATCTGACCAGCCTGACTGGATTAGAGAATTTATCTTCTGTCGGAGAAGGTTTAATAATACGTAACAACATGGCACTAACCAGCCTGTCGGGAATGGAAGATTTAACTTCCATCAATGAAATTCTTGATATAAGAGCGAACGATTCTCTGACAAATCTGGCAGGATTGGAAAATTTATCATCAATCAAAGGATGCCTTTATATAGGCGATAATATTTCGCTAAACAGTTTGGCAGGTTTGGATGGATTAATTTCAATTGATAGTGGGCTATCTGTAGATAATAATGAGGCATTAAGCACTCTGACGGCTTTAACAGGCTTGACTTTCGTTGGAGAAAAACTCTGGATCGCACATAATGAAGACATTTCTCTTTTAACAGGTTTGGAGAATATAGATGAAGGCTCTATTACCGATTTATCTATTTACGATAACAGTTCTTTATCTACCTGTAATGTAGAAAGTATTTGTAATTATTTAGCCAGTTCTAATGGAACTGTTGAAATACACGACAATGCAACAGGCTGCAACAGCCGGGAGGAAGTGGAAGCAAGCTGCGGATTTGGAATTCATGAAAACAGCACTTCCGGAAATCTATTCACGATCTTCCCTAATCCCGGCCTTACCCAAATTACTATTGAAACATCCGCAATAAATCATCAAAGTCAACTGAGCATTTTTAATATGAATGGTCAGAAAATCCTGACTTGCCGGATCACGAAACAACAAATGCCGGTGGATATATCGGGATTAAGCCAGGGGGTTTATTTTGTGAAGGTGATATCGGATGATAGTGTTATGGTGGAGAAGTTTGTGAAACAATGACATTTCGCATTGAAATATTGAGAAATGGTATTGTGAAATGAGTAATGAACCTCATGATGTTAGCTTCTCTGAGACTATAATAGAATAAAAAAAGACAGCTGCCAACTGCCGACTAAAGAAGTTGGAATTTATCCCGTGTCTTTTGCAATAGTAAGGAAAAATTGCCGGGAAATTATCCTTTCGGTTTTTATAAACCGGACCCTAGCCGATATTAGCGCGAAATCACGATCTTAAAAGTTTCAAGGTGTGAAGAGGAGGATATCCTGAGAATGTAAAATCCATTTTTCAATGCTCCAAGGTCCAACTGCGTTTCTGAAAAAAAGGATTCTTCCATAGAAAGCCGGCCATTCATATCATACAACCTGGCATATATCCTGGCGGATTCAGGATCCCGGGACCGTAAAGTGATCCTGTCTGTAGCAAGAGTTGGAAACACATCAAACTGTTTTTTGCTCTGGGCTGATGCCTCGTTTACTTCAACATAAATACATTTGTTAAATACATGGGTCAGAACATCTCCGGTCAGAAAATTCCAGGGATCCTGAATAATAACGGGAATTGAGTCAGTTAAAGCTATCATCCCCGTTCCAGCCAGTTTATCAGGAGGAATAAATGTCATATCACTAATCCAGGCAGGGTCAAAGGGGCCACCATGACGGTCAATAATATATTCACAAAGCGGATCCAGGTATCGGTCGAAAAAATATATTTTGCTGGTATCCAGGTCAACCCAACATGCAAGAATACTGTCGCCAACATTTACTGTTTTTCCACCTATGGGATCAGCGATATATGCCGGACCAAAAAACGTGGAAATTAACGGAGTTCCTTCCGGAGTGATCAAAGAAATATATGGGCGGTAATGGTTACGGGGATCCGGTGGATAAAAGGTGGTTATACTGGAGGTCAGATAGAGCTGATCGCCCATAAAACATAGGTTCTTGAAATATTCGTTGATAGTCAGGCTTGGTGATGACCACCCAAGGTAATTCAAGTCCATGTCGTATCGCTTGATGAACACCTTGACATTATAATACCAGCCGGTATCGGTCTTGCAGGTCCCTCCGGCATAAATCTTATCCTGGAAGCGAAGGATCTGCCTGGGGGGGCTTAAATCCGGTTCATAAGAGGAAGAATGTAGGACATTGCCGTTGGTATCCAGAAGAGTGATCTGGGTTTGATGATACTCGCCCCAGGAATCTTCATTCCTGACAGAAAGCATCATGAGCGTATCCTCCGAATATTTCGCAATGTCACAAAGAAAGTTTTCAATCGTATCCGGATAGGTCCTCAGGAAGAGGGTATCCCCATATTCGTCAAATTTTGCCAAAAAGCTCGTATAGGGGACCGCGTAGGATTCTTCCTTGACTCCTCCAATAAAAAACGAGTGGTCATTCAGGGCCATAATTCTGTTTCCCTGGAATTCAGGGAACCTTATATCGGTATTTATTTTTGACCATAGCTTAGCCCCAGTGGTATCGTAACATGTCACAGTGATTCCATAACGATTTCCAAAATATGCATTTCCCATCACCAGGATATTCCCATTAAATTCTATTACGCCATCTCCCCAGTCAGGGTTGCCCAGGGCAGCGTCATCCCTTACGTTAAAGATGACCGGGATGGAGTCCTGTGACCAGGAAAGGTCTGCCAGCAGGCTGAGTAAAAGTGAAAGCAGGATAAGTTTTTTCATATTATTCAGACTTAAATAATACACTTCAAGAGTTCCACAGAATACTTGATCTAAGTATATTCTGTTATTAAATACATCATTGAATCAACAGCTTGATTCCCTGCCGCTTTCCTTCAGCTTCAAGTACGAGAACATATGACCCGGGTTTCAATATTCCCAGTGCTTTCAAGGGGATTTCATAGTGTGCTGAAGACAATCGTCCGAGATCTAATTCCTTTGCCTTCCGGCCATTGATATTCACCAGGCTTATTATAGCAGTCGTAGAATTATCCAGATCAAAGCAGACTTTCGTTTCTTCAGTTGCCGGATTTGGTATCGCCTTGAGGTTGAAGGCATTCATGTCCCCAGGTTCTGAAATACCTCCCCATATCTGCACGGGGATCTTAGCCGTATATAGTTGCCAGTGACCATTGCGATAGGATTCCCAGATATTGATCACATCCTCCCAATCACCTATAAAAGTACCTTCAAAAAGATAAGGATTTCGGTCTATTGCAGAAGAGTTTGAAAGGTTGACGTAGTTATCCAGCAATGGATTAAATCCCCATTGGCCTCCATAAATATCTGCCTGCGCCTCTTCTTCAAACGTGACAATGGAATATTCCCAAAACCAATCCACTCCAATAAAAATATTGTAACAGTGTGTGTTAAAAGGTAGGATTTGCCTGAAATCCGATAGAAAATACATATTTTCCAAATCAGATGCATAAATGGCACAGGAATCATCACTGAACATATTCCAGCAAAGCGTGGAAGGTATTTCCGAAAAGGTGCCTTCGCTGAACTGGGGATGCGTATTCATACCTCCCGTAGAAATGACCTCATTTTCCTGCCAGATCCCGGTTCCCCAGGCCATCTTCTTTATCATGATCCGCGAAGTATCATCGATTATCTTCTCCCACGAGAGGCATTCGGTCATACCTCCAATGCCGTTATGGGCCAGGGACGGATTGCTGCAATTTCCGTAATCCACCAGCATAAGCGAATCGAAAGCAATGGGGCCGCCCTGGCCGGTACTTAATAAGCTGGTAAAATATATCGTGTCGCTTTTTTCCCAGATAATTCCACCGGCATTGTTTGTACTCAGGCCTTCGTCATCTTGTTCATTCTCAGTGAGTGCTGTTGAAGTGGTAAATCCCATCGGGGTATAAAAACAATAATAAATATCAAAGTCTCCATCCAGGTCGGCCTCGTAAAAAAGAGCGAAAAGGGTATCCGGTGCATTCCAATTCTGGATCGGGATTATCTGTGGATTGCGGAAATGATGCATTCCATCAGATAACACAGTTATAGGATCTTCGGTGTTATAAAACCTTCTGGTCACTATATCGCTGGAAGCGGAGTCTTCGCTTCTAACCCAAAAAACATAAAAATCCAAACCGCCATAATAGTCCAATTCCTTCAAAGTGGCATCGGTATTATCATTGATGGAATCTGAAAACGGAACCGCAGGGCCCCAGACATTCAGTTGAGCAAAAGCAGTGCCCATCATGGCTGCGAGTAAAAAGGTCGTCAGGAGTAATTTCATAATCAGAATGGATTTGGTTAATAATGATGAAAGATAAAAAAAATTAAATAAGCGTACAAGTAAGTAATAATAATGTTTTAAAAAAATTTATTTATGGGATGTTCATACTGCATATAGAAGCTAAGGTTTTATTCTTTTTTTTCCAAATTCAGGTCCGTTAAAGTATTGCTAAGATTTATAGCCTATATAGATGGTGCCCAACCCGTATCCTGAGCTAATAAAAGCCATTAAGACAAACATGTATACTTTTTACTCTAACAATATTCTCCTGGATATTTCACTAACTTTCATTCTAAATCAAAGTTTATTTTCTTTCCAATGGATTCTGCAGCGATCCATTTTAGTGAAGAATTAATACTTGTTAAAATTTCATCTGCTATCTCATTATTGAAGCTCTTACTACGCAAAGTTTCACTTCAAAGGTCACAAGATTCAGTAATAGTGATTTTTAGAAGAATTAATCAATTGTTTTCGATTGATTTAGACAACTTCTGTTTATTCATTTCCTTTGTAATATATTGCTTAAAACCTTCAAATCCATTTTTTCCATATATTTACAGGTTCGAAGAAATATTGCAGTATTATGCTCTATTGATATTTTTAAGTGTAAGCTTCTATTATTGAATGACTTTGAGGTCAAAAAGGAAACCTTACTTGGGAAAGCTAACTATTTAATCTTTATTTGTAATACATGAAAGCCTTGCATTTGAGGAAAAATGAAGTTTCATTTTTACTGTTAGCATCACTGCTATATACCTTGATAAACAACCTTCCTTATTACTCGAGGATAATACTTTCCGACCCGGCGAATAACCAATTCCAATACACATCATTTTTAAGTTTAAATAGTATTGCATGGTATACATTGCATACTTTGTTCTCAATAATCATCCTTTCCTTTATTAACTTCTATCTGATAAGGCTAAAATCCAAAAATAAATTTCGCAGGATACACAAATACATATTATTAGTATTCATTAATGTCACATTAGCATATGCGTTCTATAAATTATCACTTTGGATGGCTGATTTATTAATAGGTCATCCTTTCGGTGATTATGTTGCCATTAATTATTACCTATGGAAATACATTTATTTAACCCCTTCTGCTATCCTGATTGCTTATATTCTTGACCTGATCATTAATAAAAGGATGATTGAAATTAAGAATGCAAAATTATCCGAGGAAAATATATCTTTTCAACTAAAAACACTGAAAGATCAGGTTAAACCGCATTTTTTTTTCAACACATTAAATACGCTTAGCTCGATTATCCGTACCCAGGATAAAGAGGAAGGATTGAAGTTTGTGGATGATTTTGCACAAACATACAGATACATCCTGGAACATAACAAGCTGGATATGATAAAGCTCAAAGATGAAATCGAATTCACCGGGTCTATTATAAGATTGCTCAAGAAGAGGTTTGGTAAAAATATACATATAGATATTGGTATAAGTGACATCCACAACTTAACATTAGTTCCTCCCATGACATTTCAATTACTTCTTGACAATGCAGTGAAACACAATGAGATATCTGATTCCAGGCCATTATCTATTAAGATATATGATGACAATGAAAATATTATCGTGTCAAATCAAAGAAACCAGAAAAAAGATGATACAAGCGGTACGGGAATAGGATTATCAAACTTGATGATGAGGTATGATATCTTATCGGGTAAAAAAATTCAAATACAAAGCACGGAAGCGGAATTCATCGTGAAGTTGCCACTGATCAAATTAGCAAAAAAAGACATAAAATGAATGTGATCATTTTAGAAGATGAGCATGCTGCAAAGATCAATTTGATTTCAATTCTGAATAAGGTCGATGATGAGATTAATATTATTGCGGTTATGGACAGTGTAAAATCTGCAACTGACTGGCTGTTGAAAAATGATCATCCGGACCTGGGCATTTTTGACATCCAACTGTCCGATGAAATTGTATTCAACTTGTTTATGAACATTAATATCCGCTTCCCGGTTATTTTTACAACAGCCTTTAATGAATATGCCATCAGAGCATTTAAGGTGCACAGCATTGATTATATCTTAAAGCCGATCAATGAGCAGAAAATTGCTTTTGCAATAAATAAATATAAGTCCTTAAACTCTGCTCATAATAACTTTTCTGAGAATCATATTAAGGACCTTATAAATCAGATAAACAGCTACAACAAGGAACAGTATAAGGAATCCTTACTCGTACATTATAAGAACAAACTCATTCCCGTTCAGATCAGTGATATCGCTTGTTTTTATATTGAAAATGGAATCGTGTACATTCTGACAAAAGCTAATAAATCATATTCAATCGACAAAACACTTGATAAGATTGAACAATATCTTGATCCCAATGAATTTAAAAGAGCAAACCGTCAGTGCATTGTTAGCAGAAGTTCCATTGTGGAGATAGAACATTATTTTAGCGGTCGGTATATAATGAAAACGAATCCTCCATCACCAGGTAAAATTATCATCAGTAAGGGCGGATCAAATGAATTTATCAAGTGGATGGGGATTTAACCGTTCAATACTGAAATTAGCTGGTTCACCATTAATTATTTCACTTTCGACAAGATATAACATTAATATTGAGATTGTTTGGTGTAAATTACATACGAAACAATACTCCTTAAGATGTATATCAAAGAAGATAATTTGTTAAAAGAATGTCACATTCATGCGACTACCAATAATGATGATTCCTATAATAAAATTTCCTTATGGATAAAATCATGGCTAAGTGATAAGCTGGAAATTGATATCAAGTATATTAATGAAGAATATCCCATAGTATCATACGGGCTGGATTCACTGTCTGCCGTGGAATTGGAGAGAGATTTAATAATCGAGTTTCAGCCTTGACTTTTTTGTAGGAGATATCTTTGAAAATGTATCAATCAGGAATTTTATTGAGCTTACACTTTCAAGACAATATGAGTGTTGAGTGCTTTTAAACTCATGGTAATAATTCCATATTCCGGTGATACTGACCCCCTATTCCGGGATACTGCCCCCCCCTGTTAAGATTTTAATTCAAAGAACAGTTTATACTGAAATTTTTACCGTTTTAAACGGGATTCCTCCCTCATGGCAGAAGACCTGTCGGGAAACATTTTAGTAAAAACAACTCTCCATGGTCGGCCAACTTTAGTGGAAGAAACCCAACCGGCATTGTGATATTGAAGGCGACTTGAAATATTATCCGTCTGACAGATATAATATCGGTGCCGGGAAGCACTATAAAGTATGTACAAATAATGTGGCATAAAAAAACCAAGACTTTTTTTGTAGGATTGTGTATGGCAAGACAATGCGGTTTCCCACAAAATTTGTTTATTTGAAAAGAGTGCAGATTATAATAAATAAATTTTATCTTTGCACTCCCAAAACGGGATGTAGCGCAGCCCGGTTAGCGCGCCACGTTCGGGACGTGGAGGCCGGGAGTTCGAATCTCCCCATCCCGACTTTGAAAGTCGGAAACCCAACCAAAATAATTAATGGTTGGGTTTTTATGTCTTATTATGTCTATATTCTGAAGAGCCTAAAGGATTCAAAATATTATATCGGATCCACCTCGGATATTGAGGCCAGGCTTCATTATCACAATAGCCGGCGCCAACGTTCCACAAAGAACCGGACTCCATTTATATTGGTTTACAAAGAAGTACTTGACACAAAAGAGCAGGCTCTTATTCGAGAGAGACAGATAAAATCTTATAAAGGGGGTGAAGCATTTAAAAAATTAATTTCATCCGGGATGTAGCCCCGCCGTTGGCGGGGCCACGTTCGGGACGTGGAGGCCGGGAGTTCGAATCTCCCCATCCCGACTTTGAAAGTCGGAAACCCAAGCAAAATAATTAATGGTTGGGTTTTTTTATGGCATA
>CAWBCI010000044.1:0-4532 GCA_963787195.1 uncultured Bacteroidales bacterium
ATTGATGTTGTAAACGGTATTGAAAGCTACGACAGTTCCGCTGTGGCCCGCGGCATTCAACCTGAAGGCATAAATATTGTCGGCGTCAGCATTTTGTTTCAGGACCAGGTTGTTGAATACTTTGACTCCTGAACTGTTTCCATGTATATAGATATTCGCATTGGTCCCGCTAATGGCCCTGGCCACATTTTTAACCGTATTCCCATAAACCAGGGTACTTTTGGTATTATCCCAGATCTCAACTCCTGCCCTGTTTGCATTCATCAGGGTAAAATCCCTGAACATATTATTCTCCAGAATATTATATGTATTATAGCGGTGAATCTCAGCCATGGTGATAAAGCCCGGGTAAGAACCGCTACCGGTTGAATAAATTTCATTTCCTTTAAAAATATTGAATTTGGCGAAATTTGTAGTGGATGTTCCGTTTTGCAATCCGATTTTAATGGCTTTCTTCGAAGTATTGTATATCACATTCGACTGGATGATATTGTATAGTGCTTTATGCGTAGAATTCCCGCCAATATAACATGCCACGCTATCGAGCTCATAAATTTTCCCGTTCCTGAAAACATTGTATGAAGATCCTATGAGGCGAAGTCCGTATTTGGCCCCGGGACCAGTGGCATCAAAACCATCAATAATATTGAAATTGGAAGGATTTGCATCATCCCCGGCAACAATGGGTTTGCCTATATAACAATCAGCTTTGGGGCTATAAGCGGCAGGTGCATTGATTACGACTCTTTCCACATCCGGATTTGAGGAATATTTTTTATAGATGACCGGTCGTCCTATCGCGGCCTGTAAAAGTGTACTGTCACCTGCCGCACCTGATTCAGTTATGAATGAGGCTCCTTCCACAGTGACAGACCTCAGTGTCGTATCATAAGCCAGAATTTTATAAACTCCGTTATTCCCTTTCCAGCTCCTGTATACATATGCGTAAAACTCTCCGGGATGATCGGCTGTGTCAATGCATGAAATATTTGTGCCGACTGGAAAGATAATATGGTTGCTATCGGGGATACTTACACCCATTTTAGCCGGAACCAATTGGGTACCGCTGCTTCGAATGATTAATGTATCGCTGTATGTGCCGGGCCAGACTAGTACCTGATCGCCACCGCTGAGAGGCTGGTTTGCAGCCTCGCTGATGGTCTGGTAGGCTGTTGTCCATGATAATCCGTCTCCTCCTGCAGGGGCCGTTGATTCTACATAATAAGTTTTGCTGGGTGTAGGAGCAATACTTCCATCTATAAAAGTTGTGGGAATATTATTGAGCGAAGGGTCACCGATTTCGCAATCCGGAGCAAAATGCAGAGAATCTGCACCACCTTTGTACAAAAGCTTAATAGTGCATAAGTTTCCGTTAAACATGATTCCGGATGTACTAAAGAACTGAATCCCTATGGTCGAAGTGGCAGCAATAAAATTATAAAGTGTAGTACCTCCGGCGAGAATACCCAGAGAAATCCCGGTATATTTCACAATGTTCGTATCGATTATAATATTTATTGCAGCAGACCCGGCGCTTTGGGTAAATCCTGCCCCAGTGAGCTGAAATAGCACCGTATCACATTTAAGGGCCGTTTTTGAAGGCAAAGAAATAGTCTGTGAATATGAATATTGATTGGATAATATAAAGATGAGGCTAATAGCAAATGAGAGTATAAGTCTTTTCATAATGATAGATTTTAGGTGTACTGGCAGAATATAGAAGTTTTTAAAACTAACAAATGAAGAATGGGAATAGTTTAAGCTTCAGTAATATTTTTTTCTACTACTTAATTTGCCAGGATTTTATCAGCTTGATATCAAAAAATGAAAAGGCTTTATTCTTTTAATCAGAAATAATGATTTTCTTATAAAGGAAGAAATTTTGCTTTCCATTCCTTTGAAGCTGGATGCGGCAAAAGTAAAAACCCTTTGAAAGAGAACTGACTGGCAGGCTAATCTGTTTATTGTCGGGATACATGTGGAACAATTTCAATCCTCCATCCATACTGAATATTTCTATACTTACAATGCCCCCCGGATATTTATCGGGAAGCTCAAAATTAATTTCAGATTTCGCCGGAAGCGGGTACACCAGCAAATTCACAGATGCTTCTTCTTCTTTCAAACCAGCCTCAACTTGTGGCTTAACTGAAGTAGAAAAGTATTCCAAACCACCTGAGAAATTCCCGGCTATCATTATAGGATGAGAATTCCCTGCCGTCTGAAGAAGCGCAGCCGAGGTGCGATAGCCCCTGTCTGGAGCGAAATCGGGAAGCCCCAGCATAATTCCAAGGGTATCAGCTTCCTTAAATGGGCCGGTCAGATTCCCATCTATTCCTTCAAACAGAAATATTTTTCCCTGCTCCGAACCGGTCAGCAAGTGTAAAACACCATCATTTCCCCTGAAAAAACATGGCGTACTGAAACCGTCCAGAGAAATGTTATAGTCTGTTACATTCACTTTTCCAAGACTATCAGTAATGAGGATAAAATTCGGATCAGAAAGGCTGCCTTCATTCCTGAAATAATTCAGGTTTCCTCCCCTTTCGCCCAGCACCAGGTCTGTTAAACCATCCTGATCAAGGTCAATCAGTGCGGGAGTACTGTACTCACCAACATCTATTCCGCCATAATTTTCATCCTTAAGCTCCATATTCATTGGATTTCCTGGTCCGGCTGTATTTTCATATTCCAGGAGCGTTCCATTTTGATTTCCTAAAATCATATCATCATCCCCGTCTCCGTCCAGGTCACCAAAAGCAGGATATATTCCCCTCAAACCCAATTGTGAAACATTTGCAAAATCACGGCTGATCAAACTAAAGGCTGGAGCGGCATTCGTTCCTATATTTCTAAAAAGGGCAATTTTGCCGGTATAAGATGAATGCAAAATATAATATTGATCATACCAGGATAAATCATAGTAACCATAATTTCCAACGAATAGGTCACTTATCCCGTCCCCGTCATAATCAGCAAATACGGGATAGGCCCCCGATCCCAGGTCTATCATTCCTTTCTGCAGGAAATTATCTGTGGAATAGGCAAAAACAGGCTGATCATCATTGCCTTCATTAAGATAAAGCCAATTATTATTATAATTATCTGATAAAAAAGGATTTGGATCAAAAGGGGAAATGATAAGGTCTTTTTTCTGATCGTTATTTACATCGATATAAGCCGCCAGGGGCATGGAGAAAATATTTACCGGCTTATTATAGGAGGGAAAATCCATTGTTTCAGATATTATAAAAGCTGTATCTGAAGTTCCCCCGTTAATGAGGGCTGGCAGATTCGGGTAATCCACATCGCCCAGCAACAGGTCCAGGACCTGGTCGCCATTCAGGTCCAATAAACAAAAACTTGATCCGGTATGCCGGTCAGGCCTTAAGGAACCCGGAAGTACCGGCGCTTTCCAGCCGATGCATGTATCCAGGGTTATCGCATTCGACTCTTCACTTTCAGCAAAATAGCCCCAGCAATATTCTGTCTTCTCATAATCCAGTGAATCGGCATTCCCATACTTCTCCATGGAAAGATTTTTATGCATCTCCACGAAGGCACCCAGTCCCCAGAAAGTCAGGATGTCCAGGTCCCCGTCTCCATCCAGATCGGCTATTCCCGGATAATCGGCATTAGTCACCAGTATATTTACATAGCCCCCGCCCTGAAAGGATTTAAGGTAGGGATAAACGACCAGTTGAAATTCAGGACTTCCAGACGAGACATTTTTATAAACCTTCATTCCTGCATAGCCGGGGGAATATGTAAAAATATCTTCTTTCCCATCTCCATTATAATCTTTCAGGATAATCCAATCACAGATTTCAGGAAAATATGCCTGGTATTCAGGCGCCCAGGTATAAGATATATTTCCGGGGCTTCCCTGGTTAAGGAAAGTCATCAGGCGATTTCCCATGCGGTCAAAAACCACCAGATCCTTCTTCCCATCCATATTCAAGTCCATCTCCCCGAACTGGCAGGAATTCATACCTCCTGCCCAGGGATAGGGAAAATAGCCCCTGTTCTCATCCTGGACCTGTACTTTGGTTTCCTGTCCTCTCAGCAGATTGAAACTGAGCAGAAATATGCTCAGCCAAAAAATCGGTAATATTTTCATGTGGATTTTCATCAAAGTTTAATTATGAAAGGATGTCTGGTTATTTACAGGCTTTGCACTGCTCTACAAAGATATGGCTTATCTCTCATATCCTTTGTATAAAAGCCGGCGACTGCTATCCATAAACATTCCGTACCTTTACATTTTCCTGTTAATATACGTGTCTATGGCGAGAATACTTGTAATTGATGATGAAAGAAGTATCCGGAATACACTCAGGGATATTCTGGGATATGAAAAATATGAAGTGGAAGATGCAGCAACCGGACCCGACGGACTGGAAGCCCTTAAACATGGCGAGTTTGATGTGATATTACTGGATATCAAGATGCCTCGTATGGATGGCATGGAAGTTTTGGACCAGATCATGTCGGAATATGACATCCCGGTGATCATGATCTCCGGTCACGGA
>CAWBCI010000045.1:0-60685 GCA_963787195.1 uncultured Bacteroidales bacterium
TGCAAACCGTCCCTTCGCGGAACAGGAAATGATTATTACTGTCATCGACTCAAAAGGGAAAGTTACAGAGTTACCTCTTAAATAACATTATCAAAAAAAATTCAGAGTAAGTTTAATTATAAGATTAAATAAATGAAAAAATTAGCGCTTGCCTTGTTGCTTATCTCCTTTGCGATGTCAGTTCCGGCCCAGAAATTATTGGACCTCTACAAGAAAGGCACCATCCGCCTGATCCCGGATGATTCCTATGCCCAGGGAAATAACTGGAATAAAGTTTTCAGTTCATATTACGATACACTATACGGCAAAGCCATAGGTCAGAGAAAATCGCTGATCCTGATGCCGGATGCTTCGGTAGTGGTTAATAATGCATACCGGAATTATTACACCTTATTTTCTCCAACTGGTAAATTTGAGAAAGAATTCGGTATTACAGGCAAAGATGGAAAGCAGATGAAAAAGATAAAAAAGATTGATGGTATTATCGACAATAAAATCTTTTTCACCGATCTCGATAATATGGGGAATATGACTTGTTTTGATTTTGACGGGAATTATATCAAAAACCTGAAATTGGATTATAGTGATAAGCAGATGATTTCCTTGCCCAATAATAAAATTGCGGTGGTCGGTTGGGTCATCTGGGACACAAAAATTCGTGATTTTGTGGCAATTGTTGATTATGAAAGCAATCAGCAGAAGGATATCTGGGAACATTTCAATGATATCTGTTTTAATGAATTCGGCAATTCAAGTGGAAATGCACATTGTGATCTTTTTAGTTATCAGTATTATTTTAAAGAAGGTGGGGGAATTTCTTTCAATACCATGCCCTTTACAAATCCGACGGGTTATAACTTAGCGCCTCAAATTGCCTGTAGCGGGAATAAATTAATTGTCGCTATCCCAGGCACAGGTGAAATAATGGTTTTTGACCTGGAAGGCAAGTTAATATCAAAAGATAAAATTGGTTGGGCCACCAATTACTTGTCTGTAAAGGAACAAAGGGAAATTCAGCAAAAGGCAATAGATAAATTCAAGAACACTAAAGAACCCAAATTTTTAAACTGGGTGTCGGCTGAAGAAAGCAAAAAAGCACAGGAATCACTGGTAAAAGATATGGAAGCCGATATGGCTAAGATAAAGGACCCCATCCCCATTCCTGTATTTTCCACTATAATTAAAGACTCAGATGGGAACTTATTATTCTTTGAATATCCCAAAGAGGAATATGCCAATAAGTTTAATGTTTGGATATATAATGATGGAGGAAAATTCGTTTGTCAGAGCAGTTTTGTAAGCGATGATTATAATCTGGAGATTAATCCGTCAAAGATGGTTTTTCATGATGGTTATATTTATGGCTTACAAAGCCTTAAAAATGCAAACGGAGTTCCCTTAAGACTGGTAAGGTTTAAGCTCACGAACGATTGACTTTGCTTGCATTGTCCGGATTATTATTTTTAAATCTACCGGACGATTTTAATGACGACATTTCCCGTTTTCTCCCCGCTTTCAACGTAGCGTGTAGCTTCGACTATTTGTTCCATGGTATAAGTCCTGTCGATAACGGCTTTGTACTTTCCTGCTTCGATCAGCTCTTTAAAAAAGATTATATCTTCCTTAGCAGCTTTGGGGATGGGGAACATAACTTTTTTAGAGCTGAAAACCGGTGTCAGCAGGGTCAAAAATATATTCTGGCCTAAATAGCCGAGTTCCGTTGAAAAGTACATCCCTCCCGGATTCAGTAATCTTTTACATTTGAAAAAGGAGCTTTTACCGACGGCATCAAAGATCACATCATACTTTTGCCCGCTTTTCGTAAAATCTTCTTTAGTATAATCCATAAGTTCAGCGGCGCCCAGAGATTTCAGCAGTTCAAAATTCCGGGTTTTACATACGGCCGTAATTTCAGCCCCATGATATGCCGCAAGCTGGACGGCCGCAATACCAATGGATCCGGAAGCCCCGTTTATCAGGATCTTTTTTGCCTTCTTAAAATCTATTTTCCTGATATAAGTATTGGCCAGCATAGCTCCGTCACAGACAGCTGCTGCTTCTTCATATGAGATATTGGATGGTTTGTTGGTGATGGATGTGTTTTCGGGCAGGCAAATATACTCGGCATGTGTTCCGAATTTCGCAGTGCTTAATCCAAAAACCTGATCACCGATTTTATATGTTTTAACTTCGGAACCGATGGCTTCTATTTCCCCTGCAAGCTCGCTGCCTAATATTTGTCTTTTTGGTCTGAACAAACCGTTCATCAACCTGATAATAATGGGATATTCAGGTTTCCGAAATCCGCAATCGGTGCGGTTGACAGTTGTTGCATATATTTTTATAAGGACTTCATTGTCTTTCGGACCTGGCTTTTCCACTTCCCTGAGCTGCAGAACCTCCGGCGGCCCGTATTTTGTGTGAACTATCGCTTTCATAAGGCTCTCCTTTTTTAAGTTATTGTATGATGAAGGTAAACATTTTACGGAAAGGTCGTCAGTCGTCAGTCTTCAGTCGTCTTCAGTCTTCAGTCAGCAGTCAGCAGCGGAGCGGAGCGAGGATCGGAATAAGTCGGGATCGGCATTAGGCGGTTTAGATATTGATTACAATTCAGATACTTTTTTTAAACCACTAAACTCCAAGACACTAAGACACTTGAAAATCTGCTTTGTAATTCTCAATGAATAATTTGGTGAACCTTGGAGTCTTGGTGACTTGGTGGTAAAGATTTGCTAAGCAATCAAATAAGGTAAATAAGGTAGGCTATTTAGCCAGGATTTCCTGCTACTAAGGTTTATGGTATGAAAATAAGGTTTTTATACAGAAACCTAGTTACCAGGTCTCCTTGTCACGTTCCCCAATACCGGCTTTAAATCCCAAATAACAAATCCCAAATCTCAATCAAATTCCCCACTAACCAATATACCATTAACTTTCCCCAATACCTAATACCCAGTACCCAATACCCCAATTAACATTCATTAACACAAAATAACAGATCATTAACAATTCCGTTTTTTGGTGATTTACCTTTGTAAGGCCTAAAACTATATATGGTGTAAATATTTGTAAATGCACTATTTATACAATGAAAGGCATAATTTAAACCCATCATAAAATGTCAACTGTAATTTTTTTTCACGAAGTTAAGGACGGAGCTCACTGGGCTAAAGCCTGGCATAAAGGTCCTGGAAGCAGGCATGAATTGTTTGCAAAATATGGTGTAACAGCCCGTACTTTCCGGGATCCGAACAATCCGAATTCAACCGGTTTGATAGCAGAAGTTTCGGATTTGAAAAAATTCCAGGCTGTACTGGCCTCAGAAGAGGGCAAGAAGGCCATGTCGGAAGACGGATTGAAAGTCGAAACTTTGAGGGTGCTGGAAGAATTCACTCCATGAGTATAAAATAATGCGGCCCCTGTAGCATCCATTCAATTGGATGTGGGGCTGCTTTCTTCACCTCACCACATCACCACATCACCACATCACCACATCACCACATCACCACATCACCACATCACCACATCACCACATCACCACATCACCACATCAACAAGCCATATCCCCTGCATTCATCTTTGATGCAAGTAGCTTATAAGCGCCCTTTACTACAACCAGTGTGTTTTTCATATCGAATCCTTCCGGCAATATCACCTCGGTATTTCCCTGATCACTAAGACCTTTCTGTACTTCTATCATACGGTATTCACAGAAGGGATTGCCGCTTTCTTCCTTGTCCCTGACATATGCAAAAATATAATCCCGGTCCTCAAAACTGACAATAGCCTCCGATGGCAGCGCTGTTACCATTTCGCCCGAAGTCTCGATAATGGCATTCACATACATTCCGGGCAATACACTTTTACAATTTCCTTCGACCCGGGCATAAACTTTATAAGTCCTGTCAGGGCCAATAGAACTGCCCGTCTGATAAATGACGGCATCATGCTGCTCTTTTTCATTATTGATAAAAAAACGGATCTTCTGGCCTGTAAATACCTTATTGGCGTCCTTCTCAAACAATATCAGCTCCAGGAAGAGCTTATCATTATTCTCTATCTCGAACAGGACATCGGAGGGGGACACGTATTTGCCTATATTCACATTAACTGATTTGACATAGCCGTTTATGGGTGATGTGAGGGCCAGGGAACTGCTGATATTGTCCTCGTTCAGCTTATCAGGATCAATTCCTATGAGCATCAGCTTTTGTTCCAGGGCCCTGGTCTGGGCTTTCAGGCTCAGGTATTCAGCCTTTACCTGCTGCATATTCATTTTTGAATATACATCTGCTTCATAAAGTTCGCTATGCCGTTTATATTCTGCTTCAGCAAATTCAAGCCTGCTTTTGGCCTCCAGGTAATTTTGCTGGATGTCAACAAATTCCTGATTTTCAAGAACTGCCAGGGTCTGTCCTTTGTGAATTGCATTCCCGGGCATCAGGAAAGTGCTCTTCACAAAGCCCCCGAGGGGGGCACAAACAGTCGCGAGGTTTTGCGGGGCCACGGCCACCGTGCCATTTACTTTTAAGGTGTTGCTGAGCGACAGATTTGCGATTTTGCCTGTTTCTATGCCGGCTAATTTTATCTGGTCTCCACGCAGCTCCACGATATCTGCCGGGAGCACTTCTTCTTCCTTATCGCCTGAAATGGCATTTTTCCCGTCATTGCAGGAACTTAAAACAATGAAGAAACAGGATAAAATGCTCAGGCTTATATTTCGATATGTATTCATAATACTGATGTTTTAAAAGATTTTTCCTGAAATAAATTCTATATTTATGATGGTCTGGTTGTAATTATTTAAAGCCTTCAGGTAGTTTTGCTTAATTTCCAATGCCTGGCTGAGATTCAGAATATAGTCAAGATAATCCATAGCGCCGGCTTTATACGAGAGTGTGGCCTGTTCGATGATCAGCTCAGCCTGGGGGATGGCCTCTTTTTCATAATATTCAATACTGTGATTATACCTGGCTGATTCTTCCAGAAGGCCACGGTATTTACCGCTTAATTCCCTGCTGAAATTCCCGGCCCGGTTTATGGCAACTTTTTCCTGCAGGCCGGCAGCTTTTATCCGGGCAGAACCGGAATTGAAAAACAAGGGAATGCTTATCCCTGCCTGTATGCCGGTAAAACGGTCGCCCGGACCGAAAGTGACCGGGGAATATTGTCAAATTCCTGAATACCCTGCATACTCTGGCTGAAATACCCGATATTAAAATCAGGAAGCATGTGTCCCCTTTCAACCTTCTTTTCCAATCGTCTTATCTCGGTTTGTTGCTGCATAAATGCCAGGGAAGGATTTGCCTGCAAGGCTGCGCTGTCGGAAATAATATTCATCTCTATCCTCCTCAGCACTGTATCTGCCGGCCGGAATATGTTTGCCGTATTCATCAGTGTCTGCATTTTTTGAATAGAAATAGTCAGATCCGCGTTCACTTGCTGCAAGCGGTTTTTCATTTCCATGCTGCGGGAACGGGCAGTGATCATTTCCAGGCGATTTGTCTCTCCCGATCTGGCCCGGAGTTCAGCGGCCCTGAAAAATCCCGAGTAGAGACTATCCTGATAGACCAGCAGTTTCTGATAAGCATAGAGGTAAACCAATTGCCAGTATACCTGCTTTACATGGCTCCCCAGCTCCAGACGCGACATTTCCAGTTCCCACTGACTGCCTTTGATGCCGGCTTTTGCCAGTTTGTTCTGATCAATATAAAGTGTCGGAAAAGCAAATGACTGGGATATACTGATACTGTTATCCTTGCTGTAGGAGTTGATCTGGCCGAATTCCCCGTCCAGGGAGGTTTTGGGAAGGTCCCAGGAGGCTCCCTTCAGGGCTTGCTGTACTTTCACCGAATTCTCTGAAGCCTTTATCGAAAGGTTGCTGTCCAGAGCAAGCTGAACAGCCTGTTTCGCACTGATAGCTTGTAAGTGCTGTGCATTTAATCCATTCGTGAAAGCTGCCCCGCAGGATATCATGAAAAACAATGAAAGTATTTTCATTTTCTTCTTTTTAAAAATTCTTCTGAAAGATGTTTTGGAGAATATGATATAGAATATGGGAAGAACGACCAGGGTCAGGAAGGTGGAGGTGATGAGTCCGCCTATGACCACCGTGGCCAGGGGTTTCTGCACTTCTGCACCGGCAGAAGTCGAGAGTGCCATGGGGAGGAAGCCGAGGGAAGCCACCGAAGCGGTCATCACCACTGGCCGCAGACGGGCATTCAGTCCTTTCAGCACCCTCTGGATAATGTCGCTGAGGCCTTCTTTTTCAAGGCGGTTGAATTCCGAAATGAGCACTATTCCATTCAGCACAGCCACCCCGAACAAGGCTATAAATCCTACCCCGGCGGAGATGGAAAAGTTCATCCCGCGAAGCCAGAGAGCTATCACGCCTCCTATAGCAGCCATAGGCACTGCTGTGAAGATCAGCAGGCTTTGTTTGACCGAATGGAAGGTGAAATAGAGCAGCACGAATATCAGCAAAAGGGCCACAGGCACGGCCACCGACAAGCGGGACTTCGCGGCTTCCAGGTTCCGGAACTGCCCGCCATACTCAACATAATATCCGCTCGGGAGGAATACTTCTTTATCAATACGCCTGCTGACTTCCGAAATAAGACTTTGGATATCCCTGTTGCGGACATTCAGACCAACCGTAATTCGTCTTTTGGTATTTTCACGTGAAACCTGGGCGGGTCCTGACTTGATTTCAATTGTGGCCACTTGTTCAAAAGGTATCTGGCCCCCGGAGGGTAGCTCTACTGTGAGGTTTTTCACATCCTCCAGGTTCTGACGATAGTCTTTATCGAGACGCACCACCATCCCGAAGCGCTTTTCCTGCTCATAGACGACCCCTGCCTGGCTCCCTGCAAAAGCAGCCCTCAGGACGCGGTTCACATCCCTCACCGAAAGGCCATACTGGGCCAGCCTGTCGCGGTCGTATTCAACCTGCACCTGGGCCAGGCCTGTGACCTTTTCTACATTGATATCCTCAGCCCCCTGAATTCCATTGACTATATTTTCCACATCTCCTGCCTTCTCCGCCAAAACATTCAGATCATCTCCAAATATCTTGATGGCAATATCCTGCCGGGAACCTGAGAGCAATTCGTTGAAACGCATTTGTATAGGCTGCTGAAACTCGAATTTCACACCCGCCAGTACCACCAGTGCTTCCTCCATTTTCCCGACCAGCTCTTCACGGCTGCCGGCCGAAGTCCATTCACTCTTATCTTTCAGAGTGATAATATAATCTCCTGTTTCCATGGGAGTCGGATCGGTGGGTATTTCACCGGCGCCAATTTTGCACACAGTATGCTTGATTTCCGGGAATTTGGCCAGCAATATTTTATTCGCCTGGATTACGGTCTCGATGGTATTTGAGAGCGAGCTTCCCTGGAGGGTGATCACTCCCGCTGCCAGGTCGCCTTCCTCAAGCTGGGGGATAAACTCTCCTCCCAGATTGTTGAAAAGGAAAATGCTGAAAATGAATAAAAGGACGGCCGAAGCTGACACCAGCAATTTTCGCCTGATGGCGAAAAGTATGAGAGGATTAAAAGCACGATGGAGGATATCCATGAGTTTATCGGAAAAATTCCGTTTATGCTGTGTTTTTTTACTCAGGAAGAGTGCAGAGGCCATGGGAACATAGGTAAGCGAAAGCACAGCTGCACCCAGGAGGGCAAAGGCAACGACCTGTGCCATCGGGCGGAACATTTTGCCTTCTATTCCTATCAGCGCCATGATAGGAAGGTATACGATCAGGATGATGATCTGTCCGAAAGTTGCGGAACTCATCATGCGTTTGGCTGATTCGAATACATTCTCATCCATCTGGGCCTGGCTTAGCCGGCTTGGCCCCTGAAGCTGGCCTTTACTCCGGTAAATCCGGTGGACCACACTTTCCACTATGATAACCGCCCCGTCTACGATCAGGCCGAAGTCGATGGCCCCCAGGCTCATAAGATTACCCGAAACACCGAAGATGTTCATCAGGGAAATGGCGAAGAGCATGGAAAGAGGGATCACCGAAGCGACAATCAGCCCGGCACGCAGGTTTCCCAGAAGCAGAACGAGGATGAAGATGACGATGAGGGCCCCTTCGATCAGGTTGCGTGAGACCGTGCCTATGGCCCTTCCCACTAGTTCGGAACGGTCCAGGAAAGGCTCTATTTTTATTCCTGCAGGCAGGGATTTCTGGATAGACTGTATACGGCTTTCAACATTGTCGATAACCTGGTGCGCATTCGCTCCTTTCAGCATCATTACTACTCCGCCAACTGCTTCGGTGGTATCAATAACCAGGGCCCCGTAACGGGTAGCATTCCCGTAACGAACGATGGCCACATCCCGGATCAGGACCGGAACACCCGAATGATTGTTCTTCACTACAATCTTTTCAATATCCTCCAGGCTTTTTACCAGTCCTATACCGCGTATGAAATAAGCCGAAGGTTTTTTATCGATATAAGCGCTGCCGGTATTCTCGTTATTCCTTTCCAGGGCATCGAAAATATCGGTAAGGCTGAGGTTCATACTCAGCAGGCGATCCGGGTTGACCGCGATCTCATATTGTTTAACAAAGCCCCCGTAGCTATTTATGTCGGCAACGCCCGGTGTGCCCAGCATTTCCCTGCGCACGATCCAGTCCTGTATTGTCCGGAGTTCCATAGGTGAATATTTATTCTCATAAGCCTTGTCGACGGCCAGCCGGTACTGGTATATCTCGCCCAGGCCGGTGGATATGGGGGCCAGCTCAATTTTCGCCAGGCCATCGGGGATGGCTTCTTCAGCTTCTTTCAGTCTCTCACTGAGCTGTTGCCGGGCCCAATAAACATCCACCCCATCTTTGAAAACAACGGTCACTACAGATAATCCAAGCCGGGAGATGGAGCGCAGTTCGATGATATCGGGAATGTTTGCAACTGCTACTTCAACAGGGGCCGTGATGAAGCTCTCAACTTCCTGCACGGCAAGCGCAGGCGCCAGGGAGATAACCTGTACCTGGTTGTTGGTAATATCCGGGATGGCATCTATTGGAAGTCTGGTTAAGGAATAAGTTCCCCAGCCGATAAGCCCGGTCACGAACAAAGCGATTATGAATTTATTCCGTGTGGAAAAATGGATAATCTTTTCTATCATAATAAAATACATTAATAATTAAACGCAGAAACAGCAGGGTCCGCAAGGCGGAATGCAAAAAGGGTAGTAAAATGGAAAAGAAGGGATTATGCTATTTTGGGCGGTTCCCAAATGCTATAATAAAGGGTGGAAATGTAAGCGGAAGCGTATTCCGGGTTTTGTTTTTTTATGAAAGAATGATTATTGAAGTCGATAATGAGATCCGTAAAGACAACACGCGAAGCGCAGCAGTTGCAGGTACAGAAAGGGGAGCAATGATCTATATCGCCTGCATGATTGTCGAAGTTGATCTGCAGCATTTCAGTTTGATACTTAGATTCATCGGCCAGGGGTTCATCACAGCAGGGTACCACCGTGAGAAACAGTATGTAAATGGAAAGGACCGATGCAAATATCTTAAGGATCATGCGGCAAATATATAAAAATAATTCCTCCCCCGTCAAACAATGCCCCATCATACAATTCGATAATTTCATATCCCAATCCACCCAGGTAGGCGGAAACCTTTTCTCCTTCGGCATAATTCCTTAAACTACCCAAAATAAACACCTTATCGCCTTGCACACCACAGGTTCCTCCGAAAAAACCGTGTTTATGGCCGGGGAGGAGGATGCCTTCGGGATCTACATAAAGTACATCCATATCGTTTTGTTCCAGGACCTTCTTTATGCCTTCATCCGAAGTGATAAAATGATTTTCCTTTAATGCCATCAGGTTGCAGTGGCAATAGCCCTGGTTTACATGGATCAATTCTATATCGGGCAGGGCATGGGTGATACCCATGTCGACATAACGGAAATTGTGAATGAGGTATTCATCTGTTACCACAGCGTTATAGTGCGCCGTATCGGGATATTTGCCTCCAAGTGGCTGCTCACCGAAGACGAAAGGGACCTTCTTCTCATTTAATTTATCGATCAGATATCGCGGGGTGTTGGGGGCGGTAATCAATTTTTCCCCTGCCTGACAGAAGAAGATATCGGGATGACCGGAAATGGCATCGTAGACTATGCCTTCCGTCTTCACTTCCAGCAATTCGCCGTAAGTGCTGAGTTTCTTTTTTGCTTCCACTGGTATCCGATGATCAACGAATATTATCATTATTTAGTTATAATTGATGGTGTTGTTTTATCATAACCGACGGGTTAACCCGTCGGTTGAAAATACTTTCCGTCATCCCAGCGCAGGCCGGGATCCGTTTGAAACCCCATACTCCCGTCCCTTAAGGCTTTCATCTTCCCTGAACTTAACCTGCCCATACTTTTGCAGCAGTCTTTTCCGGTTCTTCCCTTCATAACCAATGGCCACATTGATTTGTCCGGGGGCAACTGCAATCTCTATGTTTCCTCTGTCTTCTTTTTCCATAAAGGTAGAAAGCAGGTCCCACCAGATTTCAGTCAGAACCAGTTCCCTGAAGGACGGATGGAAGGGTCCGGCCAGGAGTTCGCTGCCGTCGAGCAGACCTTCCGAGGGATGCAGTCCGATACGGATCACATTGACACCGACGGCTTCGAAAAGCGGCAGTATATGTTTCACCCATTCCACGGCTTCTTCCAGCTCCAGTGGCTTGTATTTTCCTTTAAGATATTCCTCTTCCAACCTGGTCCCCTTGATAACCAATGTTGGGTAAATCCGGGTATTTGTGGCTCCTAATACGATGATTTCTTTTGCTGTTAGCAAAGACTTTTCCAGCGTATCGCCGGGTAAACCTATCATCATCTGAAGTCCCAGTTCAAAGCCGGCTTCCCGGATCATAATTGCTGCCTCGCGGGTATCCCCTGCCGTATGGCCCCTGCCGGCCTGTATCAGCACCTCCTCATCCATGGATTGGGCGCCCAGTTCAATGGTGGTCACACCATAGATTTTAAGCATTTGCAAAATGTCCTCATCTATATAATCCGGTCTTGTGGAGAGACGGATGCCCTGTATTTTTCCACTTTCCCGAAAAGGCCTTGCAACAGCAAGGTATTTCTCCTGTTCCGATCTGTCAATTCCCGTAAAATTCCCTCCGAAAAAACCTATCTCCACATGTTTATCCCCTTCGGGATATGTCTCCAAATAAGATTCAATAATAGAATTCACTTCTTCCGGAGCCGGGACTTTCAGCTTTCCGGTAATTTTCCTTTGATTACAGAAAACGCACTGGAAAGGACAGGCGAGCTCGGGGATAAAGACCGGTATGGTGTAGTGTTTCATTTAAAACTCAATTTTGGATAAAAAAATGTAAATATATCTTATAAGAAGATTATGCTATAAATAATAATTTATTAATTAATCGATTATAAAAATTTAATACTGAGATTAGATTTTTTTTATATTTATAGAAATTAATCAAATCCAAAAATCAAGTCTTATGAAGCGTTTCTTAACATCACTTATTGTAATCATTTGTTTGGCACCATCAATTTTAAAAGCTCAACTCAGCCAGACTGTTCATTTTGAGTCAAACGACATCACCTTCAATGATAGTTTGGCAGATGATGGAAACACTTACACCTCTGTAAACATATCTGAATTGATGTCATCAAACAAGGAAGGTAATCCGAGATTACCAGTCAAATATTTAAATCTAATTATTCCACCAGGTCAGACAATTGAAAGTATTTCCATATTAGATACCTCCGGTATTTCATTTGATTTAGCATTTCCAATCTATCCTGCACAAACTCCGTTATCAAAATGTATGGAATGTTCGGAAATTAGTTTTGTCTATCCAGATTCTACCATTTATAATTTAACAAATTCTTGGCCTGAAAGTATGATTAATAAAATTCATCAAGGGTTTTTTGATGGTTGCAATAATATTGTATGCATTGAATTATGCCCTTTTCAATATTATCCTATAACTGGAAAACTTATCTATTATACAACGATAAGCTTTGAACTTGAGTTGGTGTCAGGTTATCCGATTGGAAATAGTACAAGAAAACGTCTTGCAAAAAATCAGGCCATTTACGATGAATCTTTACGAAACCTTGTGGATAATCCACAAGACATACCTGCATACCACACAAGCCCCACAATGATAAGCCAGGTAATGAATAATGGGCCCATCCCTTTTTATGAATATGTAATTATTACAAAGAATGATTTCATCCCAGCATTTGATGAATTTATTGAATGGAAGAAGCAAAAAGGTATCAATATTGGCGCTGTAAGCATTGAACAAATCGCTGAAAATTATGATGGAGATATGATTTTTCCAGGTCATGAGATTACTGAAGAACCTGATCCAAAGCAGGAACATGCCGGCAAAGTAAGACAATATCTTTATGAAGCTTATAATTCCGGGACAACTTGGGCTTTACTTGCTGGAGATGTAACTGTAATGCCAGCCAGATGGGGAACTTCTGAAAATATCAATACCGATACAACGGGATGGGCTTGGGGTCTCATTATTGAATCTGATTTATATTTTGCAGATTTCACAGGTGATTGGAATGTGGATCAGGATAAATATTTTGGAGAACCAAATGATGACAATCCTGAATACTATCCGGAAATTTATGTTGGAAGGTTGATTTGTTCTTCATTTGATGATATAAAAAATTGGGTACATAAAGTTTTAATATATGAAAAAAATCCCGGAAATGGAGATTATTCTTATCTGACAAAATCATTTATGACACAGGCTGATTATGAATTTCAATGGGATCCAATCCACGGACAGCAAGCCCAATTTGTTGAATTACACCTTCCTACATTCACTAACAATATTTGGGAAGAGTTTCCATCATATGACGATTCAATTTCTGCTTGGCCAAGAGGAGCCGATGTAGTTGCTGAATTAAACAACAATCATTATGGTCTAATGGGTTGTTTTAACCATGGTGGATCTGGAGATACAAACAGTGGGTATGCAACTGCACAAGGAGCAGGGTATCAATATAAAATAGATGCTGAAGAAGCTTTTGATTACTCCAAGGCAGTGAAAGAAGATGCGGATGGCCTTGACAATTTGACTAATTACAATTATCCTTTTATAATATATTCACTTAGCTGTGTACAAAATCCGTACCACCTAACCAAAGCTATTGGTAATGGAGGTGCGAGGAATTTTGGAGAAAGTTTTACCGTAAATAATTTAGCTGGCGGGGTGGCATTTTTAGGTACAACCAGTGCAGCTGAGCCACCAATAACTTATCTTGTCTTTAGCAAATTTGCCGATTTAATTACATCAACTGAGAACCAGTATTCATCTCATCTTGGGGTTGCAGAATTAATATCAAAGTATGAGTATTTTGATCATTATACTACGTACTCACACAATTTAATAGGTTGTCCAGAAACACAAATATGGAGCAATTCACCGTCAAATTTTAATGTGTCATTAAATCATGAATACTTGAATATTGGGGAGAATTATGACATTCAAGTTTCGATTAATAATTTAATTGAAAATTATGATGCAATTGTTTGTTTGTATAAAAAAGATGAACTTCAGGAAACAAGAACCGTTACTGGAGATTTTAATCAAAGTGCGATAGCCACCTTCAATAACATAGTATTATTAAGTGACGGAGAGCTTAGAATAACCGTCACATCATACAATTATATCCCATATACCAAAACAATTCCAGTTGCAATTATTGTTGATGAGGATGAAACTTGGAATTCAGATCGTACTATTGATAATAATATACTCATTACTTCCTGCGCTACGCTCACCATTCATAGTGTGATTAGTATGAAATATCAGAAAAAGATCATGGTCACTCAATGCAGCAAATTAATCTTAGATGGGGGAGTGTTGACCGATAATGATAATTCTACTTGGCAAGGAGTGGAAGTGTGGGGTAATACCAATGAACATCAGTATACTATTAATCAACAATGTTTTCAAGGAAAAATTGAATTACAGAATGAAGCTGTTATTGAAAATGCTAACAATGCCGTAACATTATGGAAACCTGGCGACTGGAATACAAGAGGAGGTATAATTATTGCTAAGGACGCTCAGTTTATTAATAATCGGCGATCAGTTGAATTTATGTCATATCAAAATTTTCATCCGATTACTGAATTACACACTGACAATTTGAGTTCATTTTCGAATTGTTTATTTGAAGTGAATTTAGAATACCATTTAGCAAGCAGTTTTTACTCACATATAAGTTTATGGGAAGTAGATGGAATTAATATTAAAGGCTGTCGATTTATAAATGATAATATCGAATTTAATGATAGCGGATATGGGATTTATTCGATGGATGCAGGATACCGCCTTTCTGATTATTGCGATGCATATATTCAGCCATGTCCAGAAGAATACATTACTCATTGTGAATTTAATAATTTATACGCTGGAGTATCTGCATTAAATTCTGGTTCAGAGCGAACTATCTATATAAATGGAACAGTTTTCAATAATAATGGATATGGAGTACAAATTAATGCAGTTGATAATATCACAATTATTTTTAATGAATTTAATATCGGTGAAAATTATAAAGAAACTGATGTGTGTAACAAAAATTTTGGTATTGGTATTGAATTAACAAATTGTAATGGTTATGCGGTTGAACAAAACACGTTTCATTCTGCATCTGGAATGTTAGGGTATACTATCGGTGTCAGAGTAAATTATGAGGAATGGTTTACTTCGCAAATAAAAAAGACCCAATCAAATCAATTTTATAAAAATTCTTTTGATGGATTGTATATTGCATCTGAATTTGAAGGATTTAATTTTAATCAAGATGATATGTGTGGATTAACTTTTTCTTGTAATGAAAATGAATATAATTTTCTAGATTACTATATTAATGGGGATGGAGTAATGGTCTTTCAAGGTGATATGGATCTTCCTGCTGGCAATACCTTTTCTTTTAGCTCAAGTAATCCCTATAGTGATCTTAACAATCAAGCAAATTGGTCATTTCTTTATTTTTATGACGTAGGCAATACAAACGAGACACCAGTAAATTATTCATCAAAAGTTATCCCGCTCCCAATATCATATACTAATCCATGTTCATCACATTATACAGGAGGTAACAACAGCCAAATAGATGGCTGTGGCCTAACAACAAGTCAATATAATTATTTCTACCAATATTTTAATTCTAATATGTCAGCTTATAATAGTGTCAATGATTTATACGAAGAATTAAAAGACGGGGGGGATACAGAAGGTACAAAAGATGAAATTGAAAATGCTTGGCCAGATGAAATGTGGGAAATGCGTTCACTGCTTTTAGATTTGTCACCACACTTATCTACAGATATTTTAATGGAAGTTGCAAATAGAACCGATCTTTTTCCAGATGCTATCATATTTGAGATTCTTTCGGCTAATCCTGATGCAATGAAAGATGAACAATTCCTTAAATATTTAGAAACAAAAGAAAATCCATTGCCTACATATATGATCAGCATGTTACGTACTATTACAAGCACAATTAGCTACAAAACTATTTTGGAAGCGCAATTAAATTCACATATTTCTAAGGCTACTTTTGCATCAAATGTTATAATAAGAAATATGCTTAACGACAGTATTTCAAATTATGATTCGATTTATTCATGGCTTAGTAAAATGAACTCACCGATTTATGACTTTCAAATTATTGATCTTTTAATACAAATAAGAAATACTTATGAAGCACAATCAGAATTATATGCTATGCCTGCAAAGTATAATTTTACTGGTGATGATCTTGCAGAATATGAATATTTTAAGCAATTAAAAGAATTAGAAATTCAACTGATAAATGAAGGCAAAAATGTGTTTTTATTGACTGATTCCCAAATAAATATGTTGGACACTATTGCTGAAAATAGTATAGGGAGATCTAAAAGTCAAGCAAGAAATATATTACAGTTTGTCAAGGATTATAGTTTTTCCAATTGTCCGAAATTCCCAGATTCAGTCACTTTTAAAAGAGGTTCGAATTTATACAATAATGATAGTAAAAGCTATATTAACTTCAATATTGAACCGAACCCAGCTCGATTATGGACGTCATTTAAGATTAATCTTCCAAAAGGTACCTCTGAAGCTCTAATTGAGATAAGAGATCCTCGAGGAATACTTATACAGTCTTATAATATATACGAAATTGAGAAACAAATTGTTTGGGATGTTCGAGAAGTTCCCAATGGAATATATTTTGTTCAAATAATTACAAAACTTGAACGTAAGACCATGAAATTAATCATAAACCATTAAAATAAAGAAGATTACGATAGAATAAACTATGTACAATATTTTTCAACCATGAAATTCTTATTCCTGAACATAGTATTTTCTTTATGGCTGTCAAATCTCTGTGCCCAGCAATTTTCAGTCAACTTTCAGCAATGTTACGGCGGAAGTGAAGGAGATGGAGGATCGTGGTTACTACTTAATAATGACAGCACATATACCTTACTTTGCTCCAGTACTTCCAATGATGGAGATGTAACTAATAATCATGGGAAAACGGATTTTTGGTTGGTAAAAACTGATAATACCGGGAATTTACTGTGGGAAAAGTGTTTCGGCGGTAGTGATGACGAGGGTAATGAGGGATTTGCCAAGTCAATAAATCAGTCCTTTATTCTGTTTGGTGACACTTATTCAAACGATGGTGATGTAGCTGGAAATCATGGAGGATCAGATTATTGGGTAGTAAAAACTGACACCCTTGGAAACCTGGAATGGCAAAAATGTTTGGGGAGTACTGCTAACGATCTGGCTGCAGATATGGATATTGATGCTGAAGGAAACATTTACCTCATCGGCTCTTCTTACGGAAATGACGGAGATGTAAGCGATTCGCAAGGCCTTGTAGATTACTGGATAATCAAACTTAACCCTGAAGGACAGATACTTTGGGACAAATCTTTGGGCGGGGCATGGCTTGATTATGGTCTATGTATAAGTATCACTGATGATGGAGGATATATCGCGGGAGGCTGGACATGGTCGCCCGATCGTGATGTATTATGTGAACCCCACGGTGAACAGGATGTGTGGATAGTAAAAATCGACAGTTCCAATAATATTGAATGGCAACAATGTTATGGCGGAAGTGAGTTTGAAGCCGCGACCGATATCAGGCAAACAAGTGACGGGGGATATATTTTCATAGCCAATACAAGATCTAATGACGGAGAAGTAAGTGGTTTTCACGGAGTACCCGGTTTTACAGATAATGATGATATATGGGTTGTCAAAATAGATATCACCGGAACTATTGAATGGGAAAGTTGCTACGGAGGATCGGATTACGAAGCCGCAAAGTTTATTAAAATTACAGAAGACGGGGATTATATAATTGGTGGATCTACCCGGTCTGACGACGGAGATGTTTCAGGTAACCACTCTGAGGGATTAAATACAGACTTATGGTTGTTTAAACTTTCATTAAACGGCCAGTTCATTTGGCAACAATGTTTTGGTTCAAAGGATTCCCAAAATGGCGAAGATGTATGTATCCTCAATGAAAATGAAATGATGCTGATTTCCACGGCCCTGAGTACTGATGGGGATGTAAATTGCAATATGCATGGTTCATCGGATGTCTGGCTATTTAAAATCAAGGATAATACTGTCGGATTATTTGAAAAGTTATATCCCGGTTCTGATATTTCACTCTATCCGAATCCGGCTTCTGATTATATTATATTCAGAACAAAAAAAAGCCGTGACCATCAAGCAATTCGGATATATGATCTGTGGGGAAGATTAATCACAAGTCTTACTCTTACTGGTGAGGCTACGGTTTGGAATACGGGAAAGTTACCGAATGGCATCTACTTTGCCCATGTGATTTCAAATTCCGGGCAAAAAAATATCAAACTTGTCATCTCTCATTAAGTAATCTGCAGTGTCGTTTAAAAGTACTTCAATTAGATGGCCCGAAGTTTTTTAAATCAAACTTTCAAAATAAACTTCTCTATAATGGATTGACAATCACCGGTCATTTATCGTAACTTAAGGCCTCCTTATTTAAACTCAAAATCAAAGTTTACTCTGCCGGGATTTTAATCAAAAACCCGGTTTTTGCCAACACCCTGCTCTACTAACCTGATTAATTATAATAGTATTAATTCATTATACCAATCCTTTATAGATGGTGGAAGTACGGAGACAGAGCTAACCAATATTCAATATGCACAACCGGAAGATATGTGGGAATTGCGCGAACATCTTCTTGGTATTTCACCTCATCTTTCGATGGATTTGCTAAAAGAAGTTGTCGACAGGACAGATGTTTTTACGGATGCTGCTCTTTTTGATATTCTCGCGGCAAATCCGGATGAATTGAAAAAGGACGAATTGATAAAATATCTTGAAGACAAGGAAAATCCATTGCCTGAGTACATGATAGATATTTTACGGGAGGTGGCTAACGGCAAAACTTATAAAACGGTTTTGCAGGAAAATATGAGTTATTACAATCGTAATAAAACTCGTGCAGCCCAGGATATGATAAGAAGTATTTTAGGTGACTCCGTTATAAATTATAATTCACTGAGAGACTGGCTGGACAATCTGGGAGGGATAGAAGCGGATAAGCAAATAATTAGTTCGTATCTGGCTCAGGGTAATTTCACGGATGCTCTGTATTTAGCTAATATGCTTCCTGATTTATACAATTTAGAAGGTTCTGATATAACCGAACATGGCTACTACATGGATATTCTGAATTTATTTTATGATTTAAATCAGGATGGAAGAAATACACATCAAATGGATAGTACTGAGATTGCACTCTTATTCGATATTACAGAAAGTAGTCAAGGTTATGCAGGATCACTGGCAAAAAGTATTTTAGATCAAAATGGATTATATCATACTCTCTACTGCCCGTGTCTCGAAGACAATTCTGCTTATAAGCGTGGATCTGTAAATAACGAAGCTCTCGTTAATATCTATGGGATGAATATATCCGTGAAACCTAACCCTGCCAAACAATGGGCATCATTTGATTTTAGCTTACCCGATGGCCAAGCTGAAGGAACTATCCAAATTTCAAATGCAAACGGTAAGATAGTTGATATTCTGCCTGTTAGCGGAAAACAAGGTCAAATCTTGTGGGACACCAGGAAAATTCCAAACGGGATGTATCTCTATATCCTTAAAACCGGTAGCTTAAATAAATCCGGGAAGATTGTTATAAGTAATTAGTATCTTTAGGGCAGTGCTAATTAATTAGCACTGCCCTTTTTTTAATTTTTTTTCTCTATGAAAAAGTATTTTTTATTTATTTTTCTCTCCATATTATTAACGAACCCGGTTGAAAGCCAGATCTTCAGCATTCCCTGGCAAGCTTGTTATGGAGGTTCTAAAGCTGATGATTTCTATGATTTAGCCAAAACCAATAATGGATATATCTTAGTTGGAGCATCACAATCAAGTGATGGGGATTTAACGGTCCATTATGGAGGTGATGATGCCTGGGTAATTGTTACTGATAGTATTGGAAATCTTTTATGGCAAAAGTCTTACGGAGGAAGCCTGGGAGATGTGTTTCAAAGAGTTTTGCCAACAACAGATGGAAATTTTTATTTAGTTGGAAGTACCAAATCCTCTGATGGAACTATTGATTATGATCCTTATCCGACTTCCGGAGATTACTGGGTCGTTAAAATTGACAGTTTAGGCAGTGTTTTATGGCAAAAATTATTTGGCGGAAATGGACTTGATCAGTTTTGGGATGCCTCCTTAACCACAGATGGAGGAATTGTTGCCGTGGGATGGACAGATTCTGATGATGGGGATGTTAGTCAATATTATGGAGGATGGGATACCTGGGTCATTAAGCTGGACAGTACCGGAGAAAAACAATGGGATTTTACTATAGGAACAAGCATTGGCTTTGAATACGGACAGGCTATAATTCAAACGAGCGATGGGGGATATTTAGTTGGCATTTCTGCAAATCCTGAAGGAGATGGAAATGTCACTTGTATTCCACATAGTTATAATGCTGAAGGCATTTTGTTTAAATTAGATTCCGATGGAAATGAAGAATGGCAGCAATGTTACGGAGGGAGCAATCATGATGGGATAACATTACTTACCGAATTACCGGATGGTTATATGTTTGGTGGATACACTGCTTCATTTGATGGAGATTTAACAGGTTGTGGAAACCATGGAGGAACTGATATGTGGATTGGTAAAACAGATTTTGGAGGAAATAGTTTATGGCAAAAATGCTACGGAGGCTCAAAAGGTGATTTTTTAAATAATTTTTTTTGTGAAGCTGATGGAATCTTTATTTCAGGACACACTATTTCAGATGACTATGATGTACAAGGAAATCATTCTTTTACTGGGTATAACGATTTATGGATTATTAAAATTAATGATTCCGGTGATATGGAATGGCAGCAGTGTATTGGTGGAAAGATGGATGAATATACGAGGAATAAAGGAGCTGTGAAGATAAGTGACCATGAATTCGTATTGGCCGGAATAACAACTTACAGTCCCTCCTTTGATGTAGATTGTGACTGTCAGAATAATGGCTACCCGGATTATTGGCTTTTGGATATCAGAGACTCCACGGTTGGCACTCCTGAATTGTTAAAAGAAGCAGACATCAAAATCTACCCCAATCCGGCTAATACGATTTTGAATGTTTCATTACCTGGAAATTTTAATCCTGAAAAAACAAAATTGGACTTAATGGATATTACCGGAAGGACAATACTTACATTGAAACCTAAGTCAAACGATTCGCACCTGGATATAAGCAATTTAAACAGGGGGATATATTTATTGAAAATATCCAATAATCAATCTGCCTTTACTGAAAAAGTGATGATTTATTGATAAGATCGCCCCCATAGTCAATCACCTCATCATCAAATCCTCTCATCATCAAATCAAAACTGATTTCTTCATGAAACCCCGGAGCCTTAGAGATTCTTTGGCTTAAAAAAAATGAGCTATGGCGAGAGGCCCTTTTAGCCACAAAAGCACCAAAACTCTAAGAATTCACAATTTGATTTGACCTTATTACAAACCAACTACAAATCCAAATTCATCCGGATAAACAATTAGAATTGACTTGCCAAATCTTTTTTTGTATCTTGATGTCTCCTTAGTTTAAGCTCAAAATTACAGATCACCAAACCGGATTTTTGATAAAAAATCCGGTTTTTGCTAAGAAATCTTAAGCCATGATCCTGAACCTTTAAACTCCTTCCAGCCATGTTTAACATACCCATACTTGATGTTTTTATCGGACTGGTCTTTATCTACCTGATATATGGCCTGATGATCACGGTGATTAACGAAATCATCAACAGTCTTTTCGGGATGCGCGCCCGTCAACTCGAAAAAGCGATAAAGATCATGCTTGAAGATCAGCCCAAAAATTATGTTTTTTCCTTTAAAAGCGTTTATACTTACCTCTTCTCAGGAATCTTGAAAAGACTGAATTTTGTCCGCTTCTTCTTTATTCCGAAAAAACTGGATGAAAAAAGAAAGGAAAATGCAGGTATCACAAAAATGTTTTATGATCAGCCTGTTATGCAGAAACTGGGAAAAAGCAGGCTGTTCAGCAAACCGTCTTACATTAAAGCCGAAACATTTTCAGCCTCCCTCCTTGAACTTCTTAAAAAAAATCCCGGAGCCACTGATCTGAATAAAATCGAAAAATCCCTCACAGTAAATCAAATTCAGGGCATTAAATTGGGACCTGAAACGGCCGGTTTTATCCGGGAGCTCCTGGAGGAAAGTAAAGGCAATCTGGAGGATTTCAGGAAAAGACTTGAAAACTGGTTTGATACAACCATGGAGAGGGTCACGGGCTGGTATAAAAGGATGTCGCAGCGCTATGCTTTCGTGATAGGGCTGCTCATCGCCATGACATTCAACGTGGATACGATTTCTATTGTCAGAATGCTCTCGACGGATAAAAGCGCCCGGGAACAGATTGTCAATATGGCTTCTGATTATATCACGAACCACCCGGATTACAAATCCGGCACTCCTGGCTCCGACTCGGACTATGTCGCAAATATGGACTCCCTGGTGAAAGTGGCCGATACCCTACTCAACCAACAGATCTACAACACTTCAAATATACTGGGAATGGGATGGGTGCTGCCCACGACTTATCAGCCCCGCTTCGAATTCACTTCCCTGAAATATAATAAGGCTGAATACAAACTGGCCAATAAGGTTTATGATCGTCTTTTAGACAAGAATTACAGGAAGGAAGTTCCCGCGGCTAAACTTTGCTGGTGTGATAAAAGCCGCTTTTTGCTCTGTATGATTTTCAATCCGCTGAAATTCCTGGGATTTCTCCTGACCGCCTTTGCAATGACTCTGGGCGCTCCTTTCTGGTTCGACATTCTAAAGAGACTGGTTTCCATCAGGTCGACGGGCACCAAACCTGAAGTAAAATCTTCTTCCGAAAAAAAATAAATCATCATTCATCTTTATAATAATATACTAAAATGAAAATTATTGACCTGATTAAATCCATACAATCCAATGAATTGACCAGCAGTAAAGCCCTGAATGAGAAGGACCTGCTGATATCGCCCCTGGATGCCAATGTAGAAAAATCAGTTCCTTTTGAACTTGAAAAAGTGACTTTTTCAATCGGCGCCAATGCCGGCTTTAAAATTGCCCTTTTTAATGAAGCAGACGATAAAGATCCGGATGGGATTATAGGTGGGGAAAAGCCGCTAATCCCCTTTGATCCGGCAAATGCCTGGCTGAAATATTCGGTGGACCTGGGATTAAAAGGCGGCGCTTCCGGAAACCTTGCCTCCTCAGGTTTTGAGTTTGACCTGGAAGGGGAAAAGACCCTGGGGATAGATTCCTACCGTGTCCATAAACCGGCAGATCCTCTGAACAAGTCTGTTATAGCTGATCTGTCGAGCTTCAGGACGGTTTTTGAAAAGAATGACTTTGCTAAGATGGATGTGAATGAGGCCATGACTTTCCATGTAAACGGGAAACTGCAGGGCGGCCTGGTCCTGAAATGGTCGGATATATTCTCCAGAGGAATCAGCCTGCTGACAAGCGCCGTTTCCAGTGTTTCCTCTGTGGAAATAAAAATAGAATCAGCCCTCAAAGCAGCCATTTCTTTCAATTTGAAAGATGATTTCAGGCTGGTGATCGTGAAGATAGATGATCAGAAATTCAGACTGAGCCTTAAAAGGAACAAATCGCAAACCCTCGGGGCAAGTCTCGGCGCCTCTGTGGAAGTCTCATTTGCCGATCCGGCTTCCCTTGAAAAAATTGTGGATGGCATAATGGAAAGCCTCACAGGTCTTGCCAAAGAGGAGTTGAATAAATTGCTCCAAAACCCGAAGATCGATCAGGATAAACTGAAAAAGGTCCTGGATTTATTGCAGCTCACGGGTATCCCGGATAAATTAAAGGAGAAGTATGATGAATATGTGGCCTTAGTCAGGGCTAAGGTCACGAGTATAGCCGAGATCCATGCAAAGCTCAGTCTCTCCTATGCATACAGCAGGCTGAGCGAGGAAGAAGAATTTTTCAAGGCGGTATTTCCTTTGCAGGCCCTTGAAGACAGCCATGCCGCCCTCCTCAAATTTAAACTGGATAGTTTACTTAAAGGCATACAGGATAAATCTTTAAAAGACGTTGTAATTGAGGATTATTTTGGAGAGAAGAGCATAGAACAAAACCAGAAATGGGGCCTTGCTCTCGGGATAGGAAAATGGTCATTCGGAGGCACTGAAAGCATCCGTTCCAAAATAAATATCATAAAAAACCTCGACCGGCACCAACAGGTTAGCTTCACCGGGATGAGACTGAATGAAAGCAATCCTGGAAATGGTAAAGAGATATGGTCGGTTGATTTCAATGCAGATATGGCCAGGTTTTCAGCTATTGAGGTTCCGGATGCCTCCGAATTCAATTATGGCATCCATCTAAGCTGGCAACGACAGCTTAAAAAATTGAAGAATAAGGATAAATTGTCTAGTCTTTTAGATTTGGCAGTTTTATGGAAATCAATGAAAGAAGATGAATTTGAAGGAAAGGTGAATGATTTATATGATATTTTGAAGGATAAGAATGATATTTCCTTTGATTTCAACCTGCAGAGCGGGCCGGGGACTTTCCGTAAACTTATACCTTACATGGCCCAGAGGAATAATGCTGTAATGGCGGAAGCCATGGGTGCAGCCATGCCTTACGATGAGAGATTTCGGGACCGTAAGTACATCAGTAAGCGTAAGATTCTTTACGGGGCGCTCTGGAAATATTATCTTGAAAACCCCAAGGAATCCCTTGAATCATATGCCCTGACCGCGGAGAAAACCATTGCCAAAGCCGGCGACACGAATCTGGCCAGACTGGAGGGGCAGGTTGACGGTGCAGGCGAAGCATATTCCTTTGCCGGCCTGATAAAGCTGAATGTAAACACTGCTTTCTGCGTCAGCAGCCTATTTGAAGGCTTGCAGATTCTGAATGAAGGAATAGCCTTCAAACATCACTATGACCGGATCATAGCCGAAGCTTTCTCGAAATTGCATCCTTTTTGGAGCCAGTCGCACCATGTGAGGTCTTTCGGGGCTTACCTGCTGGCCATACGGGATCTTTCAGGTCTCACCAGCCTTCAGATCGAAAGAACGCTCACAGTCACTTTCCCTGATCAGGACGGAGCCATTAAATCTGTCATCTATACCTTTTGACATAGCAAAACAAACCAAAACCCATGGAAAAGTCTTCATCCAATTATTTTTATGATGTGCATTGCCATGCATTCAACCTGAGCCATGCCGGGCTGCTGGCTTTCGCCAACCGGTTCTTCCTTACGAATACTCTCTCTTTTAATGACCTCCTGCAAGGAAATATCGTGGATATTATCCTCTCGGTCATGATAAAAAAGAAAAAATCAGGTAGCAGAAGAGTTAAAATATCCGGTTCCTGATCAAAGCCCTGATGGCCCTGCTGGTAGTCCTCACCATCGGGACAGGCATCTGGTACTGGTATTATATTCTCTCAGAATATTTTCTTTCCTGCCCTTTCTGTGACAGTATCTGGGGGCATGCCATCACCTGGATCCTGTCGGTCTTTGCCCTGCTCTTTACCATCCTAATCGTTATCCTGTTCTTCAAATTATTATCCAAGGTGAAAAGCCTCTTTACGAATAAGGGAGCGCTTTCGGCCAGGATCAGCAGGGTTGTGAATGTATTGTCTATATTCGAAAACGACATAGGGCGGCAATTCCGTTACCTGGAGTTCGATTATATGTCGCTGAACCCGAATGTGAAAACTGTGATAGCCAGTTTTTCCAATACTTATAATCCCTGGGAATTTTTCAAGAGGGTAAGTAAGATTTGGGAAGAAGAAGGCAGGACCATCCCGGTGAACGGGAAGAAGTATGACAAAGTCATCCTGACCCCTTTGATCATGGATTTTCATTATAAAGGATTTCAGAACCTGGATGTTTCCAAAGTCCATTACAATCTTCCTCCCAAAAAACCTATTATCGAACAATGCATAGATCTTTTTAACGGTATGCAGGATTATTATGAAAATGTGAATTATGGACTACTGGAAATTTATCCCTTCCTTGGTTTAAATACGGATAATTATTCCATGGGAATAGTCAGGACCCTGAAAAATGATATTTCAATTCCTTCAGAATTAGATGAAATCGCATATTTTATTCGTCTTTGTAAAAAAATAATATTATTTAAAGAACCCAATAGCTGAAGAAGAAGAAAGGCTGCTTTCAATTATTCAGGATGAAGAAGATACTAAGATCGTTCAGGAGATGATAGCCAGATCGCATAAGGAGGATAATTATCTGGTTTCAGCAAATAGTCTGCCCAAAATGCTGATGAAATATTTCTCGAAATTTGACGGGAGCCTGGAGACTCTTCAGAAGGAAAGGGCGCGATTATTCCTTATTGACGGGAAGAATGGGGAGAAACAAGCTTCCACTTTCAGAAATGATGTAGGTTCAGGTTTCTTTTCAGGGGTGAAGGTGTATCCCCCGCTGGGATTTATTCCATGGCCCCAAGAGGGCACCCCGGCTTATGACAAAACTAATTTTCTTTACCAGTTTTGTGAAGAGAGGAGCATTCCCATCACCACCCATTGCAGCGACGGGGGATTTGTAGTGAATGTTGAAGAGTTGAAAGCAGATCCGGCCCACAGCAAGGATTACATGGCCCCGCTTACCTGGAAGAAGATATTGGAGAAATATCCTGCTTTAAAACTGAATTTCGGGCATTTCGGAGTAGAGATGAAGGCCTACGAAAAGGGCTGGGGAACCTGGATCTGCGATATCCTCGACATCATTGCCGACGAACGATTTAAGCACGTTTATGCTGATGTTTCTTATGTAGGTGTAAGTGATGATAATTATAAAAGCATGATAGAAGCCATCCGTGAGCATATTGATAAGAAGTACAAATCGGATGCTGATAAGAAGGCTTTTCTGGAAAGACTTTCAAAAAAGGTCATGTTCGGGACCGATTTCATGGTGAACTTATTCGACATCAGCTCCAATCTGGATTATATAAATATTTTCTCCCATTCTAATGCATTTGAAGGAATTCTGGACAAAGACCTGATGTGCCGGGAGAACCCGGAAGGCTTTTTGTTTGGGAAATGATGTAACGACGTAAGGACATTGCGATATAACGACGTAGCGAATTAAAAAATACTTCTTCCTTCTTACCTCACCTCGTAATATCGTGATATCGCAACATCGCTATATCGTTACATATATTCTCCCCTTCCACCGATTTGGGGGAGTGCCGGGGATGGGGGCGATCTATTCCACCTTCACCCGAATCCCCTGCGAATGTGCGCTGAATTCAGGCGCATACATGCATTGTATGGTGGAAATGCCGTTCGAAAAATCGCCCTTTTGCGATACCACCAGGGGATATTCGAATACATAGGTCCCTTTATTCAGGTAATTGAAGAAGAAGTTTACCGAGGCATCGCGGGTGGCTTCGTAATAACCAAGTCCACCCTGGTAGCGGTAGCCCGATAATACGTTTACCGGCTCGAAAGTCGCGCCGCGCATATCTTTCATGTGGACATATTCCATATCCCGGTCAACCCGGATCACGATACGAACTTTCACCTTGTCGCCTACCTTCAGTGCCGTGCTTTCAGTAATCTTATCCAACACCGGCCCCGCAGGTGTATTCTTCTCGAGATAGAGTTCTTTCTCGATGTTCAGCGGGGTTTTGGCAGCCGTGATCTTGTCGAGATCTTCGTAATACTGCCAGTAGACTGCTCCCCAGGCTATGCCCTTATCGCTCTTTGTAACCTTGATGTCCCCCATCTCAGGCTGTATTTCATTGCCTTTCCAGTTCACCTGGAAATAACCTGTGCCGGCTTCTATCTCCGTTCCTTCCATCTTCAGCGGATCTACTTTCTCATAACCCATGGTTACCTGCACAGGTACATCCGAGGCAAGCATGTCGGTGCCGTTCAGCAGCAGTGCATAGATTGCATCGGCGGTGGCCCGGGTGGTCTTCCAGTCCTGGGTCTGCTTCTGTTTCAGCAACCATATCTTCATTTTCTCCACCGAGGCCTGGTCACCGGCTACTTCCGAGAAAGCTTCCATCATCATCGACTGGGTTTCCACAGGCGACTGGAACCAGAAATAGCCTGCATCATTCCTCCAGTACATCCCCATTTCATCGGAATACAAAGCATGTTCTTCCAGGGATTTGATGATTTCCCCGGCAGTGGCCAGGTTCCCGCCACGATTGAGTGCCACGGCTATCATACCCTGCAGGTAATTGTTCTGCTGCAGCCAGTATTTGTCCGCCTGGCCGGTGAAATAATCTATCGCAGCGGTACAGGCTTTGTTCGGCTCGATTTTTCCTACAAAGAAACTACGGGCATAGAGGTACTGGATCTGTATCTGGGAAAGGTGGTTATCATCCTTCTTATCCTTGTCATATTGCAGTATCCGGTCATAATCGTCTTTCAGTTCCATATCCATAAATGAAACCGCCTTGCGGACCATCTCCAGGACAGAGGGCTGCTCGCGTAGGTCAATAACGCCCATTTTCTGCAACCTGCCCATTCCTGCCACAATAAGCTGGGTAATATAAGTGCTTTCCTTCATCCCTTCGAACCAGGGCCAGCCGCCGCCCGGGCCCTGCTGTTTCTGAAGTTTGCGCATAGCCGCATCCATATCGTTCGACATCTTGTTCAGATCGAATAAAAGGCCTATCCTTTGTTTTCTTTCCGTTTCGTTCTGTGCCTGCAGTACCCAGGGCGTTTCTTCCAGCACCACGGCTTTAAACTCCTGGTTCTTTTCAAGGTTCGAAAGCAGGGCATCGGGCGTGATGTTCTTCCAGGAATCAAATACCCTCTTGATCTTCGGGTTGGAATTGGCAATATAAGTCGCCAGGCTGTTGGCATAATAGCGGCTGAAGAGCTGTTCCGAACATTCGTTGGGGTATTCCATCAGGTAGGGCAAGGCCTGCACTGCGTACCAGGCCGGGTTGGAAGTGAATTCCAGGGCCAGGTTATAATTGCTGAGAGTTTTCGATTTGCCTGAATTGAGCAGTTTTTCAAAGCGGAATTCCTTCGTGCCTATCCCGTTTATCCACAGTGGCAGGGATTCGGTCACCAGCATGCGGTTCGGAAGTACCGGAATGGGTTGCTCCTCCCCGTCGGTGAATTGGCCCGAACGGGCGCTAACCCGGCAGACGATGGCTTCAATTCCTGTTGGAATCTTTATCTGCCAGCTGAATGCCTGGCTTTTTCCCTTAGCAATATTGAATATTTTTTCTCCGGATGTATTCCCGAGTAAATCATCGATGGGCTTCATGGTGTAAGCATCAAAGAATTCGGCTTTCACCGTGCCGTCCATATCCTTATCCGACATGCTGACCACCTTGGCGCTGTAGTAGATCACATCCCCTTCCCTGAAGAAGCGGGGCGGGTTGGGCATCACCATCAGGTCTTTCTGCGTGACCAGTTCTTTGGTAATCATACCGGTCATCAGGTCTTTGGTATAGGCCAGCCCCATCATCTTCCAGCGGGTCAGGGACTCGGGCACCTTGAATTTGATGATAACATCCCCGTTTTCATCGGTTTGAAGGGTTGGGAAGAAGAAAGCTGTTTCGTTAAAGTTGGTCCGGATAGGAACTTCCCCTTGTTCAGTTGCTTTGGGGGGTTTTGGAGGAAGGGCCGGCCTTCCCTCTTTGTCAGCCAGTCTGTTATCCACTACATTTAGTTCACTTACTGCCTGAATTTGCTGCCCCGGTGCTGCCTGCATTTCCATGACATCCATATTCTTCATCATGACACCCCGGCTAAGTCTTCCTCCATAATAATAAAAACCAAACCAGTTCAAGTGATCATAGGATTGAATTACAGGCGTAAAATCATGGGAAGATCTTTTCATCGCTACCCGTGTGTTCACAGTATTGAAAGCATTTACCGCAGACCAGCCAGGCTCTGCAGCAGCCAGCTTCCAAAGATTGAAACTCCAGTCATGAGGCTTGAGGGCATCCAGGGATGCATCATACATGGATGCCAGCATTTCGGCGGCTACTTTGTCTCCATTCTTCGCGGCAATATGGATGCGCCATTCCTCCTCCTGTCCCGGTAAAAGCTTATCGCGGAAGGTTTCGAAACGGATATTCAGTTCCTTGTTAGTATAAGGCACCTTGAAGAGCTGCTGGTGGGAATAGCTCCGGTTTCCCCTGATAAAAGCCAGGTTCACTGAGAAATCGCCCCTGTATTCTTCCTTTACCGGGATCTCAAATTTCTTTTGCTCATTGCTGAGTTTGACCCATTCACGACTTATCAATTCCCCCTTATTCATCACCTCATAAAGCATCATCACATTTTTTTCGGCTGAGCCGGCTAAAATATCAACTGTTTCACCAACTTCGGCCGTGGTCTTCGGGACCTCAAACCAATCGGGACCATTATCAGGTACTTTTTTATTTTCAGGAGAATATAAAATGAAATATTTCTTCACATCCACTTTCTGACCAAAAGCATCTTTAGTGGATATCTCCAGGCGATAAGTACCCGGCTCCCAGCTATCCATTCCCGCAATGTTCAGCACCGTATCCTTCCCCGTGTCGAAATCTTGTTCAAGCTTGACAGAAGCCTGTGGCCAGGTTTCCGGATCATCTTCATTATTATAAATATCATGCGGAAAATCTTTACGGAATTCAGCTTCGGTCATAACAAAAACATCGGGGCGGGCCCATTCCCTTTTGCGAAGAACCTGTCCAGGGGATTGCAGGGCGACTATATTGATGGTCCCTTTTGCATTTACTCTTTGTCCGTTCAGATTGGTGGTAGTGAGGGTAAACTTGCTCTTGTCATTCCTGTCAAGCCTTTCCGGAATGTCCACATCAGCCAGCAAAGCCGTATAGCCAATACTTACGGTTTGTTCTGCTGAATGGGTTTCCCCGTTGATATCCGTTACATCGGCATAAACGGTATAATCAAAAAGAGGGTCATATTTTTTACTCGTAAGTTTATCCGGGATAGCCATGAAGGAGAGTTTGAATTTGCCTTCTGAATCCGTGCTGGTGACCCCATTGGTAATCTCCATTTGCGGACTGGAGGGGAAGAAAGTCCACCAGAACCTCCAGATCGGAAAACGGGCCGTCCGGACCACACGGTATTTTACCTCAGCGTTGTCCACCGGGTTTCCGGCATAGGCTTTGGCAAAACCGCTTACTGATACCAATTCGCTCAGTTTATAATCGCCTTGCAGAGGATCTATTCCAACCTCAAATTTCGGGCGTTTGTATTCCTCCACTGAAAAGGTAGTGCTGCCTGTTCCGTTTTCAATATGCATCTGACCGGTAAGGGTCCCGGTCGGGGCGGTGAATGATCCGTTGAATGAACCATAATCATTGGTCACAAGGGGCAGCGATGAGATCTTCTGATTATTCACATCATAAAAACTCACCACGCTATTGAAACCGGGTTTGATGGCATATTTATCGCCGGTCTTTTCCAGCATTATCCCTTTAAAATAAATAGTCTGGCCGGGACGGTATATAGAGCGGTCGGTGAAAAAATAAGTCACAATGCTGGTTTTCTCCTCTTTGCGGGGCGGACTCAGATAGAAATAATTTTCAGTGATGAACTGGTCATTTCCCTTTTTAAATCCGAGGTAGAAAGATTTGGAACCGGCTGCCGGAGAAGGGATGTCGACATATCCCTCCTTATCACTGGTATATTTATCCAGTTTTTTAATGATGTAGGAACGGGAATTATAGTCATAGTCGCGTCTGTATGACTGAACTTCCACTTTATCAATAGGGCTACCGGCCTCACGGTCAATGACATAAAGCCCGAGTGCCCCCTCCTCATTCTTTTTGGAAATAAAGCTGATATTGGTGACCCAGAAGGAAGTGAAGGCCACCGGTTTATTATCGGTGGAGAAATTCTTGTCGGTTCCGGCCAGGATCACATAATACCCCAGGGGAAGGGCCGGCAGGCTGATCTGGGTGGAATGGTTCTGGAAGTCTCCCGTATCCGGAATGTCCCGGGTCCATTCCTTGAGGGGGCTAAAAGTCAGGTAGCGGGCCACTTTATCTTCATTCCGGCCGCTTTCACGTATTTCCTTGTCGGAGGCGGGGTCTATGGAAATGATCCGGAAATAGACTTTGTCGATGTTTTTAAAGCTCAGGTAAGCCGGGATATTTTCTCCGGGGACATTGGCATAATAGGTAGTAAGGTCGAGGGAAACACTGGTGATTTGGGGTAAAAGGGTCCGGCAGTTTTTGGCCCCGGCGGAGCCGGGGTACAGTTTAATTGCGGCATTGGAGAGCTCGAGCGCTTTTTTCAGTGCCCAGCGGTGTTCGGGCGCATTATAGGGATCATACTGGGCACCCAGCTTCATATACTCCCTGGCTATTTTATAGGTAACCCCGGCTGAAGCCGGGGAGCTGGCAAAGCGCTTCTGAAGGTCGGTCAGACTGTTCAGGTAAAGACTGTCCTTGTCTTCAAAAACGGCATTGTTCCTGACGAATTCCAGCCTGTGCAGATCGGCATCTATGAATGCATCCGGTTCTTTATCATCCTGGTGAAAAACCAGGAGGTCCCTGTAAATCTCCAGGGCATAGAATTTTAATGCAAAAGTATCTTTAGTCTGCATTTTCAGCTTTACAAATTCCGCAGCCGGGCCGATATAGGCGGGCTTGTCCAGTTCAAAGCTTTCGGCCGGCCGGATCAATCCGGCCTCGTCATTCATAAAATAATCGGCAGCACGATAAGCAAGGAAATCGTAAAGAGTTGGACGAAAAACTTCTGAACCGCTTGCTTTGACAAGTATAGGGTCGAAGCTGTCGATGGGGATCTTTTGCAGGCTCCCGGCATCCTGTAGCGAAGCCAGGTATCCCTTGATAATATGGTCGGTCAGTGTATTCACATCCCAGGTCTTGATGTCCTTGGGATCAGCTTCCGTAATAATGCTCCGGTCCAGCAGCTTGTAGCGGTTCGCGTCGTAGTATCTCTGGAAAAGTTCTGCCTGTATGGAGTTCAGGATCTGGCGGATGGGGCTTTTGGCAATGGCTATTTCCGAATCCAGCTGCATGAGGCTGCTTTCCATAAAATCCTCCTGGTAATCAGCCCTGAGTTTGATCTGGTAAAGGGCCGCTTTGAGGAACTGGGGGGCATTGTTTTCCTGCCAGGCTTCCTTATGAATGCGGTCTACTATGTCCAGGGCGGAACGGGGCAGGCCCTTGTTTTCCATGGACTGCACATTCTTCCATTCTTCCGTGTAGTCTTTGTTCTGCCCTTGCAGGTTCTGGTTGGTGATAATCAGTGTAATCAAAATCAGGCTGTTAAAGATGTATTTACTCATAGGGATGATTTTTCGGAAAAGGTATTGATTAATTGATTTCGGAAAATAATGACAAAAATTGTTCCATAAAGATAAGGATTCGTGAGAAGTGAGTCGTGAGAAGTGAGAAGAAAAAAAGCTTTGCCTGTATAAACAATATTAGTTAAAAGCACGCCCCTGAATTTTGATAAGCCCACAGCGGCTGCGGAAGCGGCATGATTGCACGATGGAGCGATTGAACGATATTCGATCTGCGAAGGAAATTCCAAATCTCAAAAAACAAATTCCATTTTCCAGTCTTTAGTCGTTAGTCGTCAGTCAAATTGAGGGAAGTGAATTCAATTCGTGTTAATTCGCCTTAAAATCTATAAAATGCTTAATTGCCCGCTGTGTCCATTCTGTCCCCTTTGCGCTTAAAAAAAGATAAATTAACCCCGGAGAACCCGGAGGAGGCGCAGAGGACGGGGAGGGTAAGGAGCATTTTGCCATTCCCAGTAAGTGAAAAATTAGTTTTTTAAGAATTACGGAAGATAAGCCGTCAATCAGTGTCCTTTTATCCCTCTGTTTTCTCTGGGTCTACTCCGCGCCCTCAGCGGTTAAAAAAAGGCAGGTTAACCCCGGAGAACCCGGAGGAGGCGCAGAGGACGGGGAGGGTAAGGAGCATTTTGCCATTCCCAGTAAGTGAAAATTTAGTTTCCTAAGAATTCCGGACGATAACCATCAATCAGATCCTTTCATTCCTCTGTGTTCTCTGGGTCTACTCTGCTCCCTCTGTGGTTAAATGAAAGTCAGCCCAGATTTCCGGCTTTTAATTTTCCCATTCTCGTAGCCCCACTATAGTGGGGGCACGAGAATTTTTTAGCACCTCAATTTCAGCCCATTACAAAAACAAAGTAGAAACAAAAAAACCTTATTTTTTTCCTTCAACCTTAGTAGAAGAAAATCCCCCCGGAAAATCCAACCTTATTTACCTTATTACTAAGGCAAACAGAGAATCTTAGCGTTCCCCGGTGCCCAAAGTGCCTGAATCGTTTTTTTTAAATAGATTCTAAATAGAACTTAGTAAATAAGATAATTTTAAAGCTGGCGTTATTCCTTTTTAGCCAGGTAATATTAACCAATTTGTTTTCCCAATGAAACCAATTCTGAAACTACAATTTTTCCTTGTTTTTCTGCTAACATCCCCGCTTATTCAAGCCCAGTACACATTTTCACGCCTCATCAGCACACCGGAGGATGAAAGACTATTTGACGCCGCGGAGGATAATAATGGAAATTATTATTTAGTTGGCCGGAAAGTCAATTACGGCACATCGGATATGTATGCTTATTTATTGGTTTTGAACCCTATGGGAGAGATAATTTATGAGAACAAATATACATTACCGGATTCTTTATCTTATTTTGGATCAGTTCATTATACAAACGACTCCCTGATAATTTTTGGCGCCAAAGGGGATGCGGCTAGCGATTTTCCAAATAAATTATGGGTTCTGATACTTAATTCGGAATTTGATATTATTAAGAATGTGGACTATGATTTATCAGGGCATTATTTAGGAGATCTAAGATCTATAAAAAATTCACTTGGGAATTATGTTTTAACCTGTGTTGTTAATTATCCCAATGAAGATCCCGATATTCTATTGTTTGAATTATCTCCGGATGGAGATAGCATAAGAAGCTCTCTCTTTCAACAACCGTATTTACAGCTTGCTTATGATTTATTAGAAGAAAGTGATCATGGATATAAAATATTTACTGCCGGTGTATTTCCTGGCGCACCACAATCAATCGGTTTTATTGTTTATGTCGATTCAATATTCAACTTTATCAAAATAGATTCCATTCCCTATGGTTTATTTTATAATAACGCAGCAAAATGCTTATCTGATTCGGTTTATATAGTAACTGGATATAAACATTTAACAAATCCTATCAATACAGATATTGGCATAGAAATTTTAAATAATGAAGATGATTTTATTAAAGGCAACCATTTTGGAAAAGCATCTGATACAACTGATTATGTCGGAGCAATTTCAAATTTGGATTTCATTTACGGTGATTCAATATATTTTGGTGGGACATCAAATGTACATCCGTTTGAACAGCCTTTCCAGCCTGAAGACTCCTGGTTGTTGCTCACAAACCTTGATTCAAACCTTAACCTGAACTGGGAACAATATTATGGCGGGGATGCATTTTATTATCTATGGGGATTAAAAGCCACCCAGGATGGAGGTTGCCTGTTGTTAGCTACCCGTTATGATGAAAACACCCAGGATTACGAGCTGGACACATATATCCTTAAAGTGAACTCCCAGGGCATTCTTACCTCCGTCAATGATCCGGATTTTCCGGTCACCCGGGGAATGCTCATCTACCCAAATCCTGCGACAGACAAAATTAGAATTAGCTCTCCCTGGCTTGAACAAGCCGGTCATAAGGATGTCCTTATCTTTAATAACCTGGGAAGTGAAGTAATGAATATGGGGTTTTCAACTTTGCAGGAATCCGTGGAGATTAATCTTTCCAATTTTCCTTCAGGATTATTTTTTATATCGGTTTATAAAGAAGGAAAACGAATGGCAACGGGGAAGGTGCTTGTGAATAGATAGCCGGTCTGATAGAGCAAGTAAACGGTGATCGGTGAACAGAAAAACCTTTGTGATTTCTTGGTGCTTTAGTGTTTTTGTGGCTAAAATTGGTCAGAGCTGTGGGCCATAGTTCTTTTTAGCCACAGAGACTCCAAGGCTCCAGGGTTTCACAAAGTCGTGCCCCCACTATAGTGGGGGCACGAGAATTTTTTAGCCCCTCAATTTCAGCCTATTACAAAAACAAATTCGAAACAAAAAAACCTTATTCTTTTTCCTTAAACCTTAGTAGCAGAATATCCCCCGGAAATCCCAAGCTTATTTACCTTATTGCCAAGGGTGAAAATTACCAATAAGCCACATAAATTTCTCTTGCCTGTAAGACATTAACTATTGTAGAAAAGGAAGCCCCCGCACAAATCCTCTCCCCTCCCCTTGAAATAGATAGTTTAGAAATAATAAGATTCTTGTCGAGGTCGGAGGTGGGGAAGAAATGCCCTTTCATTTTTATTTTGACCTCAAAGTAAATTTAATTAAATTTGAAAAGAGGGATGAATTATAATCAAACCAGGAATTCTATACTACGCATGTCCTATTACAAATCTGATTTTAATTTAAAGTAGGATGAACTGAATGTGTCGCCCCATGTGTATTTATTTCAATAATTTTTTTGAAAATAATATATAAAGAAGATGATATGAAGAAGGAAAAAAATCCTGATCCTGCAAATACTGAAGGCAATATGCTGTCAAGACGCCGTTTTTTCAGATATGCCACAGCCGGATTGACAAGCCTCGGAACCCTGATCATCGGTGTGCCATTCATCACTACATTGATAGGATCTGTTAAAAAAGGCGGAGCAAGTGCCTTCGTACCCATTTCCGATGTGAATTTGTTGAGCCGGGGAGTTCCCAAAAAGGTCATTTTTTCGGAATGGGCCAAAGATGCATTTATTTTGGAGTCGAAAAACCGGGATGCCTGGGTCGTCAAAAATTCAGCGGAAGATATCACTGTGTTCTCCCCGATTTGTCCACACCTGGGTTGCAGCTATAACTGGCAGCAGGGGGACCAGCATTTTGTCTGCCCCTGCCACGGGAGCGTCTTTGACAAGGATGGAAAAGTCATCTCAGGTCCCGCACCGCGCGGACTGGATACGCTCCCGGACAAAGTCGAAAACGGCAAATTGTACGTTGAGTGGGAACGGTTTGAAGTAGGAATACCAGAGAAAAAAATAATTTAAAACGCCAAAAATGGCTACAGGATTCATAAACTGGTTGAATGAACGTTTCCCGTTCAGTTCAATGATCAAATTCACCCTGGATGAAGACATACCGGGTGGCGCCCGTTTTCTTTATTCACTGGGCAGTTCCACCTTGTTTGTATTCGCTTTGCAGGCCCTCACGGGCGTATGGCAGATGTTCTTTTATGTTCCCACGACTGACCACGCCTATGTCAGCCTGAGCTACCTGAGGATTTCGGTTCCTTTTGGCTGGCTAATACACGGGATTCATTACTGGGGGGCACAAGCCATGATAGTTTTGGTAGGATTGCACCTGTTCAGGGTTTTTCTCTGGGGCGCCTACAAAAAGCCCAGGGAAGTAACCTGGCTGGCCGGAGTTGTTTTATTACTACTCACGGCCGCGATGAGCTTTACGGGGGTTCTGCTACCCTGGGACGAAACAGGCTATTTCGCAGCCCAGGTAGGAACCAGTATCTCAAGTACATTCCCATATATCGGTAACTGGATCAAGGAATTTATCATTGCCGGAGCGTCCATGGGGCAACTAACCCTATCCCGCTTTTTTATTATGCATGTAGCCATACTCCCGGCTATACTTTTTATGTTTATTGGAATACACCTGGTAGCTTTCAGAAAACACGGCAGTATAGGGCCATGGAAGATAACAAGTAAGTTCCGCTCAGGTCCGTTCTGGCCTGATCAGATTTTTATGGATGCCGTGGTAGGGATCCTGGTGCTGATGATCATTATAACGCTGAGTGTATACAATCGTGCGCCATTCACGGGGCCGGCCGATCCACTGGATACTTCATTCCACCCCAAACCGGAATGGAATTTTCTCTTCCTCTATCAGGCCCTGAAAGCTTTTAAAGGAAATCTGGAACCCATAGGGACAATTTTACTCCCGCTCATCCTGGTTTTGTTTTTGTTTTTCATCCCGTTTATAGATCATTCAAAAGAAAGAAATCCTTTAAAACGACCTGTCATCCTGAGCCTTGTAGTCATATTCTATGTTGGAATCATCTCCCTCACCATCATTGGTAAAAACTCTGTGCCGCTGGCCGGCAAAATTTCGCCCTCACCTACAAAAATTGAAGCTGGAGTCACTATGCCGGCCGATGCCCTGCAGGGGCATCAGCTCTTTACAAGCAACCATTGCGTGGCTTGTCACAGTATCAACGGGGCCGGAGGGACCATCGGTCCGGATCTCTCCCACGAACCTGCCAAAGGACGGAGCCGGCAATGGCTGATAGATCAGGTGGAAAACCCGAAATTGCATTTTCCCACTTCCGTTATGCCGCCATTTGCAAGCCTCAGCCAGGAACAACTAAACGACCTTGCAGATTATCTACTCTATGTCGGCGGGAATGATACTACAGGGATGGCAGGGCCCCAGGCAAAAACTTTTGCCAATACAAAAACTTCAAGCTCCACTACCGAAACCCCAGCCTCAAATCCAGGGACATCGTCCACAACTGCTCCTTCTATCAATGGCCTGGCAGCATCCTTTATCGGTAATCCAAAGCATGGCGGAATATTGTTTCGTCATACCTGCGAAGGCTGTCATGGAGTAGATGGAAAAGGTCAGGTTCCTAACCCTGGTTCTGCAAGTGGCTCGGTCCCTGCATTGAACCCTATCACATCGGCCCTCTTCAGTAAGGATGCTCTGACTTTCGTCGACTTTATAGATCCCATCATTCAGCATGGCTCAACGCCACCGGGTCCCGATCCGGCACTAAAAATGCCCGATTTCGGAGATGCCAATACCATGACCCAGCCCCAGATAGCCCAGGTCGAAGCCTATATACTGGAACTAAACAGTGTTGACAGGGCCCAGATCCAACATCCCGGCATCAAACCCTTAATTTTTCTGTGGTTTACAGTCGGACTATTTCTCTTAACTGCCTTATCCTTACTGATATATTGGATATTGAGCGTTCGGGGGAAGTGATCGGGGGATAGTGAAAAGTCGTTGGTCGTTGGTTGTTAGTCGTTGGTCGTTAGTCGTTAGTCGTTGGTCGTTAGTCGTTGGTCGTTTCGTTGGTCGTTGGTCGTTGGTCGTTAATCGTTAAAATATACAATATTCTATATTCAATATAATATTTAATATTTCCCCTCCGTGGAACTCCGTTTTATCTCTGTGGATCTCCGTGTAATAAAAAAAACAGGTTGAAAAGTGGAAAGGGCTTCGATATCCGATATCCGATACGCGATTGCCCGAAGTATACGATGTATGAGATGTATACGATTTTCCTAATAACCATTACCCACTAACCAATACCCATTTCAATCCGTCACCATGGGCTTGAGTGGGTACTTCAATCCTGAGCACTCAATCAGCTCAATCATTATAGAACCCACATATACGGCTGATTTGCCCAGGACCGGTATATGGTTCCTGTCGTCGGTTACCCAGAGTACCATGGGATATGGTTCCTGAAACACTTCCCCTTTGGCTACCTGCGGCTTGAACTTAAGACAGCGGAAGGTTCCCAGGCTGGTTTCCACGTATTCCCTTCCCAGGAAAACGACACGTGAAGTGTAGAGTGAATCATCAAGGTAGAAATTGAGGTAATATTCATCATTCACTTTGGCTGTATCGAAATTCAGGGAGCGCATATAATAAACTGCTGAAACTATGTCCTGAACATATGGTGATATGGGCTTAACTGCCGTCCGGGACCTGGCCGTGAGACTGTCTTGACTAAAATACACATCATCATCCATACGGAATTTACCTTCATGTGTCCTTCTGATAAATTTCCATGAAAACATGGATTTCTTATCAATATAACTTTCAAAATGATCGTCTACTTTCATGAAAAGGTTGAAGATCCCGTTTGATTTCCCCTCTAATACCACATGCCAGGTATCCCTGCCATCGAATTTTTTATCATCCCCGGTAACCTTCATAGTACCCGTTCCTGCAGTCAGCCAGGAAGTCAGCCAGGAATCATAGAAAACCCGGTACTTTAACACCTCTCCTGACTGAAAAGCATCATTATTCATTGTCCGCAAAGATTGTGAATATGAAGGCAATGAAAAGAAAACTGTTAAAACCAGTATGGCAGCGATATGTTTCAGCATAAGCTATTAACAAAAAGAATCTGTAAAGTATTGCGTCAGACTACAACATTTATGATCTTATTGGGTACAAATATAATCTTCCTTGGTGGATTCCCTCCCAACCATTTTGCGGAATGTTCTGAAGCAAGTACAGCTTTTTCTGCATCGGCAGGGCTAATCCCAACGGGCAGTTCGAGTTTGAAACGCATTTTCCCGTTAAATGAAACCGGATATTCGAAATTATCTTCCTTTATATACTCCGCTTTGAATTCAGGAAATTTATACAATGCAACACTCTGTTTATGACCCAGCATTTCCCAAAGCTCTTCTGAGATATGCGGTGCATAGCTGCAAAGTAATACATTCAATGGCTCAAGGATTGAACGTTTATTGCATTTCAGATCCCCCAGTTCATTCACGCAGATCATGAAATTTGAAACTGCCGTATTGAATGAAAATCTTTCAATATCCTCCCTGGTTTTCTTTATAGTTTTATGAAGAATTTTGAGTTCAGCCGGACTTGCCTGCTCTTCAGAAACGGAGAAATCCCCCTCCTCATTAAAAAACAGTCTCCAGTATTTTTTCAGAAAACGAAAAACTCCTTCTATCCCTTTAGTATCCCATGGTTTAGAGAGTTCAAGGGGGCCCAGGAACATTTCATACATTCGTAATGTGTCAGCTCCATATTTTTCTATCAGGTCATCAGGGTTCTGAACATTATGTTTGGATTTGGACATTTTTTCCACTTCCCATCCACAGATATATTTTCCGTCTTCCAGGATAAATTCCGCATTTGCATATTCAGTTCTCCATTTCCTGAAAGCATCCAGGTCGAGTATATCATTATCTACCAAATCAATATCCACGTGAAGTGCTGTTGTCTCGTATTTGTCTTTTAGATTATAGGAAACGAATTTATTGGTGCCGTTTACCCGGTATACGAAGCTTGAACGGCCCTGTATCTTGCCCTGGTTAATTAGCTTTTTATAAGGTTCATCCTTGCAAACCAGCCCTATGTCAAAGAGGAATTTGTTCCAGAAACGGGAATAGATGAGATGGCCTGTGCCATGTTCATCCCCGCCAATATAAAGGTCTACCTGTTGCCAGTAATCATTGGCGGCTTTCGAAAAATATTCCTCATCATTTCGAGGGTCCATATAGCGGAGATAGTATCCGCTGGACCCGGCGAAACCGGGCATGGTATTGGTTTCAAGGGGGTAACCTTCTTCCGTCTTCCAGTTCTTGGCCCGGGCCAAAGGGGGTTCGCCCGTTTCAGTCGGCAGATATTTGTCCACCTCCGGTAATTCGAGCGGAAGTTTACTTTCGTCAAGCATATAGGGAATTCCATCCTTGTAATAAACCGGGAAAGGCTCTCCCCAGTAACGCTGACGGCTGAAGATGGCATCCCGCAGGCGAAAATTCACCCTGCCATAGCCCAGTCCTTCTTTTTCGATTTTTTGTATCGTTGCATGAATTGCATCTATGACTTTCATTCCGGTGATAAATCCCGAATTGATCATGATGCCTTCTTTGGAATCATAAGAATCCTGCCCATTCAGCCGGCTCCCCCGGCTCTTCACCTTCCTTAACCACCACCTGAATGATAGGGATCTTAAAATGTCTTGCAAAAGCAAAATCGCGGCTGTCATGCGCCGGAACGGCCATAATAGCGCCCGTTCCATAGCCTGCCAAAACATATTCGGCTACCCATATAGGCACTTTTTCACCACTCAAGGGGTTGATCCCGTAAGCACCGGTGAATTCACCGGTAATTCTCCTGACATCGGCCATCCTCTCCCTCTCGGGACGGTTCTTTGCCCATTTTACATATTCCGTCACCTTCTCCATCCGGTCAGCTGTGGTGATCTTTCCGACCAGATCATGCTCCGGAGCAAGCACCATAAAGGTAGCTCCGAATAAAGTATCAGGGCGGGTAGTGAAGACTTCGATAATCTCCTCTTTCAGCTCTTCCGGAAGATTATCGGGCGAAAGACGGAACTTCACCTGGGCGCCTTCCGAACGGCCGATCCAGTTCTTTTGCACTTCCTTAAGCGAATCCGTCCAGTCAAGCTGGTCCAGCCCCTCAAGCAGACGCTGCGAATAGGCCGTGATCCGGAGTAACCATTGTTTCATCAGCTTTCTTTCCACCGGATACCCGCCCCTTTCCGAAAGGCCGTCTTTAACTTCATCATTAGCCAGCACTGTTCCAAGTGCAGGGCACCAGTTCACCATGGTGTCGGCCAGATAGGCCAGGCGAAAATTCATCAGCAGGTCCTGTTGCTGTTTTTCACTCATGGCATTCCACTCCGAAGCGGTAAATCTTTCCACCTCAGCACTCGCGGCCTTTATACCTGAATTGCCCTCTTTTTCGAATTTCTTAACAAGCTCAGCAATCGTTTCAGCTTTATCAGTCTTAAGATTATACCAATGTTTGAAAAGTTGTATGAAGGTCCATTGGGTCCATTTATAATAGGAAGGATCGCTGGTCCTGATCTCCCGGTCCCAGTCATAGGCAAATCCAAGATTATCCAGCTGCTCCCGGTATCTTTTTATATTCTTCTCAGTGGTCACTGCCGGGTGGGTCCCGGTTTGTATTGCGTATTGTTCGGCCGGCAAACCATAGGCATCGTAACCCATGGGATGCAGCACATTATATCCCTGCAGTTTCATGAAACGGGCATAGATGTCCGATGCGATGTATCCCAGGGGATGCCCTACATGCAAGCCGGCCCCGGAGGGATAGGGAAACATATCCAGAACATAGAATTTTGGCTTATCTGAGACATTGTCAGCCCTGAAAGTTTTGTTTTCGCTCCAGTATTTCTGCCATTTCTTCTCTATTCCTGTGAAATTGTATTCCATATGTATATGAGCTGTTATAATTGTAAAAAGAGGCTGCAAAATTAGGAAAAATTGTGGGAAAAATATGAGTATCTTCGTGGCCATGGCCAATAAGGAAGAAAGATATTCAAACCGGCGTTATCAATCGTCCTACGTTACCACAGTAGTGAGCATAACCCTGGTATTGTTAATGTTGGGGGTTCTTGCGCTGATCGTTTTGCATGCCCGGAAATTGTCGGATTATGTGAAGGAAAATATAGGTTTCAGGATCTATATGAAAGAGAATGCAAAGGAAGCCGATATCATACAATTTCAGAAGATACTGGATGCTTCCGATTTCGTAAAATCCACTGAATATATAACTTCAGCACAGGCGGCTAAGGAACTTTCCAAAGAGCTGGGTGAGGATTTCATAGATTTCCTCGGATACAATCCTCTTCCACCCTCCATCGACCTTAGGGTAAAAGCAGTCTATGCCAATGTCGACAGTCTTGAAATGATTGATAAAAAGGTCATGGCCAATCCGAATGTGAAGGAGGTCTTTTACCAGAAATCCCTGGTCCATCTGATCAATCAGAATATCAGGCGTATCAGCATAGTGTTACTGGCATTCAGCGCGCTCCTGATGCTCATATCCATTGCATTGATCAACAATACAATTCGTTTGTCGGTATATTCCAGGCGTTTTATCATACGCACGATGAAGCTGGTAGGGGCAACCCAGTCATTTATCCGGCGGCCATTTATCTGGAAAGGCATAATACAAGGCCTTTACGCGGCCATTATCGCCATACTCCTCTTAGGAGTAATTTTATACTTTTCACAACAGGAGATCCCCGAACTGGTTAATCTGCGGGATTTTCAGCTTTACCTGACCCTTTTCGGACTGGTGGTTTTATTAGGAATCATTATTTCGTGGATTTCAACTTTTTTCGCAGTCAGGAAATATTTGAGGATGAAAGAAGATGACCTTTATTTTTAATTGTTTTATATAAATATTCGTATTTTTGGGCCTTCAATACCGGCAATATGAACGCAAAAAAGAAATCCTCCTTTAAAGAAACCAGCCATGAAAAAAATCCGGCATTAAAGACCGGGTCAGAGAACGAAAGCAAGGCCGGTTTTGCTTTTGAAAAACAAAACTATCGTCTCTTGCTGATCGGATTGGGTTTTATCGTGATCGGTTTTCTTCTGATGATAGGCGGCGGATCGGATGATCCTAAAGTATTCAGTATGGCTATCTTTGACTTCCAGAGGCTCACCCTGGCCCCTATACTTATACTGGCAGGATATATGATAGAGATTTTTGCCATCATGAAAAAGCCTTCTCAATAAACTAATTTATTTTCTATCAGGAATCTAAATGAACCTAATCGAAGCACTGATCCTGGGCCTTATACAGGGATTAACCGAATTTTTACCCGTCAGCAGCAGCGGTCACCTGGAGCTGGGAGAAGCCCTTCTCGGAATAAAAACTGATAAAAGCCTTATCTTCACTGTAGTTGTCCATGGTGCAACCGTGCTCAGTACACTCGTCGTCTTTAGAAAAGAGATCCTTGAAATTATCCTGGGCCTTCTTAAATTTAAGTGGAATGAAGAGCTGAAATATACAATCAAGCTGATCATCTCAATGATTCCGGTTTTGATTTTAGGATTATTTTTTAAGGAAGAAGTGGAAGCTTTTTTCAACGGTCGCATCATTTTTGTTGGATCCATGCTTCTTTTCACTGCTGTTTTACTTGCCTCAACCCTTTTAATCAAAACAAATAAAAGGGAAATAAGCTACCTGGATTCTCTGATAATCGGAATAGCGCAGTCTGTGGCAGTTCTCCCGGGCATTTCCCGTTCAGGGGCTACCATCGCAACCGGTTTATTACTGGGTGACAAAAAAGTATCCGTCACCAAATTTTCCTTCCTGATGGTCCTGGTGCCGATAATTGGCGCCAACCTGATGGATCTGAAAGACTACCAGGCGGCGAGTTCATCAGGTATAGGTGCCATGCCTTTGCTGGTAGGATTTGTCGCGGCTTTTATCGCCGGATTGCTTGCCTGTAAATGGATGATAGGTATTGTGAAAAAAGGAAACCTGCTTTATTTTGCCATTTATTGCCTTATAATCGGATTGATCGCTATATTTGCAGGATGATTAATCATTTATGATTAAGAGGGTTCGATGAGTTATACATTCAATTTTTTAGAAGGAGAACTTCTTCTTATCAATAAACCGAAAGGCTGGACTTCCTTTGACGTAGTCAATAAAATCCGTTATATGATTCGATTCCGGACCGGATCAAAGGATATCAAGGTGGGCCATGCAGGAACCCTGGATCCTCTTGCCACTGGACTTTTAATCGTTTGTACCGGAAAAAAAACCAAAGAGATCGGCGAACTGGTCGGTATGGATAAAGAATATACCGGCACTTTTACCATGGGGGCAACCACCCCTTCACTGGATCTTGAAACCCCTATCAGCGAAACTTTTGACTATAAACATATTGCAAAAGAAGATATGCTGAAAGTGGCCAAATATTTTACGGGGAGCTTTGAACAGGTACCACCGGCTTATTCTGCAAAAAAACATAAAGGTAAAAGGGCCTATGAATTCGCTCGGGAGAATGAAGAGGTGACCCTTCAGCCTCAGTTGATTACTGTCGATGAATTTGAAATCAAAAAGGTGGAACTCCCCACGGTCGAATTCCGGATCGTATGCAGCAAAGGAACTTATATCCGTGCCCTTGCCCGTGATTTTGGTAAAGCACTTCATTCAGGAGCTTACCTTTCTTCCCTCTGCAGAACACGGATCGGGGAATTTGAACTGGAAGATGCTATAAATATAGATCAGTTACAGTTCCTGATAGATGCACAACTTTCCTGATTAATAAAAATTATTGAACTTTATTTTTGCTTAATTGTTTGAACCTTATGCTTATGTATTGACTCATGATACTAAACTCTCTAAAATTGCGGATTATCCGCCCTTAGGGAATGAACATCGGTTGACATTGGCCTAAAATTTGTTTACTTTTGCTTTTTGTTTTATCCTATATATGAAACTTTCTCAGTTTAGATTTCACTTACCTTCTGAACTCATCGCTGATCGCCCGGAAGAAAGCAGGGACGAGTCCAAACTCATGGTCATCAACCGGAAAACGCACAAAATCGAACACCGGGTATTCCGGGACATACTCGAATACGTGGTTGATGGGGATGTATTTGTGATTAACAATACGAAGGTGTTTCCGGCCAGATTGTACGGAACAAAAGAAAAGACAGGCGCTAAAATAGAGGTCTTCCTGCTGCGCGAACTAAACCGCGAATCCCGGCTCTGGGATGTGTTGGTTGACCCGGCAAGGAAAATCCGCATCGGCAATAAGCTCTATTTCGGGGATAATGATGCCCTGGTAGCCGAAGTCATCGATAATACCACTTCCCGTGGCAGAACCCTCCGCTTCCTCTTTGATGGACCTTATGAAGAATTCAAAAAGACCATCACGGAACTCGGACAGACGCCCCTGCCTAAAATGCATAAAAGACAGGCGGAAGCTATTGACGATGAGCGTTACCAGACCATCTATGCCAAATATGAAGGCGCTGTGGCGGCACCTACCGCAGGACTGCACTTTAGTCGTGAACTTATGAAACGCCTGGAGCTGAAAGGTATTAATTATGCAGAAGTTACACTGCATGTCGGACTGGGTAATTTCAGGACTATCGAAGTGGAAGACCTGACCAAACATAAAATGGATTCCGAGGAATTGATAGTGGAACCGGCCACGGCCGACGCCATTAATCATGCAAAGGAAAACCGGAACAAAATTTTTGCTGTCGGAACAACTTCCATGAAAGCCCTCGAAACAGCCGTTACCATTTCCGGCAAAGTAAAACCTTATAAAGGCTGGACCAATAAGTTCGTCTTCCCGCCTTATGATTTTACCGTTGCCGATGCACTCATCACCAATCTGCACCTGCCTATGTCATCCATGATGATGATGGCAGCAGCCTTCGCAGGCTATGATTTTCTGATGGAGGCTTACAAAGAAGCAATTGCTGAAAAATATAAATTCTTTACCTACGGGGACGCGATGATGATCATCTGATAAGGTCCTGCCTCACATACTTTACTGTGGGGCTTTTTTTATGACTCCTCCGACCAAATATGCGCTTATAGTTGCCGGTGGCAGCGGAAAACGTTTGGGTAATGATATTCCCAAACAATTTCTGAACCTCGCGGGAGAGCCTCTTCTTTTTCACACAATCAGGGCCTTCAGCCTAAGCTCAGAGGACATAAAACTTATCATTGTCCTGCATCCGGCCTTTATTGTTTTCTGGGAGAAACTTTGCCTTGAGAATGACTTCACAATCCCGCATTCTGTGATTCCCGGTGGCGCTGAAAGATTTAATTCGGTCTCGAATGCTTTGTCGCTGGTAGAGGGAAAGAGCCTGGTAGCTATACATGATGCGGTCAGGCCCCTCCTAAGCCCGGCTTTTATTGCTAAAGCCTACGAAATTGCCGCTGAATTCGGAACTGCCGTCCCCGTCATCCCTGTCAGGGATACTATCCGCAGGATCAGCAATGATGAATCCAGCATCGTTGACCGCTCCGAACTGTACACCGTACAAACCCCCCAGGTCTTCCGCTCTGAAATACTCAAGAAAGCTTATAAGCAATCTCTTATTGCCGCTTTTACCGATGATGCTGCTGTGGTAGAGAAATCAGGCGTCAAAATACATTTTTTCGAAGGTGAGGCTCAAAATCTGAAGATTACATACCCGGGCGATCTGACGCTGGCTGAAGCCATCCTGAAAAACAGAACTTAAAGTATCATTTGAAATTACTTTTTTTACTTTCCTTTTCTTCCTTTCCACTCAAAACCCATAAACAGGGAAGCAATTCCTGCTATGCACAGGTAGATTACATAAAGAGGCTGAAATATGATATATCCTGTCAAAAGTTTCCTTTGACCTGTGAACCCGCTTATAGCCAGTAGCAAGGGGAGATCGGCCAGGTATTTGAATCCCCATAAAAGCAGGAGAGGCGGCAGGAGGGCAGGAAAGAAAAAAGCGGATACGGAACTTGCCAATAAGGCCATATTGAATAAAAATACACATAAGGTGGTGGAAATAGCGATGATATCCCTGTATGCAGAGCTTTTGGAACCCCACCTGATCCTTTGAGAGAAGAATGATCTGATATCAGGTTGTGGAGTTGTAAAGACAAGCGCATCGGGGTTTTTCAGGAAAGTGATTGCCTTGTTTCCATACATTTTTTTTATTTTATGGAGAAGAAATACATCATCACCCGAAACATATTTCTCATTTTCATCATAGCCCCCCACCTTAATAAAAGCTTCTTTTTCATAGGCCATACAGGCCCCGTTGCACATGATAGGGAAACCGGCCCCTATGGCGCCAGCGCCTGAAGCTACCAGTCCCAGGAATTCAAGATTCTGAAAAGTGGCTGAGAAGCTATGCCCGGATAAATAGGTCACCGGGCCGCTTATCAGTTTTACCGGGTTTTGCTCATAGGCGGTAACGAAGGCCGAAACCCATCTGCTGCCCATAGTGCAATCAGCATCGGTAGTGATTATAAGCCGGCCTTTGGCTTGTTCAAGTCCCAGACGGATGGCCTGCTTTTTTGATCTGACCTCATCACCACAATGTATGAGACGGATATTCTTAGTTTTATTAAGGCTGATAAACTTCTGCACCAAAGCCGCGGTATTATCCTCCGAATGATCATCCAAAACCAGCACTTCCAAAAATTTCACCGGATAATTCTGCGATGCCAGGTCCACTAAAATCCCCGCGATGCTTTTTTCCTCATTCCGGGCTGCAATAAGTACGGTGACGCTTATGGGATCATGCCACCGACCGCCTTTATAATCCTTCAGTCGGAACCAGCCCCAGGTAAATAACAGCATATGTATCCCATAGCATAAGGCTGTCAGGATTACTATTATAAGTATGATATTTCCCGGAGATTGCATATGGGTTCTATTTTCGGAAGAATTTAAGCCGGAAAATAAAGAAGGTTCCCAAAATGGCCGGGATTACCAGATTAATGAACCAGAGCAGGGAAGAGCTTGTGAAGATATCTGCATTCAGCGAATCATAACTTATATTCACCTGTTTAAAATAAACACCTATTATATAAACCGCAACCGAGCCCCTTATGCCCAATTCAGTCAGAGTGATGGTCGGGATGACTGTCATGATAAGATAAATAACTGCTATCAGTACTAATGCAATTGAAAAAGGAAGCTTAATATTAATAAAGCGAAGCAGCAGATAGAACTGGACAGAAAAAACCAGATAACGCAAAGCGCTTATAAACAGTATGATCAGAAGTTCTTTCGCAGAAAATTTCGTAAACACATTTAAGTGCTGGGCGAATTTCTCCCATCTTCGGGGGAAATATGTTTTCAGGAAATTAATCAGGGAAGCTATATTGAAATAGGCAAACAGAAAACTAAATACCAGGATTGGAATTAGCAGGACCATCCCGCTTATCAGGTAGTTATTCATCCGGTTTGAGGTCTGAAGGAATTCATAAAAGAATGAAAGAAAGCTGAAAAGACCCACACAGACGACTATCAATACCTGGCTGATGCTGCCGATAATGGTAAGAAGGGCGCCTTCGATCCTGTTGGCTTTTTCAAGTATGAAGACCCTTCCAAGGTAATCACCGGTTCGGTTTGGGGTGAACATGCTCACCGAGGTGCCCGTAAGTACTGCCTGAAAAGCCCTGAAAAAGGGAACCTTTTCAATTTTAGCAATGAGTATTTTCCATTTCAGAGATTCCAGGCCCCAGTTCACCAGCATGAGCAAAGCCACCGTTATCAGGTATAACTTTTGGTGTCCACCTTTGAATAGAGCTTCAAATGAAAGTTCCAGTTCATGCAGCTTTTGCTGGTAAAATATCTGCCGGTAAATAAAGCCATAGGTAGCCAGGATCATCAAGAGCCGGATCAGGTAATTGTAGGTTTTATGTATCTTTGCGCTTACCTTCATTTAATATGTCTTAAACACTTGGCTACCGAACGCATTATCATGGGAATAGACCCCGGAACCAATATTATGGGTTACGGGATAATCCTCGTCAAAGATAAGGAAATAGAGCTACTCGCAATGGGTGTTCTGAAACTTGGAAGAATAGGTGATCATGCCGTTAAACTGAAGCGGATCTTCGATCGTACCTTATCCCTTATTCAGGAATATCATCCCGACGAACTGGCTATTGAGGCTCCTTTTTTCGGCAAGAATGTGCAGTCGATGCTGAAACTGGGCCGCGCCCAGGGCGTTGCAATTGCGGCAGCGCTCTCACAATCGGTCCCTATTATCGAATACAGCCCCCGTAAGATCAAGCAGTCGATCACCGGCAATGGAAATGCTTCCAAAGAACAGGTGGCCAGCATGCTTCAGACCTTGCTCAAACATAATCAAGCCGCTGAATCCTTTGATGCCACCGATGGGCTGGCAGTGGCGGTTTGTCATTATTTCCAGAAGAGCACTCAGGGCACGGGTAAAAAATTCAGCGGCTGGAAAAGCTTTCTGAGTGAGAACCCCAAGCGGCTGGCCGATTGATTTATACACTAAATGCCTCCATTCTTCTTTCGATAAAAAATATACCTTTGCAAAAAAATTAAGGTTTTAAGGTTTAAATTGATTTTTCTCTCTTCAACCAACAAATATCAAACTTCAATAAACAAGTTATTATGTCAAACATATTGATGGACCCTATCGGCCGCCTGATGGGCCTTCGTTATAAATCACATCCATGGCATGGTGTGGATATAGGCAAAGAAGCGCCTGCAGTGATTACAACCTTCATCGAAATGGTCCCTACCGACACAGTGAAGTATGAGATCGACAAAGTAAGCGGTTATCTGAAAATAGACCGTCCTCAGAAATATTCCAATGTGGTGCCGGCCCTCTATGGTTTTATTCCGCAGACTTTCAGCTCCCTGAGGGTTGCCGAGTTTTGCCAGGAAAAAACCGGCCGTAAGGATATCAAAGGCGATGGTGATCCTATCGATATTTGCGTACTCACCGAAAAGGAAATCGCTCACGGGGATATCCTCGTAAAAGCCCGACCTATAGGTGGTTTCCGGATGATAGACGGAAATGAATCGGACGACAAGATCATTGCCGTGCTTTACAATGATACAGTTTACGGCCACTTCAGGGATATCGCCGACATCCCCGAGCTGGTCATCGACCGTCTGAAACATTATTTTCTTACCTATAAAGATCTCCCCGGACATGAAAGACATGTTGAAATTTCACATGTTTTCGGGATTGATGAAGCCCATGAAATTATCCGGCGTTCTATGGAAGACTATCATCATAAATTTGATTCCCTGGAATCAGCCCTTTCGGATGTTTAAGCCGATTTATTGAGCTTTTAGCACATTTCTTCCTTCAGAAATTCAAAAAAAAATAAAAAATTGCCTGATCGACAGGTATAATTATTCAGAAAGTTGATTAATTATAAAAATTATACCTTTGCGGGCTAAAAAATAGCCAGGGTTTACTTTATCGAATAAATTCCTGAAGAATGTGTTCTTTATATGTTGAATATACAAGTGTTATAAAAATTGATGGAATTCTAAAAATCGAATTTGATTTAAGGAAGGCATATGATAATTCAATACATGATTATCCGGCAATACAAATCCATCATCTGAAAAACACATCCTGAAAAATCAAGCTGAATTACAATATATAGCCGGTACATATAATAAGAGGAGATAAACCGGCAACTCAGATTTACTAATTCTACTGATCAAGAACAAAAAATTATTCTAAACGTTAATTTCGACAAACAAGCAGAAAATGATTAAAAACCTCGTCATAGTAGAATCTCCGGCAAAAGCAAAGACGATAGAACGTTTTCTTGGGAAGGATTACTCTGTTAAATCGAGTTTCGGACATGTAATGGACCTCTCCAAGAAGGCCCTGGGAGTTGATATTGAAAACGGTTATATGCCCCAGTACGAGATCTCGGTGGATAAGAAAAAAATTGTGGCTGATCTGAAGAAGATTGCCCAGGAAGCCGAAATTGTCTGGCTCGCGACTGATGAGGACCGTGAAGGAGAGGCTATTTCATGGCACCTGATGAAAGCCCTTGAACTGGATCAATCTAAGATACAGCGGATTGTTTTTCACGAAATTACAAAATCGGCCATTACCGAAGCCATTGAAAATCCACGGAAGATAGACCAGGACCTGGTGAATGCCCAGACTGCCCGCAGGGTGCTGGACCGACTGGTTGGATTCGAATTGTCACCTCTGCTCTGGAAAAAAGTAAAACCGTCCCTTTCGGCAGGCAGGGTGCAATCGGTAGCTGTCAGGCTGATCGTTGAGAAAGAAGAAGAAATCAAAAAATTCAATACCACTTCAGCCTACCGGATCACTGCTGAATTTGATATCACAAAAGAGGGCAAAACTTTCCTTTTTGAGGCTGAGCTTCCAACTCAGGTATAAAACGAAAGAAGAAGCTCTTGCCTTCCTGGAAAAATGTAAAGGAGCTGCTTACCAGGTTACTTCAGTAGAAACCCGTCCGGCTAAAAAATCTCCGGCACCTCCTTTCACCACCTCTACCCTGCAACAGGAAGCCAGCCGTAAGCTTGGTTTTTCAGTTGCCAACACCATGCGTATAGCCCAGCAGCTTTATGAGGCCGGATTTATCACTTATATGAGGACCGACTCGGTGATCCTTTCCAAGTTGGCCCTGAGTATGGCCAAGGATGAGATCAAAAACCTTTATGGTGAAGATTATGTGAAGACCCGCCAGTACTCCACCAAGTCGAAAGGCGCCCAGGAAGCCCATGAAGCTATCCGGCCGACCTACATGAACAATCAGACTGTCAGCGGGAATAATGCACAATCAAAACTTTATGAACTTATCTGGAAGCGGACGATAGCCTCCCAGATGAGTGATGCCCTCCTCGAAAAAACCTCAGTCAATATAAGCATATCAACAAATGATCAGGAATTTATTGCTTCCGGTGAAGTCATTAAATTCGACGGTTTCCTGAAAGTTTACCGGGAATCCTCAGACGAAGAAGGCGATGATAAGGGCCGGGCACTTCTTCCTCCGCTTGTAAAGGGTGACAAACCCGGACTAATACAGATAGATGCTGAACAACGTTTCACTATTCCTCCCCGTCGCTATACCGAAGCCAGCCTGGTAAAAAAACTGGAAGAACTCGGCATCGGAAGGCCGAGTACTTATGCTCCGACTATATCGACCGTTCAGAAAAGGGAATATGTTGAAAAAGGGGAAGTCGAAGGATTTATGCGTGAAATTACCGTAATCACTATGAAAAATGACGTGATTGCTGAACAGATTAAATCGGAGAAAGCTGGTTTTGAAAAAGGAAAGTTGCTTCCGACCGACCTCGGAACGGTAGTGAATAAATTTCTTTTAAACTTCTTCAGTAATATTCTTGACTATAACTTCACAGCGAACGTAGAGAAGGACTTTGATAAGATTGCCGATGGAAAAAAAGTATGGAGTGAGATGATCGATAATTTTTACGTCCCCTTCCATAAGCAGATAGCTGAGACAGAAGAAACTTCCCGGAAATTCAGCGGGGAAAAACTGCTGGGCCAGGATCCCAAAACCGGGGAAAATGTATATGTTAAAATAGGCCGTTTTGGGCCGGTAGTGCAGATAGGTGAAACCGAAAGCCCTGACAAACCGCGCTTTGCCGGTTTGAAAAAGGGACAGAGTATGGAGAACATCACCCTTGAAGATGCCATGGAATTATTTAAATTTCCACGTAAGCTGGGTAACTTTGAAGAGAAGGAAATGACCGTTGCGGTTGGGAAATTCGGTCCTTACGTGAAACATGACAATCAATATTTTTCATTGGGTAAAGAAGATAATCCGGCGAACATCACCCAGGAGAGGGCCGTGGAGATCATTAAGGCTAAAAGGATAGCTGACAAGGAGAAAATCATACAGGAATTCGAGGGGGAAGAAAAAATTCTGGTCCTGAACGGACGTTACGGCCCCTATATTGCAGTAGGAAAAAGTAATTATAAGATACCTAAAGATAAAGACCCGGCAAAGCTCAGCCTGGAAGAATGTATGAAGATTATAAGTACCCAGGAGAAGTCCAGCCCCAAAAAAGCCGGATTCAAGAAAAAAAAATCCTCGAAATAGGATTTTGATTTAACATCTTTTAAAATTATTTTTGGACTCTGATAGACCACCTCCGTCAAACCCATATATTAATGTTTCCCGTTTAACTAAACCTGAATGGATATTTCGATCTTTTTTGAACCGATCCGTATGAATGGTTATAACTATTCTGCAAGGACAAGGCGCAAGAAACTGGGTGATGTGGTAAAAGCTTACCTACAGGCGGATGACTTTCCGGATCTGGAAAATGTTGACCTGGTTATATTCGGTGTTAAAGAAGACCGCAGTGCTGTGAACAACAGCGGATGTGCTGAGGCACCGGATAGTGTAAGAAATGAATTTTATAAACTATTTGAGGGTAATTTCGAACTGCGTATGGCCGACCTCGGGAACCTCTTGCAAGGCCATACAATTGAAGACACCTATTTCGCCCTCAGCTCTATTCTGGTTGAATTACTTGAAAGAAATATAGTTCCCATTATTATTGGCGGCGGTCAGGACCTGACTTTTGCCCAGTACAGGGCTTATGAAAAACTCAGCCGGATCGTAAACATTGCGGCAGTGGATTCATGCTTTGACCTGGGGCCCAGTGATATACAGCTTGATTCCCATTCATACCTGAGCAAGATCATTCTTCAACAGCCTAATTTCCTTTTCAATTTTACCAATATAGGCTATCAAACATATTTTGTTGAACAGGAAGCTATCACGCTCATGAAAAACCTCTTCTTCGATACTTACCGTCTCGGCATGGTCCGCTCGGGTATGGAAGAGGTTGAGCCCATGGTGCGAAATGCTGATATGCTCTCTGTCGACATTTCCTCGGTCCGCCTGTCGGATGCACCCGGAAACGGAAATGCAGGCCCGAACGGCTTTTACGGGGAAGAAATCTGTCAGGTTATGCGCTATGCAGGTCTGAGCGACAAGATGTCGTCCGTAGGTATCTTCGAATATAATCCCCATCTTGACCGATTACAACAGACCGCCCAGCTCATCAGCCAAATGATCTGGTATTTCATAGATGGCTTCTATAACCGTAAAAATGATCTTCCTTCAGTACAGGGTGAGGACTTTGTAAAATTCTTTGTGACTATGAAGGAATTTAAAGATCAGATCGTTTTTTATAAAAGTAAAAAAAGCGACCGCTGGTGGATGGAAGTGCCGGTGAGGACCAAAAACCCGGGCCGTTATGACAGGCATCACCTGGTGCCATGTTCTTACAGCGATTATCAGACCGCCTGCGGGAATAATATACCGGACCGCTGGTGGCAAACTTATCAGAAATTAATGAGTTGAGAACAAATAATTTTATCGTTTTGCATTTAGGATCAAAAACTCTACTTTTGCAAAGTGCAGAATTTGTGCGTTTTTAGTTTTAAAATTTTCATTATTCTATAATTATAAGAATGAAACAAATTTCCAGATTATCCCAATATACCGGAATTATATCATTGCTTGCAGTCATACTCCTCTCTTCTTGCGTACCCCAGAAAAAGATATTATACTTCCAGAACCTCTCCAAATCGGATACGGTAAAAACCAGGTTCACCAATAAAAGGCCGGAAAATTACAAGGTCCAGCCCGGAGATAATCTGTATATACGGATCTCCAGCATTGACAATACTTCCTATGCTTTCGATGAAAAAGAAGGAATGACCAATTACTATACTGAAGCCGGTATTTATCTCAACAGCTATTTCGTCGACGGTGACGGTAACATCGAGTTTCCGCTGATAGGCAAGCTCATGATCCAAAACCTGGAAATCGATTCCATACGTAATGTGATCCAGAAAAAGGTGGATGAATATGTCAAAAACACTTCCGTAATAGTGAAACTGGCCAATTTCAGGGTTACCCTGCTGGGAGAAGTGAAAAACCCGGGTAAATATTTGATATACCAGGATAAGATCACCATTTTCGAAGCTATCGGAATGGCCGGCGACCTGACGGACTTTGCGAAACGGAACAATGTATTGTTGATGAGAGAAGTAAACGATGGTTTTAAAACTTACCGGCTCAACCTGAACGACCGGAATATTGTGGAATCTGATCATTATTACCTGAACCCCAATGACCTCATTTATGTTGAACCTATCCGAGGAAAACAATTCTCCTTTGCTAATTTTCCCTATACCCTCATATTTACTACAATCACGACTACTCTATTGCTCATTAATTTCTTTAAAACAAATTAACAAACTGTGGAAAACGACGTCATTAAAACTTACCAGCAACAGCAGGAAGAAGCTTTTGACTATAAAGCTTTGTTCTACAAGATATACCGCTATTGGTATTTCTTTGTGATTACCATCTTTGTGGCGCTGGTAATCGCCTTCCTATTTAATAAATATACCAAGCCGGTTTATGAGGTCAAAACCACTGTTCTTGTAAGGTCGGACCGGGGAGACATTGATCCCCAGCAACTAATCGGCCTGGGATTTAAAAACACCCAGCAAAACCTTGAAAATGAAATCGGTATCCTGAATTCCTATTCCCTGGTTGACCGGACCATACGAAATCTTGATTTCTTCATTTCTTATTATGAAGAAGAAGATTTTATTTCCAAAGAATTGTATCATGACAGTCCTTTTATGGTGATTTATGATACCAATCACCTTCAGCCGGTAAACGTGGAATTCAGCATCAAAGTTCTGTCAAGCTCCAAATTCGCGATCCAGGCCGAGGCCGAAGATGTTTCGCTTTATGATTATAAGACTTTTAAATCAGCACCGGAAAATGCCCATTCCATTTATTTATCCGATACTCTTTTCTTTGGAGAGCAATTTACCGATACAGCCTATAGTTTTCGCGTGATCCTGCTTGACCAGTCGGACATGGAAAAAGAAAAGTCACGAAATCTGAAGTTTGTAATGAAAGACCTGAAGTCTCTGATTACGCTTTACAAAAGTTATAAAATAGAACCTATTAATAAAGACGCGTCCATACTTGAACTATCCCTAAGGGGATTCAATGAAGCCAAGGCAGTGACTTTCCTGAACATGCTCACGGATGAATACCTGGCTGTCGGTCTGGAAAAAAAGAACAGAATCGCCATCAATACCATACGTTTTATTGATGATCAGCTTACCGAAATCAGCGATTCACTTAATCTTGCCGAAATGCAACTCCAGGATTTCAGGTCTGCCAATGAGGTAATGGATATTAATTATCAGGGACAACAATCCTTTGATTATCTGAATGACCTGGAAAAACAAAAGGCTGACCTGGACGTCAAATCCAAGTATTATAAAACTATTAAACGTTATCTTAATCAAAATAAAGGAGTTGAGCAGGGATTGGTGGTCCCTTCCGCTATGGGTATTGATGATCCGCTCACCACAAGTCTGATCCAGGAATTGTCGAATTCATATTCCAAGAGAGCGGAAATGCTCTATACTTCCACGGAGAAAAACCCGAGCGTGATCGCCCTGGATATGAAGATCAACAATACCAAAAAAGCTTTATTTGAGAACATTCAGAATATTATCGTGAATTCTGATATTGCAATAAGGGATATCAACCATCGGATCGGCACTATTACTAATAAGCTCACCGTGCTGCCTAAAACTCAGAGGGAATTATTGGGCTATACACGGAAATTCACACTGAGCGACAATATTTTCAATTTTCTTCAACAGAAAAGAGCTGAAGCCCAGATCACCAAGGCTTCCAATGTTTCAGACAACGAGGTCATTGACCCGGCCATGGTACTCAAATCTTCTCCGGTTTATCCCAAGAAGAGCCTGAATTATATGATCGCCATCATCCTGGGGCTTATACTTCCGATCGTGTATATTTTTGGTAAAGATTATCTGAATGATAAGATTATTGAAAGGAAAGATATAGAAAACGTAACTAACTTGCCGATAATTGGGCATGTGATCCACAGCAACCGGCTGAGCACCATCGTGGTAGCTGAATCTCCCAAATCTTCCATCTCTGAGTCATTCCGTTCGATCCGCACCAACCTGCAATTCATAGGAAAAGGAAAGGGAAAAATGACCGTGCTGATAACTTCTGACATGGTAAGCGCGGGAAAGACTTTCGTGTCCATCAACCTGGCTTCAATTTTTGCCCTTTACAAGAAGAAGACGGTACTGCTCGGGTTTGACCTGCGAAAACCCAAGATTTACCAGGATTTCGGGCTTTCCAATACTGAAGGGATCAGCTCCTACCTGATCAGTAAAAGCAAATATGAAGATATTATTCAGCATTCCTTTATTGAAAATCTCGATATCATTATGGCGGGACCAGTACCGCCCAACCCTTCAGAGCTGATCGCATCGGAAAAGACCGATGAATTATTCAAGAGGCTGAAGGAGGATTACGACTATATCATTATCGACACCCCGCCGGTAGGGCTGGTTACCGATGCCTTCCTGCTGATGAAATATACCGACTCCAACCTCATAGCGGTGCGCCAGGGTTATACGATGAAAAAAGTGTTCACTGCCATCATCAAAGATATTGAAGCCCGTAATCTTCCCAATATCCAGATCATCATCAACGATGTAAAGCTGACCAAAGGTTCTTACGGATATGGATATGGCTACGGTTATGGCTATGGCTACGGTTATGGCTACGGATATGGATATGGCTACGGTTATGGTTACTATTCGGATGATAAAGAGTATGATAAAGATTCGGCCTTGAAGAGGATATTCAAGAGGACCTGATCTCCATGATAAAACTTAAGCTTCCTGGAACTCTATTCCTCCGCCTGATCGAGCCTTAGAAACTCATAAGTGTTGCCTGACCATTTCAGGAATTTCATAAAACCTTCGTGGCTTATCACCAGGCTTGCCGTATTGTCGTTGGGATGAAAACTGAGTCTTTCGGCATCTGCGAGTTCCGCATCCAGGAATACATGTACGTGGTTTTCGGTGTCATTGAGGAGTCCGAATACTGAAACAGAACCCGGTGCAACCCCAAGATATTTCATCAGACGGGGCGGGGAGGCAAAAGATAATTTCCCCTGTTTCAGCCGCTTTTCAAGCCCATGGATAGCCAGGGGGCGGGAATATTCCATAATCACAAGGTAATGACGATTCCCTTTGTGGTTCCTGAAAAAAATATTCTTGCAATGGGTTGAGTTTATGTTTTTCCAATTCCGAAGAGCTTCTTCAATGGTTGGAGCGGGCGGATGTTCATAATAATCAAAGCTGATGTCCAGTTCATCCAATACTTCATATAATCGGGGATCTCCGCGCATTTTCCTGATTTTATTGTAAAGGTAGTGATTTTTTTCTGCCGGATATGGCTAATCCTGGCTCCTGCACCCTTTTAAAAGGCAGGATATAGCTCCCTTTCGGAACAATATTTAATAGCTCAAAACAATTTTCTTAACTTTGCAGTGTTAATATTTATACCATTTGCATCTGAGAATGAGGGAGGATGAATTTTACTTTTATACTTTCGAACTCATATTTAATTTGATTAATACCAGAAATTTACGATGAATTCAACTACTCGCATACTCACATTCACACTCATCCTCTTCTTGTTTTATATTTCCCCTTTCGAGACTTCTGTTTTCGGCCAGGTTGCCGATTCTTTACTGACGGAGGACCAGGTTTATGGCTCTGACAGTATTGATAATGCTGACAGCCTTCAGGGAAAGGCACTGGAGATGTTAAATGACTCTGTAGAAGCTGAGAAGATCGTAAATGAATCGGAGTCGGTTATGATGCTTGACAGCCTGAGCCATATACCGTACTTTAAAAACTATTATTTCACTACCGATACATCCATCCTGAATATTTATCATTTTGCCTTAGGTTATATCCCCAATTATAATGATTCGACATACGCGGCCCGGATTGAACTTCTGAATGAGCAGACCCCTATCGAACTGACATACAATAAGACTATCAGGAACTATATTGAATTATATGCAGTTAAGAAACGGGAGCTGACTTCCAAAGTACTGGGATTGAAAGAGATCTATTTCCCGATTTTTGAGGAGTCCCTGGATAAATATAATTTACCCCTGGAGTTTAAATACCTGCCTGTAGTTGAATCGGCATTAAATCCAACGGCCGGTTCAAGGGTCGGGGCCAAAGGCCTTTGGCAGTTCATGTATTACACAGGCAAACTATATGGACTGAAGGTAACATCCGTCATTGATGAACGTTTTGATCCCTATAAAGCCACCGATGCGGCCTGCCGCCATTTGAAGGACCTCTATGCCATATATGGTGACTGGTCATTGGTGCTGGCTGCCTACAATTCTGGCGCGGGGAATGTTAACAAAGCCATAAGACGGGCGGGAGGAGTAAAGAATTACTGGGCTATCTGGCCTTTCCTGCCCAGGGAAACCCGGGGCTATGTGCCCGCTTTCATTGCCGTGGTTTATGTTATGAACTATGCCCAGGAACATAATTTATATCCGCTAAATCCCGGTATCCTTTATGATGGCATCGATACAGTCCATGTTACTCAACCTCTTGCCTTTGACCAGATTTCAGAAATGCTGAATATACCCCTGGAGGAAGTCAAATACTTAAATCCCCTTTATAAAGCTTCACTGATCCCTGCTTATGACGGGAAAGATTATTCCCTGCGCTTGCCTAAAGAGTATATCAATGCCTTTATTGATAATGAAAACGCCTTGTATAATTACAAGAGCAAGAGTGGTATGGAAAAAGAAAAGATACTGGCAGAGATCAAAAAAGCTTCCGATCGGACCGTGCATATAGTCCATTCAGGCGAAAACCTGGGCCTCATCGCGAGAAAATATCATGTTTCCATCAACCAGCTTAAACAATGGAACGGTCTGCGTAGCACCCTGATCCGGCCGGGACAACGCCTTGTGGTATTCCCTTCCCCCAACTATACTTATAATACAAGCTCTTCATCTTCAAGCCATACTTCGAAGACTGCCCACACAAGTTCTTCACGGAATAAAGAT